>NZ_AKJP02000031.1:0-298687 GCF_000282275.2 Pseudomonas sp. GM30 | reverse complement strand
TGTATATCCGTTGCGTTCGGGTGTTGCGGCTGGCGGTTTCGCCCTTACGGCGACTCCCGTTGGCAAACGCCCAAAGGAAGCAAAGGTCTGGGCCCCGGCGTTCGGCCCTCGCTTAGGCTCGGGTTCCTTCGTTGCGGGATTCATCCGGGCGCATCGCCTCCGGTTTGCTTCGCTGCACCTCCTCTCGATGTGTTTGGCTGCGCCAAACGGTCGCTGCGCTCCCACCCCCGGATAAACCCCTCCACTCAGCCTGCCGATGGGGCCGGCACGGCAAGATCAAGAGCTTTCGGCGAGCTGACACTCGGCCATTTGAGTGGTGAAGAGCATGCGGTCTGTCTGGACTGCTTTGCTTTTCTGTAGGAGTGAGCCTGCTCGCGATGGCGTCCTGAGAGCCAACCATTCTCTAACTGAATATTTTCAATGGCAGTCAGCCCACTATCCACAAAAAAGCCACCTCTCGGTGGCTTCTCTCAACTCTCGACCATCAGTCGTAGATCACTTTCTTTTTCCAGTCCGCATCGGCTTCGACTTCTTTGAGGCCTTCGGTCAACTGGTTTACTTCGCCCTCGACCGGGGCAATCTTGTCCATGACCTGGGCATTGGCGCGGGCCAGGAGTTTTTCCAGGTATTGCAGTTGTTCCGCGTACATCTGCGGGTCTTGCTGTTTGCGCAGGTATTGCACGCCGCGTTCGAAGGCGAGGCGGGCCTGGCCGGGTTGGTTTTGTTGCAGGGATTGTTGGCCGAGGTTGTTGAAGAATTCGATGTGCAGCAGGACCAGGATGTGGCGGACTTCCTTGATCCAGTGTTTGGCTTCGTTTGGTGGCAGGAAGCCGTCGTGGGCGGCGCGGGTGATCTGGCCGTGCAGGGCTTCGAGCAGGAAGCGGACGTCTTTGGCTTTGGCCTCGGTCAGGATCGGTGCCGGCGGGTTGTTGACCGGGATCGATTCGCCCTGGGCCACCAGTGCGCTGAGTTCGGTGATCCGCGCTTTCAGGGTAGCGCTGGTTTTTTCCAGGTTCAGCAGGCGTTGGCAGACGTTCAGTTCCAGACGGGTCAGCAGCAGCTTGAGTGCCGGGGTCATGAACTGGCCGGGGAAGGTTTCGGTCAGTTCGCCGCAGCGGCGCAGGCGGTCGTTGAGTTCGACTTTGGTGCGGGCCTTCTCCAGTTTGTTGTTTTCCACCACATGGTTCATGTAGCCAATGGCGATCAGAATTGCGATCCCGGCTATGACTAGCAGGGTGATCATGAGTGGTGTCACCGGTAAGACCTCTTTATAGGGTTCGCATGCGAGTGTAGTGGCTGGACATTCAGGCGCCCAGCGCCGCTCGACGAGTTGATTCAGCAGCTTCTGTCTATATCGGCTGCACACTGCTTATATGAATGCTGGCGCAAGGTGCGCAGATTGCCATCATTGTGTTGCGGACTATAACGCCTTGGCGAGTGGCGGAATATAGGCGTCAATCGTCGGGCGACGGAAAAGTCCGAATGCTCCCGTAAAGCAGGTCGAAGTCATTGATTTAAATAAATTTATATTCGGGGGTTGACGACCTCTCAAACCATCCATAGAATGCGCGCCACTTGCAGCGTAAAGCACACAGCGAAACGCGGCAGGGAGTGAATGTTGTAGCGTGTCCCCTTCGTCTAGTGGCCTAGGACACCGCCCTTTCACGGCGGTAACAGGGGTTCGAGTCCCCTAGGGGACGCCAATGCGGGAATAGCTCAGTTGGTAGAGCACGACCTTGCCAAGGTCGGGGTCGCGAGTTCGAGTCTCGTTTCCCGCTCCAATTTTAAACAGCACTGCTTTCGGGCGGGGCTGAGTGAAACCAGAACCAAGTCTTCGGACGCGGGTCTGGACACCGAAACACACACCATGTGTTCCGGGTAGCGTGTCCCCTTCGTCTAGTGGCCTAGGACACCGCCCTTTCACGGCGGTAACAGGGGTTCGAGTCCCCTAGGGGACGCCATTTGCGGGAATAGCTCAGTTGGTAGAGCACGACCTTGCCAAGGTCGGGGTCGCGAGTTCGAGTCTCGTTTCCCGCTCCAAATTCTAAAAGCGCCGCTCAGTGAGCGGCGTTTTTATTAGTGAAAGTTGTAGCCTGTCCCCTTCGTCTAGTGGCCTAGGACACCGCCCTTTCACGGCGGTAACAGGGGTTCGAGTCCCCTAGGGGACGCCATTGCGGGAATAGCTCAGTTGGTAGAGCACGACCTTGCCAAGGTCGGGGTCGCGAGTTCGAGTCTCGTTTCCCGCTCCAATTTCACAAAAACGCCGATCAGTGATGATCGGCGTTTTTGTTTGTGCAGCGTTTTGAACGCAACAAAAAGGACCTTCGGGTCCTTTTTTGTTTTCACGTCAGGCCCGCTGAAGCACGGGCCTGTGCCTTATCAGAGCTTCGGTAGCTGGCCGACACGCCCCATCATTTCCGTGACGATCTGCAGATCCAGCAGGAACTGGTCAACCGTCTTGAACTCGCCATCGGTATGCCCGGTGTATTTCACCTCAGGTCGCGCCAGGCCGAATTGCACGCCATTCGGCAGTTCATGTACCGAGGTTGCGCCGGCAGACGTGCCGAACTCGTGCTTCATGCCCAGATTTTCGGTGGACACCGCCAGCAGGGCTTTGACCCATTCGCCTTCCGGATTGCGGTACATCGGTTCGGCGATCGAGTAGGTGAAGTTCACGGCAACGTGGGTTTTCTTGCTCCAGGCCGCCAGCTTGTCAGCGATTTCTTTCTTCAGCACTTCTGGCGATTTGCCCTTCGGCACGCGCAGGTTGACTGCCAGTTTGAAGGCTTTGTCGTCCACGCCAACGTAGGTCAGCGAGGTGGTCAGCGGACCCATGAACGAATCGGAGAAGCCCACGCCGAGTTTTTTTCCGAGGTAATCCAGGCCCCAGTTGTTGGACGCATAGCGTGCAGCGTCGGTGATCTGGTTGTGCTTGAGCGCCACCTTGCCGTCGAGGCTGTTGATGAAGTCGAGCATCCGTGCGACCGGGTTGACGCCGGAATCGGGCTCGGAGGAGTGCGCGGACACACCGGTGACGCTCAGCTTGACGTCTTTGCCATCAACCTTGGCCGCGACTTCGAAGTCACCACCGTGTTTTTTTGCGTACTCGTTGCCGGCCTTTTGCAGGCTCGCCGCCAGTTGCTCGGGCTGGTCGCTGACGAGGGTCGCGACCGAAACCGATGGAATCTGGTTGGTTGCCAGGCCGCCGGTCATCGAGATGATTTCTGCGCCGCTGCCTTCAGCCTTGCGCAGCGGGAAGTTGGCCATGACCGTGCCGTAGCCTTTCTCGGCGATGACCACCGGGTAGCCACCGTCCAGCGCCATGTTGTAGTTCGGCGTCGGGTTGTGTTCGAAGTAATACGGGATCGCGTCGCCGGTGGTTTCTTCGGTAGTGTCCACCAGCAGTTTGAAATTGCGTGCCAATGGCAGCTTTTCTTCCTTGATCACTTTCATCGCGTACAGGGCGACGACGATGCCATTCTTGTCGTCTTCGGTGCCGCGACCGTACATGCGGTTGCCGATCAGCGTGACTTTGAACGGATCGAGTTTGGTGCCGTCTTTCAGCACCCAGTTTTCCGGGGTGACCGGCACCACGTCGGCATGCGCGTGGATGCCCACGACTTCGTCGCCGCTGCCGTCGAGGGAAATTTCATAGACGCGGTTGTCGACGTTGCGGAACTTCAGGTTGAACGATTCGGCCAGGTTCTTGATCTTTTCGGCGATCTTGATGAACTCCGGGTTGTCGTGCTGGGCCACACCTTCTTTCTGGAAGGTCGGGATTTCCACCAGTTCGCGCAGGGTTTCCAGGGCGGCTTTGCCGTACTTGGCGCGGGTGTAGATGCCCAGCAGACGATTGATCTCGTTCTGCTGCTCGGCGGTCAGGGTCTTGTTGTCGAGAAAACCATTGATCGCCGGGGCGAGGTTGTCGGTCTTGCTCAGATCGCTTTTCGCGACGGCACCGAGAAACTGACGAAAATCGCTGACCGTCGTATCGCTGAAGGTCTTGAGGATCGCAGCACTTTGCTCAGGGGTGATGTTGGCCTGGGCAGGCAGGGTGAACGACGAAAGACTGGCCAGAGCCAGGCTGGCAGCAGCCAGGCGCTTGAAAGAAAAATTCATTGCGGTGGGCATTCCTTTGCAGGCAGTTGAGAGGGAAGTGTTTGAAAGTTGAAACAAATCTTTTCCAAACTAACACCGCGAAGGTGTTTAAGGGGAGTCCCTGAAGTGGGATCCGTCGCACAGAAATGCAAAAGCGGCGCACAAACGAAAAAGGCCCGAGCAGTGTGCAACTGATCGGGCCTTGTTTTTGGGCGCAGCGTTTACATCGACAGCACCAGCCTGCCGGCGAACAGAATCAGGATCACACCCATGCTGCGCTCGAACCAATGGCCCATGCGCATGAACAGGTTGCGTACCCGGCTGCTGGAGAAAAACAGCGCGACGATCACAAACCACAGCGCATTGACGAAGCACATCCACACCCCATACAGCGCCTGAATATTCAGCGGGGTGCTGGCGCTGATGATCGTGGTGAAGATCGCCAGGAAGAACAGCGTGGCTTTGGGGTTGGTGGCATTGGTCAGAAAACCGGTGCTGAACGCCTTGAACAGCGACTGCTCGACCAGCGGCTCGTCAGCGCTATTTTCGCCTTCTAGCGTGGTCTTCGGTTTACTGCGGATCAGGCTGATGCCGAGATAGAAGATGTACGCGCCACCGATCACCTTGGCCACCGTCAGCAACCACGGCGTGGTGTGCATCAGGGCGCCAACCCCGAGCAAGGTGTAGAGAACGTGCACGGAAATGCCGGCGCCGATGCCCAGTGCGGTGCAGATGCCCACCAGTCGGCCGAAGCGCACGCTTTGGCGAATGGTCACGGCAAAGTCCGGGCCGGGAGCGACCACGGCCAGAAAGTGAATGGTGGCCAGCGCCAGAAACTCGCCCAGGTAGTTCGATAACATCTCAGCTCCAGAAGGTCAGGGGTGAAGCATTGCCGCGATAGCCGACAAAGAACGAAAGGCTCAGTCGCGGATCCGTTACGCCCGGGGTCACCGAGTGCATGCAGCGCGAATTGAACATGATGAAATCTCCCGGCTGCGGCCGCACTTCCAGGGTCGGTGGGCCGAGCAGCGCCGGGTCGATGCCGTAACTGTCGCCACGCATCTGGTCGAACTGATCCGGGGTGATGTCGTCGTCCCACATCTGCAGTGCGCCGCCCTCGGTCGGCATGTTCAGGTACACGTTGCAGGCGAATTGCGCTTCCAGGCTGCGGGCCTGAAAGCTGTCCGGAGCGTCCTTGGCGAAAATGTCGTGGTGGGCGAGGAAGCACACGCCGGGTTTGACCACCCGCGACAGGCCGACATACATCTTGCGCCCATAGAGGTTTTCCAGATGCGCGCCGGCCGGCCACGACTCGTCGAGCATGCAACGCAGGGTGTCGACCGGCGAGGAGTAGGGCGCACAGCGCTCGCGCAGTTCGGCGATGTTGCGGGTGGCGCGTTCGAAGTAGTCCTCGATCAGCAGCGGCTGATTTTCCGCCTCGTAAAACGCCATGCCGATGCGGCCGATGCTCGGCGCGTTGATGTAGCCCTCGAAGCCCGGAGCAAGAATCTTGTCGCCAATCTCGATCGCCAGCGGCTCGGGCAAGAAGCCTTTGACGCGGATGGCGAGGACTTCTTCGTTGGCCAGTTTTTTTATGCACGTCTCATCGAGACGCTCGACGTCTAGCATCATTGTTTTTAGGTCCATCTATCGATAGTCAACGGAACCGGCGAGTGCGGTTCCCCGGCGTCGAACGCTGCGCGGAGCAGCGTCCGAGATGCTTAATCCACGCTGTAGTGGACGGATAACGTGCCTTTCTTCTGCGAAAGCGAGGCGATCGTGACTGTGCCCAAATCCTTCAGGCTGCGTACATGGGTGCCACCGCAGCCATAGGCCGGCAGCTCGCCGAAGCCGATTTCCCGCGCGCCTTCGCGCAGCGAGGTCAGGCGCGGCAGATCGTGTTCGATCCACTGACTGATACCGTGTTGAACGGTTGGCGCGTCGACTTCCTGAGCGGCATCGCCCGGCTTGAATTGCACCCGGCCCTCGTCCGGCCAGTGGTGCGCCTTGATCGGCGTCCAGCCCATGGCCTGCAGGAAATGCCCGATCAGGTGCCCGGCCGAATGCATGCGAGTGTTGTAGCGGCGCCGTTGTTCATCCACATGAATGCAGGTCATGCCCGGTTTTACCGGGCGATCGACGTAATGCACGATCCGGTCAGGTTCCTGCACCACGCGCAGCACCTGGCTTTCGCCGATCATGCCGGTGTCACAAGGCTGACCACCGCCTTGCGGATGAAACAGCGTGGCGCGCAGCACCACGGCAAATTCGTTCTCGTGGGGCGTGCAGTCGAGGACTTCCACATTAGCCTTGAGGTCATCACTATGGAAAAAGAGGCGAAGCGTCATATTCCATGCCCTTATTAAAGTGTCTGTTTTTATTATATGAATCGTGCAATAACGTGATAATCCGTTCAAACATCAAAGGACTTGTGCGCTGTGAGCATCAATCTTCCGCTGCCACTGCTTGGTGAAATGGCGATCTTCGTCAAGGTCGTGGAGACCGGCAGTTTTTCCGAGGCGGCCCGCCAATTGGGCTCGTCGCCGTCGGCGATCAGTCGCAGCATTTCCCGCCTGGAAAAGGCCTTGGCCACGCGTTTGCTGCAGCGCACCACGCGCAAACTGCGCCTGAGCGACGGTGGCGAGGAAGTGTTCAAGCGCTGTCAGGAGATGGTCAGCGCCGCCAAATCGGTGATGGAGATCAGCGGGCAGTTCACCCACGAGGCGGAAGGGCGGGTGCGGGTCAGTGTGCCGAAAGCGGTCGGGCGTTTCGTGATTCATCCGCACATGCCTGAGTTTCTGCGGCGTTATCCGAAAGTCGATGTCGAGTTGCTGCTGGAAGACCGCCAGGTTGATCTGATCGACGATCATGTCGACCTGGCGATTCGCATCACTGATCGACCGCCGGCCGGGCTGGTTGGACGGCAGTTGCTGACCATCGACCATTTGCTCTGCGCCACCCCGCAATACCTGGCCGAACATGGCACGCCGACGCATCCGCATGACCTGCTCGATCACAGCTGCATCTATCTGGGGGAAACCCCGAGCGATGCACGCTGGAAATTTAAGAAGGGCAGCAAAGCGGTGACCGTCGGCGTGCGTGGCCGCTATGCCGCCAACCATACCGGCGTGCGGCTCGGGGCAGTGTTGCAGCACATTGGTATTGGCAGCTTGCCGTACTTCACTGCGCGTTATGCGCTGGAGCAGAAGTTGATTGTGCAGGTGCTGCCGGAGTGGACGTTTCTCGCTTCCTACCACGGTGGTCTGTGGCTGCTGCACTCACCGACGCGTTACCTGCCGCCGAAGTTGCGGGTATTCATTGATTATCTGGTGGAATGTCTGGAGAAAGAGCCGACGTTGAGCAAGCCGGGCAAGGCGGGGGCGCCGAATAATCTAGCGATGGCCTACGAGCTGCCCGAAAGCGAAGGATTGTTGTAAACGCCGAACAATAAAAAGGCCCGCGTGGATCACCATGCGGGCCTTTTCGTAACCGGGCAGAAACTCAGTGCTTGCTGTCCTGGGCAGACATCGCCAGCAGCTGTTTTTCCTGATTCCAGTCGAACGGTTCGTCGTTCTGTTCGGCTTCGTAGCGACGTTCTTCCAGTGCCTGATACAGGTCGATTTCTTCATCGGACAGGTAATGCAGGCAGTCGCCAGCGAAGAACCACAGCAGATCCCGCGGAATCAGGTGGGCAATTTGCGGATAACGGGTAATTACTTGGGTCAGGATGTCCTGGCCCAGGTACTGGCTTTCGATCGGATCGATCGGCAGGGACGCCAGCAGTTCGTCAAAGCGCTCCAGGAACAAGGCATGGCTTTCTTCGGGAACCTGTTCGGCCTCACCTACGGCGACCAGGATACTGCGCAGGTGGTCGAGCAAAACCAGATGATCGGCAACGACGTTGGACACGAGATAAGTCCTCAAGAGCAAAACGGGCGCGGGAGTATAAAGCTGTCGCGCCCGTTTTTCACAAATAAACAGCTACACGGTCGTCAGCATCAGCGGACTTTGCCCTCAGCCTGCTTCAGTTCTTCCTTGTCGAAATCATCGACGTCGATCACCTTGCGCCGTGCCGCTTCGGCGTCGCGCAGGGTCTGCGCTTCCGCCGCTTGCAACACCCCGGCCTCCAGTGCGGCGTCGATGGCGTGTTCGCCGGCGACCGGTTTGACCTGACCGCTTTTCAGCGCCGTGTGCAGTTTCTTGTGCAGCGGTTGTGCGGCATTCAGCAGATCGCTGGCGTGTTGCAGGGCACCAACGGCATCGTCGGCGGACTGCGGGCGATAGCAGCCGGCGAGCAGTTCTTCGAGGGTCGGATCGCCTTTGGCCCGGCCGATCACTGCGGCGACTTCGGCACCGAGCTTGTCCGATGGGCCTTTGTGGCGACGGCCGAACGGGAACACGATCACTCGCAGCAGGCAGCCAAACACTTTGTTCGGGAAGTTGCTCAGCAGCTCATCCAGCGCCCGTTCCGACTGGCCGAGGCTTTCTTCCATGGCCCAGCGGAACAGCGGCTCCATATGCGCCGGCGAATCCAGGTCGTGATAACGCTTGAGCGCAGCGGAGGCCAGATACAGGTTGCTCAACACATCGCCCAGACGTGCGGACAGGCGTTCGCGACGCTTCAGTTCGCCACCCAGCAACATCATGCTGAAGTCGGCGAGCATGGCGAAAGCCGCTGCCTGACGGTTCAGCGCGCGGAAGTAACCCTGGCTGATCCTGTCCCCGGGTGCATGTTCGAAGTGGCCCAGGCCCAGGTTCAGCACCAGGGTGCTGGCGGCATTGCTGACGGCAAAACCGATGTGTTTGAGCAGCAGGCCATCGAATTCTTTTAGTGCCTGTTCCTTGTCTTCACGGCCGGCGAGGGCCATTTCCTTGAGGACGAACGGATGGCAGCGAATGGCGCCCTGACCGAAGATCATCAGGTTGCGCGAGAGGATGTTCGCGCCTTCCACGGTGATGAAGATCGGCGCGCCATTCCAGCTGCGCCCGAGGTAATTGTTCGGCCCCATGATGATCGCCTTGCCGCCGTGTACATCCATGGCGTGGGTGATGCACTCGCGGCCGCGTTCGGTCAGGTGATACTTGAGGATCGCCGACAGCACCGACGGTTTCTCGCCCAGATCCACCGCGTTGGCGGTGAGCATGCGCGCGGCGTCCATCATCCAGGCGTTGCCGCCGATGCGTGCCATGGCTTCCTGAATGCCTTCGAAGGCCGACAGCGGGACGTTGAACTGCTCACGAATCTGCGCGTATTGACCGGTCACCAGACTGGTGAACTTGGCCGCGCCAGTGCCGACTGCCGGCAGCGAAATCGAACGCCCGACCGACAGGCAGTTCATCAGCATCATCCAGCCCTTGCCGAGCATGTCCTGGCCGCCGATGAGGTAGTCCAGCGGGATGAACACGTCTTTGCCCGAGTTCGGGCCGTTCATGAACGCGGCACCCAGTGGCAGGTGACGACGGCCGATTTCCACGCCCGGTGTATCGGTGGGGATCAGTGCCAGGCTGATGCCGAGATCTTCCTTGTCGCCCAGCAGATGTTCCGGATCGTAGGCCTTGAAGGCCAGACCGAGCAGGGTCGCGACCGGGCCGAGGGTGATGTAGCGTTTTTCCCAGTTCAGGCGCAGGCCGATGACTTCCTCGCCTTCCCATTCACCTTTGCAGATGATCCCGGTGTCCGGCATGGCGCCGGCATCGGAGCCGGCCAGCGGGCCGGTGAGGGCGAAACACGGAATGTCATCACCACGGGCCAGTCGCGGCAGGTAGTGATTGCGTTGCTCGTCGGTGCCGTAATGCAGCAGCAGTTCGGCCGGGCCGAGGGAGTTGGGCACCATCACGGTGGAAGCAAGGTCGCCACTGCGGGTCGCGAGTTTCATCGCCACCTGCGAGTGGGCGTAGGCGGAAAAGCCCTTGCCGCCGAATTCCTTGGGAATGATCAGGGCGAAGAAGCCGTGTTCCTTGATGTGGCTCCAGGCTTCGGGCGGCAGGTCCATCGACTGGCCGATCTGCCAGTCAGTGACCATCGCGCAGAGCTCTTCGGTCGGGCCGTCGATGAACGCCTGTTCCTCTTCGCTCAGTTGCGCCTTGGGATAGGACAGCAGTTTGTCCCAGTCGGGGCGGCCGCTGAACAGCTCGCCGTCCCACCACACGGTGCCGGCATCGATCGCGTCGCGTTCGGTCTGCGACATCGGTGGCAGGGTTTTCTGGAACCAGTTGAACAGCGGCGCGGTGAAGTGTTTGCGGCGCAGGTCAGGCAGCAGCAACGGCGCGGCAACCGCCGCAAGCACCACCCACAACACCAGCAGCAACCAGCCCGGGGCATGGCTGAAAATACCCATCGCCAGCAGGTAAATGGCGACGATACCCAACGCGGGCAGGGGGGCGATGCGGCGGTGGGCGAGATACGCCACACCGACGATCAGAACCAATATCCACAACAACAGCATATGTAATCCTCCGTGAACCAAGGCAAATCGACCCTCCAGAGCTTAGACGGCATCTGTAAAACCGGGTGGTCAGAACCTGGTGATTGAACTCGTGGGAAACCCCGGATGGTTTTCGTAGGTTCGGTGGGCAACACCCGTGGGAAATCGTTCGCCGTTCCCGCGTCTTCGCGTGCATGTTTGGCCGAAACGTCGTTATCTCTGTGCTTGAGCTGTCGCTAGACTCGGGGCTCACCCAGGAGAACATCGTCATGCGCGAGTATCTGAGCCCCGGCCGCTTCATCGATAGTGACCACCCGGCAGTGGTGGAGTTCGCCGAACAACACCGCGGTGCCAGCCGCGACCCGCTCGCGCAGGCGATCAGTCTCTATTACGCCGTGCGCGAAGCGGTGCGCTACAACCCGTATACCTTCAGCCTCGACCCGCAGACCCTGTGCGGCAGTCATGCGCTGGCGGCCGGGGAAAGTTATTGCGTGCCCAAGGCCACATTGCTGGCCGGGTGCGCACGGCATTGCGGCATTCCCGCACGCATCGGTCTGGCCGACGTCAAGAATCACCTGTCGACCCCGCGTTTGCTGGAGTTGTTGCGCAGCGATGTGTTCGCCATGCACGGTTACACCGAACTGTTCCTCAACGAGCGCTGGGTCAAAGCTACGCCGGCCTTCAATCAGCAACTCTGCGAGCTGTTCAACGTCGCACCGTTGGACTTTGACGGGATCAATGACAGCGTTTTCCATCCGTACAACCGTGACGGCGCGCTGTTGATGGAGTATCTGGTCGATCACGGCCAGTTCACCGATGTGCCGGAGCAGTTCTTCTTCGAACACCTGGAAAAATGCTACCCGCATCTGTTTGGCGAGCATCAGGCGAAGGTGCTGGGCGATATGCAGAGTGATTTGAGTCGGGTCTGATCCGGCGTATGCTGCCTGCCCACTCACTTGAAAAGAGGCGGTCATGCTGAAGATCTGGGGACGGAAAAACTCATCGAATGTCAGGAAGCCACTGTGGGCCGCCGAGGAACTGGGCCTGGCCTACGAGGCGATTGACGCCGGCGGCGCCTTCGGTGTGGTCGACACGCCTGAATACCGGGCGATGAACCCGAACGGCCGGGTACCGGTGATCGAAGATGATGGTTTCGTGCTGTGGGAATCGAATGCCATCGTGCGTTACCTGCTGGCCAGGCATGCACCGAACAGCGCCTGGTATCCGGCAGACCTGCAAGCCCGGGCCATCGCGGACAAGTGGATGGACTGGACCACCTCGAGTTTTGCCGGACCATTTCGCACCGTGTTCTGGGGCGTGCTGCGCACGCCAGCGGACCAGCAGGACTGGCCGGCAATCAACGCCGCGATCAAGGAGTGCACGGCGCTGCTGGCCATGGCCGATCAGGCCCTTGCCAGCCAGCCATACCTGTCCGGCAGCGAAATCGGCATGGGCGATATTCCGCTGGGCAGTTTCATTTATGCCTGGTTCGAGATGCCGATCGAACGCACCGCGCAGCCGCATCTGGAAGCGTGGTATGCACGGTTGAAGCAGCGTCCGGCTTATCAGAAAGCAGTCATGACCGCGTTGACTTGATAATAACTATCGACACTCTTGACTGTACTTGTGTAGCGGCGGCAAGCACCATTGCGCTCATGCGCCGTGGTTGTTTTGTTCGCCGCCCGGCCCAATCTTTCCTTTTCTTCCCTTCTTGGTGCGTAAATCCGATATGAGTTCCGCTCTGTCCATCCGGCAGCTAACCAAAACCTACGGCAACGGGTTCCAGGCCTTGAGTGGTATCGATCTGGACGTCGCCGAAGGTGACTTTTTCGCCTTGCTCGGCCCCAACGGCGCCGGCAAATCCACGACCATCGGCATTCTCTCGACCCTGGTCAACAAGACCAGCGGCACGGTGAATATCTTCGGTCATGACCTGGACAAGAATCCCGCCGCGCTCAAGCGTTCGATCGGCGTGGTGCCCCAGGAATTCAACTTCAACCAGTTCGAAAAGACTTTCGACATCGTCGTGACTCAGGCCGGTTATTACGGCATCCCGGCGAAGATCGCCAAGGAACGCGCCGAGCAGTACCTGACCCAGCTCGGCCTGTGGGACAAGCGCGATGTGCCGTCGCGTTCGCTGTCCGGCGGCATGAAGCGACGTCTGATGATTGCCCGTGCCCTGGTGCATGAGCCGCGCCTGCTGATCCTCGATGAGCCGACCGCTGGCGTCGACATCGAACTGCGTCGCTCGATGTGGACGTTCCTCACCGAGCTGAACCAGAAAGGCATCACCATCATCCTCACCACGCACTACCTGGAAGAGGCCGAGCAGTTGTGCCGCAACATCGGCATCATCGATCACGGCACCATCGTCGAGAACACCAGCATGAAACAGCTGCTGGGCCAGTTGCACGTCGAAACCTTCCTGCTGGATCTGAAAAACGACTTGCACGCCGCGCCGCAATTGCTCGGCTATCCCGCCCGTTTGCTCGACGGCCATACCCTGGAAGTCCAGGTCGACAAATCCATGGGCATCACCGCGCTGTTCACCCAATTGGCGCAGCAGAACATCGAAGTGTTGAGCCTGCGTAACAAAACCAATCGCCTCGAGGAGCTGTTCGTGTCCCTGGTGGAGAAAAATCTGTCGAAGGTGGCGGTATGAGTTCCGAGTTCCGCCCCAACCTCGTCGCCCTCCAGACCATCGTTTATCGCGAGGTCAAACGCTTCACGCGGATCTGGCCGCAGACCCTGCTGCCGCCGGCGATCACCATGGTTCTGTACTTCGTGATTTTCGGTAACCTGATCGGCAAGCAGATTGGCGGCATGGGTGGCTTCAGTTACATGGAGTACATCGTGCCGGGACTGATCATGATGTCGGTGATCACCAACTCCTACGGTAACGTGGTCTCGAGTTTCTTTGGCAGCAAGTTTCAGCGTTCCATTGAGGAGCTGATGGTCTCGCCGGTGTCGCCGCACACCATCCTGATCGGCTTCACCATTGGCGGCGTGCTGCGCGGTTTGATGGTCGGGGTCATCGTGACCATTCTGTCGCTGTTCTTCACTCATCTGCAGGTGCATCACCTCGGCGTGACCTTGCTGGTGGTGATCCTGACCGCGACGATCTTCTCGCTGCTGGGCTTCATCAACGCGGTATTTGCGCGCAACTTCGATGATATTTCGATCATCCCGACGTTTGTGCTGACCCCGCTGACCTACCTGGGTGGGGTGTTTTACTCGATCACCTTGCTGCCGCCGTTCTGGCAGACCGTGTCGCTGGCCAACCCGGTGCTGCACATGGTCAATGCCTTCCGTTACGGCATTCTCGGGGTGTCGGATATCAAGATCGGCATCGCGATCACCTTCATGCTGGTGGCGACCGTGGTGTTGTACCTCGGTTGTGCGCGGTTGCTGGTGAGTGGGCGCGGGATGCGGACCTGATCCAATGTGGGAGCGAGCTTGCTCGCGAATGCAGACAACACAAAACTGAACGGCCTCCCACTGCGGAGGCCGTTTTGCATTCAGCGCATGCGGCTTTTCTTGCGCCGCGCCCATTGCCGCGCCACCCACCAGCGCCAATACAGCATCACCGTGAAGTAGGCGAGGATGCCGAGTAGCAGCCCGCATACCACCGACCCGAGCAAAAAAGGCTGCCACATTGTTGAGAGCTCTCCGCTGATCCATTCCCAGGTCAACGAATCGGGCAGGGTGCGGGCGGGCACATTCATCAACCAGGCTCCGGCCTGATAAGTACAGAAAAACACCGCCGGCATGGTGATCGGGTTGGTCAGCCACACGAGGCTGACGGCAATCGGCATGTTGCCGCGCACGGTGATCGCCAGTGCCGCCGCCACCAGCATCTGCGCCGGAATCGGCAGGAACGCGGCGAACAGGCCGACGGCCATCGCCCGGGCCACCGAATGCCGATTGAGGTGCCAGAGGTTCGGGTCATGCAGCAACTTGCCGAGAAAGCGTAAGGATTTGTGTTCCCTGATGCTCGTCGGATCGGGCATGTAACGTTTGAATAAGCGCCGGGGCATAAGGCTTCTCGGTCGGTTAAGGCGGCAAGTATGTCTGGATTCTACGAAGCGCCCATTCAGACTTTGTGACAATTGTTGACGACGACCCGCCCTCATACCAGCTACGCCTAATGCAGGAACTCTCAAGGACGGGCTTATGCGCACAGGGATGATGGCGCTGGCAGTCGGTCTGCTGGTTCCGGTTTTTTTGCCGGTTTTACCGCCGGTCGGGTTGATGATGTTGTTGCCGTTGGTGGGACTGATGTTGCTGCCGTTTCGCAGCTATCCCCTGGCGTTTCTGCTATTCGGTTTCACCTGGGCGTGCGTCAGTGCGCAATGGGCGTTGAATGATCGCCTGCCGGAAGCGCTTGACGGCGAAACCCGTTGGGTCGAAGGGCGGGTGGTCGGTTTGCCGCAAACCAGCGAGGGCGTGGTGCGGTTCGAGTTGGCCGATGCCCGCTCGCGACACGAAAAATTGCCGTCGTTGATGCGTCTGGCGTGGTACGCCGGGCCGCCGCTCAACAGCGGTGAGCGCTGGCGCCTGGCGGTGAAGCTCAGGCGCCCCGGTGGTTTGCTCAATCCCGACGCCTTCGATTACGAAGCCTGGCTGTTGGCGCAACGCATCGGCGCGACCGGCACGATCAAGGATGGTCAGCGCCTGGCGGAGGCAAACTGGGCTTGGCGCGACAGTATTCGGCAGCGCTTGCTTGAAGTGGACGCGCAGGGCCGGGGCGGTGCATTGACGGCGCTGGTGCTCGGCGACGGCTCCGGGCTCAGTCGTGAGGACTGGCAGATCCTGCAGGACACCGGCACCGTGCATCTGCTGGTGATTTCCGGTCAACACATCGGGATGTTGGCGGCGGTCATCTATCTGTTGGTCGCCGGGCTGGCGCGCTACGGCTGGTGGCCGCTGCGCTGGCCATGGCTGCCATGGGCCTGTGGGCTGGCGTTTGCCGCGGCGCTCGGTTACGGCTTGCTCGCCGGGTTTGATGTGCCGGTGCAACGGGCCTGCGTGATGGTCGGGCTGATGTTGTTGTGGCGCCTGCGCTTTCGCCATCTCGGCGCGTGGTGGCCGCTGTTGCTGGCATTCGATGCGTTGCTGTTGCTAGACCCGTTAGCCAGTTTGCGTCCGGGTTTGTGGCTGTCGTTCGCTGCTGTGGGGATTTTGATTTTTACCTTCGGCGGGCGGCTCGGTGCGTGGAAATGGTGGCAGACCTGGACCCGGGCGCAATGGCTGATTGCGCTGGGGCTGTGCCCGGTGTTGCTGGCGCTGAATTTGCCGATCAGCCTCAGCGGGCCATTGGCAAATCTGCTCGCGGTGCCGTGGCTCAGTCTGCTGGTGCTGCCACCGGCGCTGCTCGGCACGCTGTTGTTGCCGGTGCCTTACGTCGGTGCAGGCTTGTTGTGGCTGGCCGGTGGTTTGATCGACTGGCTGTTTCGTGGCTTGTCGGTGATCGCCGGGGCTTGGCCGGCGTGGATCTCGCCGTCGCTGCCGTGGTGGGTTTTGCTGCTCGGCAGTCTCGGTGCCTTGCTGTTGCTATTGCCGCGCGGGGTGCCATTGCGACCGTTGGGCTGGCCGTTGCTGTTGATTCTGCTGGCGCCGCCTCGCGAGCGGGTGGCCGAGGGGCTGGCCGATATCTGGCAGCTCGATGTCGGTCAGGGTCTGTCGATCCTGATCCGCACCCGTCATCACACGTTGCTTTATGATGCCGGCCCCCGCTTCGGCGATTTCGATCTGGGGGAGCGAGTGGTGCTGCCGGCGCTGCACAAACTGGGGGTCAAGCGCATCGACCTGATGCTGCTCAGTCATGCCGACGCCGACCATGCCGGGGGTGCGCTGGCGGTATCGCGGCGGCTGAAAGTGACGCGGGTGATCAGCGGCGATCCGCCGGGGCTGCCCGCCATACTGCGCGCCGAGCCCTGTGAAAGCGGGCGCCAATGGCAGTGGGACGGGGTCCGGTTTAAGTTGTGGCAATGGTCGGCGGCCAATGACAGCAATCAGCGCTCCTGCGTGTTGCAGATCGAGGCCAATGGCGAGCGTCTGCTGCTGACCGGCGATATCGACACGGCTGCCGAACGGGTTCTGCTGGAGAGTTCGTTGGCGGTGCCGACGCACTGGCTGCAGGCACCGCACCACGGCAGCCGCAGTTCCTCGTCGATGGCTTTGCTCAGGGACTTGAAGCCGCATTCGGTGCTGATCTCTCGGGGGCAGGGCAATTCGTTCGGTCATCCACACCCGCTGGTGCTCGCGCGTTACCGCCAGCAAGGGTTGCGCATCTACGACAGCGCGCAGCACGGCGCCATTCAACTGCGCCTGGGCAGCTTTCAGGCGCCGTGGCTGATGCGTCAACAACGGCGTTTCTGGCGTTGAAACACCATTGATCGCGGGATCGCCGAATGTGGCATCAGGTCGTCGGGGCAGCGGGTCTTAATCGCGAACCGGTATGGTAAAGTGGCGCACTTTTTCGAGGGGACTGTCACTGTGTGGGAATTGGTCAAATCCGGCGGCTGGATGATGTTGCCGATCATTCTGAGTTCCATCGCGGCCATGGCGATTGTCGCCGAGCGCCTGTGGACCCTGCGCGCCAGCCGCGTCACCCCCGAGCATCTGCTGGGCCAGGTCTGGGTCTGGATCAAGGACAAGCAGCTCAATAAAGAAAAGCTCAAGGAATTGCGCGCCAATTCGCCGCTGGGTGAAATCCTCGCCGCGGGTCTGGCCAACTCCAAGCATGGTCGCGAGATCATGAAGGAATGCATCGAAGAAGCTGCCGCGCGGGTGATTCACGAGCTCGAACGCTACGTCAACGCGCTGGGCACGATTGCCGCCATGTCGCCATTGCTGGGCTTGTTGGGCACGGTACTGGGCATGATCGACATTTTCAGCGCCTTCACCGGTTCCGGCATGACCACCAACGCCTCGGTACTGGCCGGCGGTATTTCCAAGGCGCTGATCACCACGGCGGCGGGCCTGATGGTCGGTATTCCGTCGGTGTTCTTCCACCGTTTCCTGCAACGCCGCATCGACGAACTGGTGGTGGGCATGGAGCAGGAAGCGATCAAGCTGGTCGAAGTGGTGCAGGGCGACCGTGACGTCGATCTGGCCGGGGACAAAGCGTGAAATTCCGTCGCAAGCCTCGGGAAACGATCGACATCAACCTCGCGTCGCTGATCGACGTAGTGTTCATCCTGTTGCTGTTTTTCGTCGTGACCACCACCTTCACCCGCGAGACCCAGTTGCGTGTTGATTTGCCGGAGTCGGTCAGCGGATCGCCGGCCGAAGACCAGCAGCTCAAGCAGCTGGACGTCGCGATCAGCGCCGAAGGCGTGTTTTCGGTGAACAACAAGATTCTGCCGAAAAACGACTTGGCAACGCTGATGGAAGCCATGCAGAAAGAAGCCAACGGTGACACCAACATGCCGTTGTCGATCAGCGCCGACGGCAAGACCCAACACCAATCAGTGATCACCGCCATGGACGCGGCCGGCAAGCTCGGTTTCAGCCATCTGCGCATGACCACGGTCGAGGCGGTGCCCAAATCCTGATGAGCCTGTCCGATCGTTTGCTCGCCGCGTGGTATCAGGGGCAT
Source organism: Pseudomonas sp. GM30 (assembly GCF_000282275.2). Taxonomy (NCBI): domain Bacteria; kingdom Pseudomonadati; phylum Pseudomonadota; class Gammaproteobacteria; order Pseudomonadales; family Pseudomonadaceae; genus Pseudomonas; species Pseudomonas sp. GM30. The sequence continues at coordinate 280,561 of NZ_AKJP02000031.1, read as the reverse complement.
CCGGCCCTGACGCTGCTGCGGCCGCTGGAAATGCTCTACCGCCGCGTGGTGGTCAACAAGCGTCAGCGCTTTCTCGACGGCGAAGGCCAGATCTATCAGCCACCGGTACCGTTGATCGTGGTCGGCAACATCACGGTGGGCGGCACCGGCAAGACACCGATGATCCTGTGGCTGATCGAGCATTGCCGCCGCGCCGGTCTGCGGGTTGGCGTGGTCAGCCGTGGCTATGGTGCCAAACCGCCGCAACTGCCGTGGCGGGTCGAGGCCGATCAAGGCGCCGACGTCGCCGGCGATGAGCCGCTGTTGATCGTGCAGCGCACCGGCGTGCCGCTGATGATTGACCCTGATCGCAGCGCGGCGGTCAAAGCGTTGCTCGCCAGTGAACCTCTGGACCTGATCCTCTCCGACGACGGCATGCAGCATTATCGCTTGGCGCGGGATCTGGAGCTGGTGCTGATCGACGCCGCCCGAGGTCTGGGTAACAAGCGTTGCCTGCCGGCAGGCCCGTTGCGCGAGCCGATCGAGCGTCTGCAAAGCGTTGATGGCGTGCTGTTCAACGGTGCCACGGCGGATCGTGAAGACGGTTTTGCCTTTCACCTGCAACCGACGGCACTGGTCAATCTGCGCAGTGGCGAGCGCCAGCCGCTCGAGCATTTTCCTGCTGGTCAAGCGGTGCACGCGGTGGCCGGGATCGGCAATCCGCAACGTTTCTTCAATACCCTCGAAGCGCTAGACTGGCGAGCAGTCCCCCATGCGTTTGCCGACCACGCCGAATACAGCGTGCAGGCCTTGAATTTCACACCGTCATTGCCGTTGGTGATGACCGAAAAGGACGCGGTGAAGTGCCGTGCCTTCGCAGCAGACGACTGGTGGTATCTGGCGGTCGATGCCGTGCCGTCACCGGCCTTCGTGGCCTGGTTCGACACCCAGTTGATGCGCCTGTTGCCCGATCGTCTTTTGCCTTAACTCTTTATCCAGGGAATGTTCATGGACACCAAATTGCTCGACATCCTCGCGTGCCCGATCTGCAAAGGCCCGCTCAAGCTCAGTGCCGACAAGACCGAACTGATCAGCAAGGGCGCAGGGCTGGCCTATCCGATCCGCGACGGCATCCCGGTGATGCTCGAAAGCGAAGCGCGTACCCTGACCACCGACGAGCGTCTGGATAAATGACCACTGCCTTCACCGTTGTCATCCCGTCGCGTTACGCCTCGACCCGCCTGCCGGGCAAACCGCTGCTGGAGATCGCCGGCAAGCCGATGATCCAGCACGTCTGGGAACAGGCGAGCAAAAGCAGCGCCAGCCGCGTGGTGGTGGCGACCGACGATGTGCGCATCGTCGAGGCCTGCAAAGTGTTCGGCGCGGAAGTGGTGCTGACCCGTGAAGATCACAATTCCGGGACTGACCGCCTGGCGGAAGTCGCGGCGAAGCTGGGTCTTGCGCCGGACGCGATTGTGGTCAACGTGCAGGGTGATGAGCCGCTGATCCCGCCGAGCGTGATCGATCAGGTCGCGGCCAATCTCGCGGCCCACACCGAAGCGCGCATGGCCACCCTGGCCGAGCCGATCGAAGACGTGGAGACCCTGTTCAACCCGAACGTGGTCAAGGTCGTCAGCGACCTCAACGGTCTGGCGCTGACCTTCAGTCGCGCCACCTTGCCGTGGGCCCGCGATGCCTTCGCCAAGAGCCGCGAGCAGTTGCCCGAAGGCGTGCCGTACCGTCGCCACATCGGCATTTATGCCTACCGTGCCGGGTTCCTCCAGGACTTCGTGAGCTGGGGCCCGTGCTGGCTGGAAAACACGGAATCCCTCGAACAACTGCGTGCCCTGTGGCACGGCGTGCGGATTCATGTCGCCGATGCGTTGATCGCGCCGCCAACCGGGGTCGATACCGTTGAAGACCTCGAGCGCGTTCGTCGCCTGCTGGAGGCCTGATGCGCGTTCTGTTCGTGTGCCTGGGCAACATCTGCCGTTCGCCCACCGCTGAAGGCGTGCTCCGTCACAAACTGCGTGCAGCCGGGCTGGCGGATCAGGTCGAAGTGGCCTCCGCCGGCACCGGTGACTGGCACGTCGGCAACCCGCCGGACAAGCGCAGCCAGGCCGCAGCCAAAGTGCGTGGTTATGACCTGTCGGCGCAACGTGCGCAGCAGGTCAGCCGCGCCGATTTCGCCAGTTACGACCTGATTCTGGCCATGGACAACAGCAACCTGCGTAACCTCAAGGCTCTGCAGCCGTCCACTGGCAAGGCCGAGCTGGACCTGTTCCTGCGCCGTTATGCCGGTGTGGTCGATGAAGTGCCGGATCCGTACTACGACGGCGATCAGGGCTTCGAGCAGGTGCTGGACCTGATCGAGGCAGCGTGTGACCAATTGTTGATCGAAGTGAAGGGCCGGTTATGAGTTTGCAGCTTCAATCACAGGTTTCGCTGAAACCGTTCAACAGTTTTGGCGTGGATGTGCGCGCGCAGTTGTTCGCCGAGGCCCACAGCGACGCCGACGTGCGCGAAGCCCTGGCCTATGCGACTGCCCATGATCTGCCGTTACTGGTGATCGGCGGCGGCAGCAACTTGCTGCTGACCGCAGACATCCCGGCGCTGGTACTGCGCATGGCCAGCCGTGGCATTCGGCTGATCAGCGATGACGGCAACCGCGTGGTGATCGAGGCTGAAGCCGGCGAGCCGTGGCATCCGTTCGTGCAGCACACGCTGGCGCAGGGTTTTTCCGGTCTGGAAAACCTCAGCCTGATCCCCGGTACTGTTGGCGCGGCGCCGATGCAGAACATCGGCGCCTACGGCGTCGAGATCAAGGATGTGTTCGCCGGGCTGACCGCGCTGGATCGCCAGACCGGCGAGCTGCGCGACTTCAGCCTGGAAGAATGCAACTTCGCCTACCGCGACAGCCTGTTCAAGCAGCAGCCGGGGCGTTGGCTGATCCTGCGGGTGCGCTTCAAGCTTGATCGGGTCGCGCATCTGCATCTGGAATACGGTCCGGTGCGTCAACGCCTGACCGAGCTGGGCATCGAGCAACCGACGCCCACCGACGTCAGCCGCGCGATCTGCAGCATCCGCAGCGAGAAACTGCCGGACCCGGTGGTGCTCGGCAATGCCGGCAGTTTCTTCAAGAATCCGCTGGTATCAGCGGCGGTGGTCGAGCAGATCAAGGCGCAACACCCGGATCTGGTGGCCTATGCGCAGCCGGACGGGCAGATGAAACTGGCTGCCGGCTGGCTGATCGAGCGCGCTGGCTGGAAAGGTTTTCGCGAGGCTGATGCTGGCGTGCACAAGTTGCAGGCGCTGGTGCTGGTCAACTACGGCGCGGCCACCGGCCTGCAATTGCTGGATCTGGCGCAACGCATCCAGAAAGACATTGCCGAACGTTTCAATGTCGAACTGGAAATGGAGCCCAATCGCTATTGAGGCTACGCTTTCAAGCAGCACCCAGAGCCCTGCACGAATGGAAAGTGCAGGGCTTTTTTGTTGGTCGCAGGGTTGACGTAAACTGCCTGCCATAGCCGAAACCCTCTGCGGATGAACCCATGATTACCCTGAAACTTCAGGTCTGGCACTCTCAACAGCGGATACCCACCTGATGGACAGCGCCGATCTCAATGTCCTGCGCAGCGTGCTCGAATGGCGCCGTGCCGGGCAGCGGGTGGTGCTGTTCAGCGTGGTGCAGACCTGGGGCACCGCGCCCCGGGCGCCGGGAGCGATGCTCGCGTTGCGCGAGGATGGCGTGGTGATCGGCTCGGTGTCGGGCGGTTGTGTCGAGGATGACTTGATCGCCCGCCTGCACGACGGGCGCATCACCAGCGACGGCCCGCCGGTGCAGCTGATTACCTATGGCGTCACCCGCGAGGAGGCGGCGCGGTTCGGCTTGCCCTGTGGCGGCACGTTGCGCCTGACTGAAGAGCAGGTGGGTGATCCGGCGTGGGTCGCCGAGTTGCTCGCGCGGTGTGAGGCCCATGAGATTGTCGCTCGCGAGCTGAACATCGAAACCGGTGAGGTGGCGTTGTCGGCGGCGAGCAAGTCCGATGTGCTGGCATTCGATGGCAAGACCCTGCGCGCCATTTATGGCCCGCGCTGGCGTCTGCTGTTGATCGGCGCCGGACAGCTGTCGCGTTATGTGGCTGATATTGCCCGCCTGCTGGATTTCGAAGTGCTGATCTGCGATCCGCGTACCGAGTTCGTCTACGGTTGGGAAGAACACCATGGGCGTTTCGTTTCGGGCATGCCGGACGATGCGGTGCTGAGCATTCAGACGGACGAACGCACGGCCATCGTCGCGCTGACCCACGATCCCCGTCTGGATGATATGGCGTTGCTCACCGCGCTCGATTCGCCGGCGTTCTATGTCGGTGCACTGGGTTCGCGGGTCAACAGCCAGAAGCGTCGGGACAATCTGGCTCAGCTAGGCTTGTCAGAATCAGCCATTGCGCGATTACACGGGCCGATCGGTTTGCACATCGGCAGCCATTCACCGGCGGAGATTGCCCTGTCGTTGTTGGCGGAGATTGTGGCGATCAAGAACGGCGTCGAGTTGAAACAGAAGAAAGTCGTGGAGGGTTCATGAGTCGATCCATTGCAGTGATCGTATTGGCAGCGGGCGAGGGCAGTCGCTTTCGTGAGGTTGCCGGTGCCGACAAGGACAAGCTGCTGGCCGATTGCACCGGCCGCGACGGTGCGGTGCGTTCGGTGATCGAGCAGGTGTTGCTGAATCTGCCGGCCGGTCTCGACAAACGGGTGTTGGTGACCACAGAAGCGCGGCCGCAGGCCATGCGCATGGCGCAGGCTTATGGCTGCGATGTGGTCTCGATTGAATCGTCCGGAATGGGGGACAGCATTGCGGCGGGTGTTGCGGCTTGTCCGGAGGCGGATGGCTGGTTGATTGTGCTGGGCGATATGCCTTTTATCCTGCCGTCGAGTATTGAGCGGGTGGCGGCGGCGATTTCCGAGGATGCGGTGAGTGTGCCGGTGCAGGAGGGCGAGTTCGGCCATCCGGTGGGGTTCGGGCGTTCGTTCGGGACGGCGTTGCAGGCGTTGAGTGGCGATCGCGGCGCCAGGCCTTTGTTCAAGCAGGGCAGGGTGATTGAGGTAGCGGTGGATGATCCCGGGGTGTTGTGGGATATCGATGTGCCCGAGGCGTTGGTGTTCACTCAATCCTGAGCCCTGCATAAATCCTCTGTAGGAGTGAGCCTGCTCGCGATAGCGGTGGGTCAGTGTCATTTGTGGTGGCTGATACCCCGCAATCGCGAGCAGGCTCACTCCTACAAGGGATCGGGGTGATGCTTAAATTGGAGAGATAAAAAAAGCCCGCCTCGATTGCTCAGGCGGGGCTTTTTATTGGCTTTCGGAATCAGACGAGCGGTTTAGGCTCGTGTTCTTTTTCCTCGGCCGCTTGGTGATGCTCGACCGCGTCCTGAACGGAGCGTGGTGCTTCGGCGATCACCGACTCAACCACCGCTTCTTCAGTCACGGAAGCAACCTCGACCACTTCAGCAGCCGGAGCAGCAGCGGCAGCCAGTTCGGCTTCCTTCTGCAGGCGCTCGGCTTCACGCTTGCGGCGACGCACTTCACGTGGGTCGTTTGGCGCACGGCCGTTTGGCGTCAGGGCGCTGACCGGAGCGGCTTCAACCACTGGAGCAGGGGCTTCGGCAACCACTGGTGCTTCGACCACCGGTGTTTCAACCACTGGCGCTGGAGCAGGTTCGGCGGCTTCGACCACTGGCGCGGCAGTCTTGGCTTCTTCAACCACTGGGGCTTCAACGACTGGCGCTGGAGTTTCAGCGACGGCAGGCTCGGCAACCCAGTTGAACGCGGTCTGTTCTTCACGAACTTCACGCACGGTTTCGGTCACGGTTTCAGCAACGGTTTCAGCCACCGGCTCCGCGGTCGCGACTGGCGCTTCAACGGCAGGTTCTGCAGCGGCTTCAACCTGAGGCAGCGTTTCTTGAACCGGTGCCACTTCGACTTCCGGAGCAGCAACCACTTCCACTGGGGTAGTGGCCTCAACAACCGGCGCTTCCACTGGAGCGGTTTCCTGAACAGCGGCGGTGGCGCGTTCGGCTTGCTCGTGAGCCTGTGCTTCGGCCGGAGCGCTGATCACGCTGCTGGCAACAGCGGCGGTCACGGCCAGGCCGGCAGCCAGATCGGCAGCGCTTGGTGCTGTTTCAGCGTGTTCGCCGGACTCGGACTCTTCCGAACCTTCGATCACGTTGCCGTTGGCATCACGCTGACGCTCGCGACGGTTGCTGCGACGACGCTGACCACGGGAGCGACGACGTGGACGATCGCCTTCGGCGTTGTCCTGACCGTCTTCCGGCAGTTGCTCTTCGTTGCTGTTCACTTCTTCTTCAGCAACGGCAGCAGCAGCCTGCTCGGCACGTGGTTGACGCTCTTCACGCGGTGGGCGCGGTGCGCGCTCTTCGCGTGGCTGACGGGCCGGACGCTCTTCTGCGACCACAGCGGCAGCGGCTACTGGTGCAGCCGGAGCGGCGTCCAGTGGCTCGCGCAGTTCACGCACACGCTCTTCACGCTCGCCACGTGGCTTGCGATCTTCGCGTGGTGCACGTGGTGCACGTTCTTCACGCGGAGCACGTGGAGCACGTTCTTCGCGGGCGGCTGGCGCCTCGGTGCGCGCCTCACGCGGCTCGCGAACTTCACGGGCTTCACGTGGCTGACGCTCTTCACGCGGCTCGCGTGGCGCGCGTTCTTCACGCGGTGCACGTTCTTCGCGCGGCTTGCGCTCTTCATCGCGGCGACCGTTACGGTTGCGGCTCTGCTGACGACCGTTGCGACGCTCTTCGTTGCGGGCCGGACGCTCGGTGGCCGGTTTTTCAACCACGACCGGAGCGGCTGGCTCTTCTTTGGTCGCGAACAGGCTGACCAGCGACTTCACCAGGCCCTTGAACAGGCTTGGCTCTGGCGCGGCAACCGGAGCCGGTGCAGCAGCGGCAGGCGCGGCGACTTCGGTTGGCACCGGCGCATTGGCACGGGCCGGCGCAGTCTTGACCGCGGCTTCCTGGCGAACCAGGGTGCGGGTCGCAGCGGCTGGCTGGACTTCTTCGACTTCGGCAGCGGCAGCAGCGATTTCGTAGCTGGACTGGTTGGTCGCGGCTTCCGGGCTGTCGTCACGCAGACGCTGAACTTCGAAGTGCGGGGTTTCGAGGTGATCGTTCGGCAGAATGACGATACGGGCACGGGTGCGCAGTTCGATCTTGGTGATCGAGTTGCGTTTTTCGTTGAGCAGGAACGCGGCGACCGGGATCGGCACCTGGGCGCGCACTTCGGCAGTGCGGTCTTTCAGGGCTTCTTCTTCGATCAGGCGCAGGATTGCCAGCGACAGCGATTCGACGTCACGGATGATGCCGGTGCCGTTGCAGCGTGGGCAGACGATGCCGCTGCTTTCGCCCAGCGATGGACGCAGGCGCTGACGGGACATTTCCAGCAGGCCGAAGCGCGAAATGCGGCCGATCTGCACGCGAGCGCGGTCGGCTTCCAGGCATTCGCGGACTTTCTCTTCCACGGCGCGCTGGTTCTTGGCCGGGGTCATGTCGATGAAGTCGATGACGATCAGGCCGCCGATGTCGCGCAGGCGCAACTGACGGGCGATTTCTTCAGCGGCTTCAAGGTTGGTCTGCAGGGCGGTTTCTTCGATGTCGCTGCCTTTGGTGGCGCGCGCCGAGTTGATGTCGATGGACACCAGGGCTTCGGTCGGATCGATGACGATGGAGCCGCCGGAAGGCAGTTCAACGACGCGCTGGAAAGCGGTCTCGATCTGGCTTTCGATCTGGAAACGGTTGAACAGCGGCACGCTGTCTTCGTACAGCTTGATCTTGCTGGCGTACTGCGGCATCACCTGGCGGATGAAGGTCAGGGCTTCGTCCTGGGCTTCCACGCTGTCGATCAGCACTTCGCCGATGTCCTGGCGCAGGTAATCGCGGATGGCGCGGATGATCACGTTGCTTTCCTGGTAGATCAGGAATGGCGCGGAGCGATCCAGCGAGGCTTCTTTGATGGCGGTCCACAGTTGCAGCAGGTAGTCGAGGTCCCACTGCATTTCTTCGCTGCTGCGGCCCAGGCCGGCAGTGCGCACGATCAGACCCATGTCGGCGGGTGCAACCAGGCCGTTCAGCGCTTCGCGCAGTTCGTTGCGCTCTTCGCCTTCGATACGACGGGAGATACCGCCGGCACGCGGGTTGTTCGGCATCAGTACGAGGTAACGACCGGCCAGGCTGATGAAGGTGGTCAGGGCAGCGCCCTTGTTGCCACGTTCTTCTTTTTCGACCTGAACGATGACTTCCTGGCCTTCGCTCAGGACGTCCTTGATGTTGACGCGGCCTTCAGGGGCTTTCTTGAAGTATTCGCGGGAGATTTCTTTGAGGGGCAGGAAGCCGTGGCGCTCAGAGCCGAAATCGACAAAGGCAGCCTCAAGGCTTGGTTCGATGCGAGTGATACGGCCTTTGTAGATGTTGGCCTTCTTCTGCTCGCGTGCACCGGATTCGATGTCCAGGTCGTAGAGGCGTTGGCCATCTACCAGTGCAACACGCAACTCTTCGGGTTGAGTTGCGTTAATCAGCATTCTTTTCATGTAGTACCGTCGGTTTCCGGGCTGCCGGAAACGGCGTTCGGCACACACGACTTCTCACGGTCGGTGTCAGGTGCGTCGGGAGTGGTTGGCCATTCCCGTGTCCAGCGATGTCAGGCCAATTGGGCCGATATCGCGACGTACGCGTCCTGCTTGCTGTGGCTACTTAAGCACTCAGTCAGGAGGAGGAATCAACCAGCGGCTGTGGACGAGATGAAGCGTCTTGATAAAGCCTATTGCTACACAGTCCGGCGGTTGTGCATCTCCACCCTACACGTATCCCTGATAATTCGGGTGCTGCCGCGCGCAGAATCCGCAGCGGGTTGGCATTTACCGTGAGCTCCGAAAGGGGAGGTCACGCATCATGGCTAATTCAGGCGATGTTTCCGAAGCCTTCGCTCGGGGTCATCTGCAGCTGACTGCACTTTGTGAACTGGCCTCGAATATGTGCCTGTCAGGCGAGTGAAAACTCTGCTCGACGGTGTAATTCAGGCCTCATGTCACCTGCGCTTGTTACAACTGCAAACTCCACCGTTACGTAGCGAAAGCCCCGTAGGACGGCCTCGCGTCCTGGTGAATTGCGTTGGTCAGGGCCGGTTTTTGACCGTGGTTCCGCTGTCCAGGCCGCTTTTGGCGGCGTTCGCGACTATAGCAGCAATGATTAAGTGCTTCAATTCCATAAAAATTGTTATCATCCGCGGCATGACAACTACTGCCCCTTCGACTCCAGGCGTTCAACTGCTTGAAGTCTCGCCGGAGTATGCCGGCCAACGAATCGACAATTTCCTCCTTGCCCGGCTCAAAGGCGTGCCCAAGACCTTGATTTACCGCATTTTGCGTAAAGGCGAAGTGCGCGTGAACAAGGGGCGGATCAAGCCCGAATACAAGCTGCAGGCCGGCGATATCGTGCGCGTGCCGCCGGTTCGTGTGCCTGAGCGCGACGAACCGGTGCCTTTGGCCCAAGGCCTGTTGCAGCGCCTGGAAGCCTCGATTGTCTACGAAGACAAAGCCCTGATCGTGATCAACAAGCCCGCCGGCATTGCGGTTCACGGCGGCAGCGGCTTGAATTACGGCGTCATCGAAGCCTTTCGTCAGTTGCGCCCCGATGCCAAGGAGCTGGAGCTGGTTCACCGTCTCGACCGTGACACCTCCGGCCTGCTGATGATCGCCAAAAAGCGCAGCATGTTGCGGCACTTGCACGCCGCCTTGCGCGGTGACGGTGTCGACAAGCGCTATATGGCGCTGGTTCGCGGCAACTGGGCGACTTCGATCAAGCAGGTTCGTGCGGCGCTCGGCAAGAGCAACCTGCGCTCCGGCGAGCGCATGGTCGAGGTCGACGAGGAGGAGGGCAAGGAGTCGGTGACCGTGTTCAAGGTCCTGCGTCGCTTCGGCGACTTTGCCACCCTGATCGAAGCCAAGCCGATCACCGGCCGCACGCACCAGATCCGCGTCCACACGTTGCACGCCGGGCACTGCATTGCCGGCGACACCAAGTACGGCGATGACGGTTTCAGCAAGGAAATCCGTGATCTGGGCGGCAAGCGTCTGTTCCTGCACGCCTACATGCTGACCGTGCCGCTGCCCGATGGCGGTGAACTCAAGTTGCAGGCGCCGGTCGATGAAATGTGGGCCAAGACCGTGGAGCGATTGAGTGCGCCCATCTGATTACAAACTGCTGATTTTCGATTGGGACGGCACCCTCGCCGATTCCATTCATCGGATTGTCGAAGCGATGCACTCGGCATCCGGGCGCTCGGGTTTCGAGTTGCGCGATGACTTTGCTGTCAAGGGCATCATCGGTCTGGGCTTGCCCGAGGCCATTCGCACCTTGTACCCGGACATCAGCGATGCCGAGATGACCTTGTTTCGCGAGTACTACGCCGATCACTACATTGCGGCAGAAGCCGTGCCTTCGCCGCTGTTCGAAGGCGTAGTCGAGTCGATGGCGTCGTTTCGCGAGCAGGGTTATCACCTGGCGGTGGCGACAGGCAAGAATCGTCGCGGACTGGATCGGGTGCTCAAAGCCAATGGCTGGGAAGATTATTTCGATATCACCCGCGCTGCGGACGAAACCGCAAGCAAGCCGCACCCGTTGATGCTTGAGCAGATTCTCGCGCATTGCGGCGTACGCCCTGAGCAGGCGCTGATGGTCGGGGATTCGTCCTTCGATCTGCTGATGGCACGCAATGCGGGCATGGCGTCGGTGGCGGTCAGTTACGGTGCGCAGTCGATTGAATCGCTACAGCAGTTTGAGCCGTGCCTGTCGATCGACCATTTTAGTGAGTTGCATGCCTGGCTGGGGCAGCAGGCCAAATAAGTTTTTTCTGGGGTGGACTGGATGACCGACGAATGGAAAGCACCGGCCAAGACAAGTGCCGACGACGGTGACGCAAAGAGCTGGAAGCTGTTGGAGAAAACCCTGCTGGCCAGCGTGCAGGAGCAGCGTCGCTCACGGCGTTGGGGGATTTTCTTCAAGCTGCTGACGTTTGTTTATCTGTTTGTTGCGCTGATCCTGTTCACGCCGTTGATGGACATGGAAAAAAGCGCAACTCGTGGCCCGAACTACACCGCGCTGATCGATGTCACCGGCATGATTGCCGACAAAGAGCCTGCGAGCGCTGACAACATCGTTGGCAGCCTGCGTGCGGCCTTCGAGGACAAGAAGGTCAAGGGCGTGATCCTGCGGATCAACAGTCCTGGCGGCAGTCCGGTGCAGTCGGGTTATGTGTATGACGAGATCAAGCGTCTGCGCGGTCTGCACCCGGATACCAAGGTGTATGCGGTGATTTCCGATCTCGGTGCGTCCGGTGCCTATTACATCGCCAGCGCGGCGGATCAGATCTATGCCGACAAGGCCAGTCTGGTCGGCTCCATCGGTGTGACGGCGGCGGGTTACGGGTTTGTCGGCACCATGGACAAGCTGGGCGTCGAGCGTCGCACTTACACCTCGGGTGAGCACAAATCGTTTCTGGATCCGTTCCAGCCGCAGAAGCCTGACGAGACTGCGTTCTGGCAGACCGTGCTGGATACAACGCACAAGCAGTTCATCAACAGTGTCAAACAGGGTCGTGGCGATCGCCTGAAGGACAAGGAGCATCCGGAGTTGTTTTCCGGGCTGGTCTGGTCCGGCGAGCAAGCGCTGCCGTTGGGTCTGATCGATGGTCTGGGTAATGCCAGTTCGGTGGCGCGGGATGTGATTGGCGAGAAAGAGCTGGTGGATTTCACTGTGCAGGAATCGCCGTTCGACCGATTCTCGAAGAAACTTGGCGCCAGTGTGGCTGAGCAGTTGGCGATGTGGATGGGGTTCCACGGGCCATCGTTGCGTTAAGCGTGGTGCAGTGTTGAAAAGAAACCGGCCTCAATGGCCGGTTTTTTGTGCGTTAAGGGATTTGCACGCCCTCGGCCAGCAACATGTCTATCAGCCGAATCAGCGGCAGGCCGATCAGGCTGGTGGCGTCAGGCCCCTCGGTGGACTGAAACAGGCTCACACCCAGACCTTCGGCCTTGAAGCTGCCGGCGCAGTCGTAGGGCTGCTCCAGGCGCAGGTAGCGCTCGATGCGTGCTTCGTCGAGCTGGCGCATATGCACGGTAAACGGCACGCAGTCGACCTGGCAGTGGCCGGTCTGGCTGTTGAGCAGGGCCAGGCCGGTGAGGAAGGTCACGCTGGCGCCGCTGGCGGCCAGCAGTTGCTCGCGAGCCTTGTCGAAGGTGTGCGGCTTGCCGATGATCCGGTCGCCGAGCACTGCGACCTGGTCCGAGCCGATAATCAGATGAGCAGAGTGGCTGGCCGCCAGTGCGCGAGCTTTCTGTTCGGCGAGGCGCTTGACCAGTTCGATGGCGGATTCGCCCGGCCGGTGGCTTTCGTCGATATCTGGCGAGCTGCAGACGAACGGCAGGTGCAGGCGGGCGAGCAATTCCCGGCGATAGGTCGAGCTCGAAGCAAGTAATAAAGGCAGCATTGGCGTCTCCTGAGGCAGGCGCGAATTCTAGCGGAGGCACGCAAGTGACGGACAGGGCACAATTTCCTTTGACATGGGTGGGGGCATCCCTATAATGCTGCGCCTATGTTGAATGACCCGATTCCACCTCACGTTGACCCGCGCAAATTGGCTGACCGTGGCACCACCCTTCAAGGTGAGCTGCTGCTGGCCGATTTGAAGAGACTCTGCGACCCGCTTTCCGACGATGTCGGTACGGTGCAGGCCAAATTCGTTTTTGAACGAGATGAACGTAAATCTGTGGTGATCCACAGCTTTATCGACACCGAAGTCAAAATGGTTTGCCAGCGTTGTCTTGAGCTGGTCACCCTGCCGATCCACAGCGAATGCAGTTACGCTGTCGTGAAGGAGGGTGCGAATACCCAGTCGTTACCGAAAGGTTATGACGTGCTGGAACTGGGCGAAGATCCATTGGATCTGCAGTCACTGATCGAGGAGGAGCTTCTGCTCGCCTTGCCCATTGTGCCTGCTCATCATCCGGAAGAATGCCAGCAGCCGGCGGGAGCAGATGAACCCGAACCGAGCGAGGACGAGGTAACGCGGTCCAACCCGTTCAGTGTATTGGCGCAGTTAAAGCGTGACCCAAACGTTTAGGAGTTAATCAATTATGGCTGTTCAGCAGAACAAAAAATCCCGCTCTGCCCGTGACATGCGCCGTTCGCACGACGCTCTCGAGGCTAGCACCCTGTCTGTAGAAAAAACCACTGGTGAAGTTCACCTGCGTCACCACGTATCGCCAGAAGGCGTATACCGTGGCCGTAAAGTGATCGACAAGGGCGCTGACGAGTAATCACTTGTCTGCTCAAGTCATCGCGATTGACGCAATGGGCGGGGACTTCGGTCCCCGCAGCATTGTTCAGGCCAGCCTCGCTTGCCTTTCTGCTACGCCCTCGCTGCACCTGACCCTCGTCGGTCAACCCTCCCTTCTTGAAGAACTGATCAACGGCCAATCGGCTGCCGATCGCGCGCGCCTGACGATTGTCCCGGCGTCTGAAGTCATCAGCATGGACGAAAAGCCGACCCAGGCCTTGCGTGGCAAGCCGGATTCGTCGATGCGTGTCGCCCTGGAACTGGTGCGTGACGGCAAGGCTCAGGCCTGTGTCAGCGCCGGCAATACCGGTGCGTTGATGGCGCTGTCGCGATTTGTGCTCAAGACCTTGCCGGGGATTGATCGGCCGGCGATGGTGGCGGCGATTCCGACGCAAAAGGGTTATTGCCAGTTGCTCGACCTGGGGGCCAACGTCGATTGCAGCGCCGAGCATCTGTTGCAGTTCGCGGTGATGGGGTCGGTGGCGGCGCAGACGCTGGGCATCGCCCGGCCGCGCGTTGCGTTGCTGAATATCGGCACCGAAGACATCAAGGGCAATCAGCAGGTCAAGCTGGCGGCGACCTTGCTGCAGGCTGCGCGTGGCATCAATTACATCGGCTTTGTCGAGGGTGATGGTCTGTATCGCGGCGAGGCGGATGTGGTGGTCTGTGACGGTTTTGTCGGCAATATCCTGCTCAAGTCCAGCGAAGGGCTGGCGACGATGATCGCCGCGCGCATCGAAGCCTTGTTCAGGAAAAACCTTGCTTCGCGCGTTGTAGGTGCTTTGGCCCTGCCATTGATGAAGCGCCTGCAGGCTGATCTGGCGCCGGCGCGACATAACGGCGCAAGCTTCCTCGGCTTGCAGGGTATCGTGGTGAAAAGTCACGGTTCGGCCGGGGTTCAGGGCTTTCAGAGCGCGATTCAGCGCGCGCTGATCGAGATTCAGGAGAACTTGCCCGAGCGCCTCCACGGTCGTCTGGAGGATCTGTTGTCTTAGGCGTTTTCGTCGGACAATGCTTAAATGTGACCGCCCGGTTCAAAGGGCCATCCAACTGTCAGTTTCTTGCGTCCCCCAGTGGGGCGTCATTTTCGACGACAAGATCATTAGGGGCTTGTTACATGTCTGCTTCCCTCGCATTCGTCTTTCCAGGACAGGGTTCGCAGTCCCTCGGCATGCTCGCCGAGCTGGGCGCGGAATATCCGTTGATCCTCGAAACCTTCAAAGAAGCCTCTGAGGCTCTGGGCTATGACCTGTGGGCACTAACCCAGCAGGGCCCGGAAGAGCTGCTCAATCAAACCGACAAAACCCAACCGGCCATTCTGACCGCTTCGATCGCCCTGTGGCGTCTGTGGCTGGCTGAAGGTGGCGCGCGTCCGGCCTTCGTTGCCGGTCACAGCCTGGGTGAATACAGCGCGCTGGTTGCGGCCGGCAGCCTGAGCCTGGCTGACGCGGTGAAGCTCGTTGAGCGCCGTGGCCAGTTGATGCAGGAAGCCGTTCCGGCCGGGCAGGGCGGCATGGCTGCAATCCTCGGTCTGGAAGACGCTGATGTGCTGGCGGCCTGTGCCGAAGCGGCGCAAGGCGAAGTGGTCAGCGCGGTGAACTTCAACTCGCCGGGCCAGGTAGTGATTGCCGGCGCCAAGGCTGCGGTCGAGCGTGCCATCGAAGGCTGCAAGGCCCGTGGTGCCAAGCGCGCCATGCCGTTGCCGGTGAGCGTGCCTTCGCACTGCGAACTGATGCGCCCGGCTGCCGAGCGCTTTGCCGAATCCATCGCCGCCATCAACTGGCAGGCGCCGCAGATCCCGGTCGTACAGAACGTCAGCGCGCAAGTGCCGGCTGATCTGGACACCCTCAAGCGTGATCTGCTCGAACAACTGTACAAGCCGGTTCGCTGGGTTGAATCGATCCAGACCCTGGCTGCCAAAGGCGCCACAAGTCTGGTCGAATGCGGCCCGGGCAAGGTCCTGGCCGGTCTGAACAAACGTTGCGCCGAAGGCGTTTCGACTTCCAATCTCAATACCCCAGACGCTTTCGCTGCCGCTCGCGCAGCGCTGGCCTGAATCAGGAGAAACTTGCATGAGTCTGCAAGGTAAAGTTGCACTGGTCACCGGTGCAAGCCGCGGTATCGGCCAGGCTATCGCCCTGGAACTGGGTCGTCAGGGCGCCATCGTTGTTGGCACCGCGACCTCTGCCAAGGGTGCCGAGGCGATTGCTGCCACGCTCAAGGAGCATGGGATTCAAGGTACCGGTCTGGAACTGAACGTCACCAGCGACGAATCGGTCAGCGCCGTGCTGGCGAGCATTCAGGAGCAGTTCGGCGCGCCGGCGATTCTGGTCAATAATGCCGGCATCACCCGCGATAACCTGATGATGCGCATGAAAGACGATGAATGGTACGACGTGATCGATACCAACCTGAACAGTCTGTATCGCCTGTCCAAGGGCGTTTTGCGTGGCATGACCAAGGCGCGCTGGGGCCGAATTATCAGTATTGGCTCGGTGGTGGGTGCCATGGGCAACGCAGGCCAAGTAAACTATGCAGCCGCCAAGGCCGGTCTGGAAGGTTTCAGCCGTGCAATGGCGCGTGAAGTCGGTTCGCGTTCGATTACGGTCAACTCGGTAACCCCTGGGTTCATCGACACCGATATGACCCGCGAACTGCCGGAAGCACAGCGTGAAGCCTTGCAGACGCAGATTCCGCTGGGCCGTCTGGGACAAGCTCAAGAGATCGCCTCGGTGGTCGCTTTTCTTGCATCCGACGGTGCGGCATACGTCACTGGGGCTACAATCCCGGTGAACGGTGGGATGTACATGTAAGTAAAATGTGACGGATTGCTTCAAAAAAATGTCATACGAGCTGTCTAAAATCCGTTATAAAGCTGCAATCTATTTATAGGCAGAGGGCCGCAGGGTTTGAGGAGTGAAGCTTTCAGTTGAAAAGCTGAAAAGCCTTTCTATACACTTACCCACTGGCCAGCTGCCTGAATTTGTCCATTAGGAGTGAAAACAAGGTATGAGCACCATCGAAGAGCGCGTCAAGAAAATCGTTGCCGAGCAACTGGGCGTTAAAGAAGAAGAAGTGGTCAACACTGCTTCCTTCGTTGAAGACCTGGGTGCCGACTCCCTTGACACCGTTGAGCTGGTGATGGCTCTGGAAGAGGAATTCGAGACCGAAATCCCTGACGAAGAAGCTGAGAAGATCACTACTGTACAAGCTGCAATCGACTACGTTACTAGCCACCAGGCGTAATAGTTTGTAATCGTTGTCTGCTGTCATGGAAAAACCGCACTGCCATCATGGCGTGCGGTTTTTTCTTTAGGCCTGATGCAAAGTCGTCATTTGAAAAAGGAGAGTGCTGTGTCGCGTAGACGCGTCGTAGTCACCGGTATGGGTATGTTGTCGCCACTGGGCACGGATGTGCCGAGCAGTTGGCAGGGCATTCTGGCTGGCCGCAGTGGCATTGGTCTGATCGAACACACCGACCTTTCTGCCTATTCCACCCGTTTTGGCGGCTCGGTAAAGGGCTTCAATGTCGAGGAATACCTGTCGGTCAAGGAAGCACGCAAGCTCGACCTGTTCATTCAGTACGGTCTGGCCGCGGGTTTTCAGGCTGTTCGCAACGCCGGTCTGGAAGTTACCGACGCCAACCGTGAGCGCATTGGCGTGGCCATGGGCTCGGGCATCGGCGGTCTGACCAACATCGAAGAAACCAGCCGTACCCTGCATGAGACGGGCCCGCGTCGAATTTCGCCTTTCTTCGTGCCAGGCTCGATCATCAATATGATTTCCGGTTTTCTGTCCATCCACCTGGGTGCACAGGGGCCGAACTACGCCATTTCCACTGCTTGTACCACCGGTACGCACTGCATTGGCATGGCGGCGCGCAACATCATGTACGACGAAGCCGACGTAATGATCGCCGGTGGTGCCGAGATGGCCGCGTGTGGTCTGGGCATGGGCGGCTTCGGCGCGTCCCGTGCGCTGTCGACCCGCAACGACGAACCGACCCGCGCCAGTCGTCCATGGGACAAGGGCCGTGATGGCTTCGTGCTGTCTGACGGTGCCGGTGCATTGGTACTCGAAGAGCTCGAACACGCCAAGGCCCGTGGTGCCACGATCTACGCCGAGCTGATTGGCTTCGGCACCAGTGGCGATGCGTTCCACATGACGTCGCCACCCGCTGATGGTGCTGGTGCAGCGCGCTGCATCACCAATGCCCTGCGCGATGCGAAGATCAATATCGACCAGGTGCAGTACATCAACGCCCACGGTACCTCGACCCCGGCCGGCGACCTTGCCGAAGCCAACGCGATCAAGACGGTGTTCGGTGATCACGCCTACAACCTGGCGGTCAGCTCCACCAAGTCGATGACCGGTCATCTGTTGGGTGCGGCAGGCGCGGTCGAGGCGATCTTCAGTGTGCTGGCGATCAATAGCCAGGTGGCCCCGCCGACCATCAACCTCGACGAGCCGGATGAAGGCTGCGATCTCGACTTCGTGCCGCACACTGCGCGCAACATGGATATCGACGTCGTACTGTCCAACTCCTTCGGGTTTGGTGGCACCAACGGCACGTTGGCATTCCGCCGGTTCGCAGGCTGATGGACTGCTGGGTCGACGGTCAGCCGGCTGACGCTCTGTCGCTGAAAGATCGCGGCCTGGCTTACGGCGATGGTCTGTTCGAGACCATTGCCGTGCACGGCGGCCAACCGGTGCTGCTGGACCGCCATCTGACGCGTCTGGCCGAGGGTTGCTCGCGGCTGGCCATCGCGGCGGATATCGAGCGGGTTCGTTCCGAGCTGCTGAGCTATGCGGCAGCGATGGGCGAGGGCGTGCTCAAGCTCATTCTCACTCGTGGTGACGGCTTGCGTGGCTACGCGCCCGATCCTGCGGCGCAGGGCCGCCGCATTCTGCAAGGCAATCCTCCTGCTGCTTACCCTGCCATGCATGGCGAGCAGGGCGTGCGCCTGTTTCCCTGCGTCACGCGGTTATCCAACCAGCCGTTGCTGGCCGGTCTCAAGCATCTGAATCGTCTGGAACAAGTGCTCGCCCGCGCCGAATGGCACGATGGCGAACACGCCGAAGGCTTGATGCTCGATCAGGCCGGGCGGGTCATCGAAGGCGTGTTCAGCAACCTGTTTCTGGTGCGCGACGGCGTATTGATTACCCCGGATCTGAAACGCTGCGGCGTGGCCGGTGTGATGCGTGCTGAAATATTGTTTCAGGCCGAGTCATTGGCCATCCCCACGCAAATCACCGACATCAGCCTCGAACAGCTGCAATGGGCTGATGAAGTCTTCATGTGCAACAGCGTGTATGGCGTCTGGCCGGTCCGCGCCTACGCTGCACTGAGCTGGCCGGTTGGCCCGCTCACCCGTAAACTGCAAACCACTGCCCGCGCGCTACTGGATGCCTGATTCGTGAGACGTAAACTCTTGCTGCTGCTGGAAACCGGACTGGTTCTGGCAGGGCTGCTGATGGGCGCTAGCGCCTGGAAAATTCATTCGGCGCTGGAACAGCCCCTGAACATCACGCAGGAAGAACTGCTGGATGTGCCGAAAGGCTCGACGCCGACCCGTACCTTCCTTGAACTCGAAACCGATGGAGTCATCAAGGACGCCTTCTGGCTGCGCATCTACTGGCGCTTCAACCTGGCCGGCACGCCGATCCATAGTGGTGAATACCGCATGCAGCCGGGCATGACTGTCAACGGTCTGATCGACTTGTGGAAACGTGGTGAAGTGGTGCAGTACAGCCTGACGCTGGTCGAGGGCTGGAACTTTCACCAGGTCCGCGCCGCACTGGCCAAAGATGAAAAGATCGAGCAGACCCTCAAGGGTTTGAGCGACAGTGAGGTGATGGAGAAAATCGGTCATCGCGGATTGTTCCCCGAGGGTCGATTCTTCCCGGACACTTATCGCTTCGTGCGGGGTTTCTCCGACGTCGATTTGCTGAAGAAAGCCTATGATCGTCTCGATGAAGTGTTGGCCAAGGAGTGGGAGAATCGCTCGGCCGATGCGCCGTACAGCGAGCCTTACCAAGCGCTGATCATGGCCTCGCTGGTGGAAAAGGAAACCGGTGTGCCGCAGGAGCGGGGGCAGATTGCCGGCGTGTTCGTGCGCCGCATGGCGCTGGGCATGCAGTTGCAAACCGACCCGACCGTGATCTACGGCCTGGGCGAGCGCTACACCGGCAAGCTGACCCGTGCTCATCTCAAGGAGCCGACGCCGTACAACACCTATGTGATCCCCGGATTGCCGCCGACGCCGATTGCCATGGTCGGCCGCGAGGCGATTCATGCCGCGCTGAATCCGGTGGAAGGCAACAGTCTGTATTTTGTTGCCCGTGGCGACGGTAGCCATGTGTTTTCCGATGATCTGGATGCGCACAATAGCGCAGTGCGCGAGTTCCAGCTCAAGCGCCGCGCCGATTACCGCTCCAGCCCGGCCCCGGCGAATGCGCCGGCCGCTCCGGCCACGGCGACGGAGGAGGCGATTCCTGCCGCGTCTCCGGATACCGCACCTGAAGCGTTGCCACAGGTTCCCGCTCAGGAACCCGCGCCGACGCCGGCTCCTGCTGCCGAGCCCGGCGCGCCCGCACCGCAAAACGCGCAATGACTTTGATGAAGGACTGCCTGTGACTGGCTTGTTTATTACCCTGGAAGGCCCGGAAGGCGCCGGCAAGAGCACCAACCGCGAATACCTCGCCGAGCGCCTGCGCGCCGAAGGTGTCGAAGTGGTGCTGACCCGCGAGCCCGGCGGTACGCCACTCGCCGAGCGCATCCGCGATGTGCTGCTGGCCCCGGCCGATGAAGTCATGAACCCCGACACCGAGCTGCTGCTGGTGTTCGCCGCACGCGCCCAGCATCTGGCCGAAGTGATCCGCCCGGCGCTGGCTCGCGGCGCCGTTGTATTGTGCGATCGTTTTACCGACTCGACTTACGCCTATCAGGGCGGCGGTCGCGGTTTGTCGCTGGAGCGCATTGCCGCGCTGGAGACGTTCGTTCAGGGCGACTTGCGTCCGGATCTGACGCTGATTTTCGATCTGCCGGTGGAAATCGGCCTGGCCCGCGCCAGTGCCCGTGGCCGTCTGGACCGGTTTGAGCTGGAAGGCCGGGCGTTTTTCGAAGCGGTACGCAATGCGTTTCTGCAGCGCGCAGAAGCCGATCCAGCGCGCTATGTGCGCATCGATGCCGGTCAGCCATTGGTCAAGGTTCAGCAATCGCTGGATACTCTGATTCCGAACTTGCTGGAGCTGATTCGTGGCTGAGGCCTATCCATGGCAGGACAGCCTCTGGCAGCAACTGGCGGGACGTAGCCAGCACGCCCACGCGTACCTGCTGCATGGCCCGGCCGGGATCGGCAAGCGCGCGCTGGCCGAGCGTCTGATGGCCAGCCTGCTGTGTCAGCGTCCGACGCCGGAGGCGTGCGGTGAGTGCAAATCCTGCCTGCTGCTCAAGGCCGGCAGCCACCCGGACAACTACATCCTTGAGCCGGAAGAAGCCGACAAGGCGATCAAGGTCGATCAGGTCCGTGATCTGGTCAGTTTCGTGGTGCAGACCGCGCAACTGGGCGGGCGCAAGGTGGTGCTGATCGAGCCGGTGGAGTCGATGAACATCAACGCCGCCAACGCTTTGCTCAAGAGCCTTGAGGAGCCCTCCGGCGATACGGTGCTGTTGCTGGTCAGTCACCAGCCGAGCCGTTTGCTGCCGACAATCAAGAGCCGCTGCGTGCAGCAGGCGTGTCCGCTGCCAGGTGAGGCCATGAGCCTGCAATGGCTGGCACAGGCGCTGCCGGAGTGCTCCGAAGAGGAACGCGTCGAATTGCTGACGCTGGCGGCCGGCTCGCCATTGGCTGCGGTCAGCCTGCAGTCCCAGGGCGTGCGTGAACAGCGGGCGCAGGTGGTCGAAGGGGTGAAGAAGCTGCTCAAACAGCAGCAATCGCCGACGCAACTGGCCGAAGAGTGGAAAAGCATTCCGATGCTGCGCCTGTTCGACTGGTTCTGCGACTGGTCGAGCCTGATCCTGCGCTATCAACTGACCCAGGATGAAACCGGCCTCGGCCTGACCGATATGCGTAAAGTCGTGCAGTACCTGGCGCAGAAAAGCGCCCAAGGCAAAGTCCTCGATATTCAGGACTGGATTCTCGCCCAACGGCAAAAAGTCCTGAGCAAGGCCAACCTCAATCCGGCATTGCTGCTGGAAGCGTTGTTGGTGCAATGGGCGGGATTACCTGGCCAAAGATAAGAATGTGTACCTAGACTCTGAACATCAGCAGTGGAGGTCAACATGAATGAAGCCATCAGCCCCGGACCGCGCAACGGCATCCTGTCCTTGACGATCAAGGACAAATCGGTGCTGTACGCCGCCTACATGCCGTTCATCAAGAACGGTGGCCTGTTCATCCCGACCAACAAGAGCTACAAGTTGGGCGACGAGGTGTTCATGCTGCTGAACCTGATGGACGAGGCGGAGAAGATTCCGGTGGCCGGCAAGGTCGCCTGGATTACCCCCAAAGGTGCCCAGGGCAACCGTGCAGCCGGCGTCGGCGTGCAATTCAACGATGGCGACAACACCGCCCGCAGTCGCATCGAAACCCATCTGGCCGGAGCACTGAAGTCCGACCGTCCCACTCATACGATGTAAGTAGCCGTCTTTTTTATGCTCGTAGATTCCCATTGTCACCTTGATCGCCTAGACCTCGCCGCCCATGACGGCTCGCTGGATGCTGCACTCGATGCGGCTCGCCAGCGTGGGGTAGGGCACTTCCTGTGTATCGGCGTGAGTGCCGACAACGCTGCCGACGTCAAAGCTCTGGCCGAGCGCTATGACGACGTCGATTGCTCGGTCGGTGTGCACCCATTGGACGTGCAACCGGGCGCGGCGCCGGCGCTGGACTGGCTGCTGCAGGAGCTCAACCACCCGAAAGTGGTGGCGATCGGTGAAACCGGTCTGGATTATCACTACGAACCGGAAGCCGCCGAGCTGCAGCAGGCATCCTTCCGCCTGCACCTGCAAGCGGCGCAGCAGACCGGCAAACCGGTGATCATCCACACCCGTGGCGCCCGTGCCGATACCCTTGAGCTGCTGCGAGAAGCGGCGTTGCCCCAGGCTGGTGTGCTGCATTGCTTCACCGAAGACTGGGACATGGCCAAAGCGGCGCTGGACATGGGTTATTACATTTCCCTGTCGGGCATTGTCACCTTCCGCAACGCCGACGCTCTGCGCGATGTGGCGAGCAAGGTGCCGGCCGATCGCCTGCTGGTGGAGACCGACTCACCGTACCTGGCGCCAATCCCTTATCGCGGCAAGCCGAACCTGCCGCAGTACGTGCGCGAAGTCGCGGAGTTTCTGGCGATGCTGCGCGGTGAGAACTACGAACGTTTCGCCGAGCAGACCACCGAGAACTTCAAGCGCCTGTTTCCGCTGGCCTCTGTCAAATCTGCCATGTAGGTCATCGGCAAATCGCAGGCAAAAAAAACCCGGGTTCTGGGGGGTGAATCCGGGTTAAGACCATTAGGAGTAAAACAAAGGCACGCGGTCCCTTGGTACCTTTACCGGCGCGGCACTTGGGGGAGATGCCGGCCGACAGTTCAAGTATTGATCAGTCTGGCGTTCAGTCCAGTTAGCCGGTCAGGGTTTTTAAACAAATTTGGAATACGGGCGCTTCAGTTGAGTTCTCATTGAGCCCCAAGCGTTCGCAAAATGAACAAGAAACACAGATATGGTCGGATGATCCGTGCATTTTTGCGCAAGTTAGGCATAATACGCGGCTTCGAATTTTGACCCTTCAGACCTTTTCTTATGCACAAAGAACCTCGTAAGGTCCGTGAGTTTCGTCGCCGCGAGCAAGAAATTCTCGATACAGCGCTCAAGCTGTTCCTCGAACAAGGTGAAGACAGTGTCACCGTCGAGATGATTGCTGATGCCGTGGGTATCGGCAAAGGCACGATCTACAAGCATTTCAAATCCAAGGCCGAGATATATCTGCGCCTGATGCTCGATTACGAGCGCGATTTGAACGAGCTGCTGCATTCGGCCGATGTCGACAAGGACAAGGAAGCGCTGTCCCGTGCCTACTTCGAATTCCGCATGCGCGACCCGCAGCGCTACCGCCTGTTCGACCGTCTCGAAGAGAAGGTCGTAAAAGGCAATCAGGTGCCGGAAATGGTCGAGGAGCTGCACAAGATCCGTGCCTCGAACTTCGAACGCCTGACCCTGCTCATCAAAGGCCGGATCAGCGAAGGCAAGCTCGAAGACGTGCCGCCATACTTCCACTACTGCGCGTCCTGGGCGCTGGTGCACGGCGCGGTGGCGCTGTATCACTCGCCGTTCTGGAGCAATGTGCTGGAAGATCAGGAAGGTTTCTTCCAGTTCCTGATGGACATCGGCGTGCGCATGGGCAACAAGCGCAAGCGCGACCCGGAAACGCCGAGCAGCTGAATCATTCAGCGGCCTTATTGCGCCATGATTTCGCTACATGACGCAGTACCGCAGGAATATACTCAGGCATAGGGCTTGCTAAAACTTGATTTGTGAGTCAAGTTTTAGCGGCTCGAAATTCTATCGCCGGAGTGATCATGATCGTTGACCGACAAGGCAGGCGTTTTCGCAATTTGCGCATAAGCCTGACTTCAGCCTGCAATTACGCCTGTACCTACTGCGTGCCCAACGGCAAGCGGTTGGTGGCTGCGCAGGATGAGCTGTCGGCCGAGGCCATGGCCCGCGGCGTGACTTATCTGATCGAAGCCGCCGGCATCGAGCGTTTGCGCATCACCGGTGGCGAGCCGCTGGTCAGCCCCAAACTCGAATCGTTCATGAGCGCCATCGGCAAGATGGGCCTGGAAGACATCAGCCTGACCACCAACGGTCAACTCCTGGCGAAAAAGCTCCCGCTGCTGGTGGACGCCGGTCTGCGCCGGATCAACGTTTCTCTCGATACCCTGGATGCCGGCGCGTTCCGCAGCATCGCCCGTGGTGGCGATCTGGCGACCGTGCTCGATGGCATGGAGCAGGCGAAAGCGGCGGGGCTGAAGATCAAGGTCAACATGGTGCCGTTGCGCGGACAGAACCTGGATCAGGTGATGCCGCTGCTCGATTACTGCCTGGAGCGTGGCTACGAGCTGCGTTTCATCGAGCTGATGCGCATGGGCCACCTCGCCACCGACTCCAATGCCTTCCTGCAACAGTTCGTCAGCCTGCAGCAACTGCTGAGTCTGATCGGCGAGCGCTACGAGTACGCCCAGGCTGATGCGCCAGTGGATGCCACGGCCGTGCGCTATGCGATCCCGGGCGTAGGCCATTTCGGCGTGATCGCCAACGAAAGCGTGCCGTTCTGCCGGACCTGTTCGCGCTTGCGTCTGTCGTCGACCGGCTGGCTGCATGGCTGCCTGTCGTCGAGCAATCGCCACTATGTCGGTGATCTGCTCGACAAGCCGCGTCATCAGGCATTGCCGGCATTGCAGCGTTTGCTGGTCAAGGCGTTGGGCGACAAGCAGGAAGTGGCGTTCTCCGGTGGTGCGACCGTCATGAAGATCATCGGCGGCTGAACAACCGCTTTCGCGAGCAAGCTCGCTCCCACATTTCGAATGCATTCTCCTGTGGGAGCGAGCTTGCTCGCGAATACGATCTTACAAATCAACGAATTTCCTGAGCTGGCGCAAAAGCTGCATCCAACGGCCATTCGCCGGTTTTCCGTCACCGGCTTCTGGAGGATGAGGATGCGTAGCCTGGTTTTGCTGCTGGCCGTTTTGGCGCTTGGCGGCTGTATGACTGTCAGCGATATGGCCGAAGGCACTCGCTATCAGATGAGCGACGCGGGGCTGCTGGATCACAGCGACAGCCGTCGGGTGAACAACTTCCGCATTCAGCCGGATTCGTTCATCTACATCGCTCAGGGCGCATTCGCACCGCCGGGTGGCTCCTATCCACGGCCGAACGTGGTGGCCGAAGAAGCGTTCAAGGGTTTTGTCGAATACTTCCCGATGGTCCGCCGCGCCCGTGCCCCGGAAGGCCTCGATCAGGCGATGGGCGAAGCCCGCGACGCCGGCGCGCACTACCTGCTTTACACCCGTTTCGCCAAGGCTGACGACCGTATCGGCAACTCTGACGAATGGCTCGATCAGGAAGCCGTGGATCGCCTCGGCATCGATGGCGGGGTGATTCAGATCATGTTGATCGAGACCAGCACCCAGTATTTGATTGATACTGCACGGATCAAGAGTCGTGGCGGTTTACTGACGTTCCACGATAACAAGCCGGAAGACCTGATCGGCCCGCCGCTGGCGCAATACGCGCGCAGCCTGCTGGGAGTCGGCGACCAATAAATCAAGGAGTACGCCATGAGTGGCCCGCAAAAAGCCAATGACCTGTTGGGACAGATCCCCAAAACCAAAGGCCTGCCGCCGGTGCACTTGTGGAACCCGGACTTCTGCGGTGACATCGACATGCGCATCGCCCGCGACGGCACCTGGTATTACCTGGGCACGCCAATCGGGCGCAAGCCGATGGTTAAACTGTTCTCCACCATCATCCGCCGCGACGGCGATGATTATTTCCTGATTACCCCGGTCGAGAAGGTCGGGATCAAGGTCGACGACGCGCCGTTCGTGGCGATTGCCGTGGAAGTGGAAGGCGAGGGCGAGGCGCAGGTCCTGCGTTTCACCACCAACGTTGAAGAGACCGCCGAGGCCGGGCCGGAACATCCGATCCGCGTCGAGATCGACCCGACCACTCAGGAACCTGCGCCTTACGTGCATGTGCGTACCAACCTTGAAGCGCTGATTCACCGCAACGTGTTTTACCAACTGGTGGAGCTGGCGGTCAGTCGTGAGATCGATGGGCAGCGCTGGCTGGGTGTGTGGAGTGGCGGCGAGTTCTTCCGGATCGGCCTCGAACCTTAAACACAAATCACTGTGGGAGCGAGCCTGCTCGCGAAGACGGTAAGTCAGTCGATACTTAGGTTGATTGATACACCGCTTTCGCGAGCAAGCTCGCTCCCACATTGGTTTTGAGAATCACCTTAAAATCCCGATTGACTGTTAATCATATGATCATTAGCGTGGACACCCATCGCCAACTGCTTTGAGGTCTCCATGTCCAGCAGCTTTCATGC
This sequence comes from Pseudomonas sp. GM30, assembly GCF_000282275.2. Classification (NCBI taxonomy): domain Bacteria; kingdom Pseudomonadati; phylum Pseudomonadota; class Gammaproteobacteria; order Pseudomonadales; family Pseudomonadaceae; genus Pseudomonas; species Pseudomonas sp. GM30. The sequence continues at coordinate 254,063 of NZ_AKJP02000031.1, read as the reverse complement.
GTCAACGGTCGATTGGCTGGGCAGCTGGATTGCCGCTGGCCAGGTCAAACCGGGGCAGGCGATCAAGGTCGAGGCGGATCTGGGCGAGCAGTTAGGTGTCAGCCGCACGGTGATTCGCGAAGCGATCAAGACCCTGGTCGCCAAAGGCCTGCTCGAAGTCGGGCCGAAAGTCGGTACCCGGGTGTTGCCGGTACGGCGCTGGAACCTGTTCGATCCGCAAGTGGTTGGCTGGCTGTCGCGCAATGGTTTGCCGGAAAACTTTGTCGATGACCTGCTCGACCTGCGCCGCACCATCGAACCGATGGCCGTGCGCTGGGCCTGTGAGCGCGCCAGCCTGGAGCAGATTCACGCGGTGCAGCTGGCCTACAACGCGTTGGAACGGGCGGTCGACAGCGGCATCGACTACAACCGTGCCGACCAGGCTTTCCACGAATGCATTCTGGCGGCCAGCCACAACCAGTTCATCGAGCAAATGGTCCCGGCCCTCGGCGCCTTGCTCGCCGTGTCGTTTGAAGTCTCCGCTGCCGACCCCGATGAACTACGGCGCACATTGCCGATCCACAAAGACATGGCCGACGCCATTGCCGCCCGTGACTCAGCGCGCGGCGTGTGGGCCTGCGTGACCCTGATCGACAATGCCGACCTGGCGATCAAACGCTTTTACCCGCAGGTGATGGCCGACAAAAAAGCCAGCTGACAAAGCCTGAATTCCCCTGTGGGAGCGAGCTTGCTCGCGAAGGCGGCGAATCAGATACGCCGCCTTCGACTGACACTCCGCTTTCGCGAGCAAGCTCGCTCCCACATTTAGAACACCAAGACCCAAGGAGTTGCCATGAGCTGGACCGCCGTAACCCAACACCGCGCCAGGCTCGGCGAAGGGCCATTCTGGGACGCCCCGACCCAAGCACTGTACTGGGTCGATATCGCCGGCAAACAGGCGTTGCGGCTGATCGGCAACAACGTGCAGATCTGGCAGATGCCCGAGCACGTTTCCGCGTTCATCCCCTGTGCCAGCGGCGATGCGCTGGTTACCTTGAGCAGCGGCGTCTATCGCCTGGATCTCGATTCCCCCGGTCTTGAGCCGAACCTGACGCTGTTCTGCATCGCCGACCCGCAACCGGGCAATCGGCCCAACGAGGCACGCTGCGATGGTCAGGGGCGACTGTGGCTCGGCACCATGCAGAACAACATCGGCGACAACGGCGAAGACCTGCCGATCGAGCGTCGTTCCGGTGGCTTGTTTCGCATTGATCCCGACCAGCGTGTCACGCCATTGCTGCTCGGTCTCGGTATTCCCAACACGCTGTTGTGGAGCGACGACGGCACCAGATTGCTGTTCGGCGACAGCCTCGACGGGGCGCTCAATCGCTATTTCATTCACACCGATGGCAATCTGGATAACGCCGAGATCTGGTATGGCCCTGACCAGAATGGCGGCCCGGACGGATCGGCAATCGACACTGAGGGTTATGTGTGGAACGCACGTTGGGACGGCAGCTGCCTGTTGCGCCTGACGCCGGACGGCAAGGTCGACCGCAAAATCGATCTGCCTGTAAGCCGGCCAACCAGTTGCGTATTCGGCGGCGAAGACCTGAAAACCCTGTACATCACCAGCGCCCAGAGTCCGCACAACCATCCACTGGATGGCGCAGTCCTGTCGATGCGCGTCGATGTGCCGGGCAAACTCTGCACACGCTTCGCTGGATAAATCCCAAAATATGGGATGCAAAATTATATATTGAGATTATTTGGCGGTCGGGTTTATAGTCGGCTCCAGCAGTAACACGCACTCACACTTAAAAAGAACAAAACAGGTGAAGTGATGCAGCGAATCTCTATCGCACTCCTCAGCGGAGTCAGCGTCTCGCAACGGTCCGGCGTCGCTTGCCGTGACTGCCTGTTTCGTTTTCACAGTCTTCCAGACCGGACATCGTCAGATGCCCGGTTTTTTTGTGCTGACGAACAGGAGTCCTGATCCATGGCTGAACCTCTTTCCTTGCCGCCGGTGCCTGCGCCGCCGAAGGGTGAGCGTTTGAAAAACAAAGTGGTGCTGCTGACCGGTGCCGCTCAAGGCATCGGCGAGGCGATCGTTGCCACCTTCGCTTCGCAGCAGGCCAGACTGGTGATCAGCGATATTCAGGCAGAAAAGGTCGAGAAGGTTGCCGCCCACTGGCGCGACAAGGGCTACGACGTGCAGGCGATCAAGGCTGACGTCTCGCGCCAGCAGGACTTGCACGCCATGGCCAGACTGGCGGTTGAGCTGCACGGGCGCATCGACGTGCTGGTCAATTGCGCCGGGGTCAACGTGTTCCGCGACCCGCTGCAAATGACCGAAGAAGACTGGCGTCGTTGCTTCGCCATCGACCTGGACGGCGCCTGGTTCGGTAGCAAAGCCGTGCTGCCGCAGATGATCGAGCAGGGCGTCGGCAGCATCATCAACATCGCCTCGACCCATTCCAGCCACATCATTCCCGGTTGCTTCCCGTACCCGGTGGCCAAGCACGGCCTGCTCGGGCTGACCCGGGCGCTGGGCATCGAATACGCGGCGAAGGGCGTCCGGGTCAACGCCATTGCCCCGGGCTACATCGAGACACAACTCAATGTCGATTACTGGAACGGCTTTGCCGATCCGCAGGCCGAGCGTCAGCGTGCGTTTGATCTGCATCCACCAAAACGCATTGGTCAGCCGCTCGAAGTGGCGATGACCGCCGTCTTCCTGGCCAGCGATGAAGCGCCGTTCATCAACGCCTCGTGCATCACCATCGATGGTGGTCGCTCGGTGATGTACCACGACTGAGTGGATCGGGTTTCAAGCGGTGAACTCCGCGTGAAATCCAATCATCATACGATATGACTATTTTCAACAGGCTTTGCAGCAGTACGTGTCACGCCACCACACCTGTGGCGAGGGAGCTTGCTCCCGCTCGGCTGCGCAGCAGTCGTAAATTCGGGCTGCGCGGTGTGTTTGATTGACCGAGGTAACCGGTTTTAGGGCCGCTTCGCAGCCCAGCGGGAGCAAGCTCCCTCGCCACAAACTGTTTAATTTGCTCAAAAAAATAACAAGGAGTCAGCTTATGAAACGTCGTTTCCGGATTCGTACCCTGTGCAGTGCCGCGCTGGCGGTCACCGCGTTCAGTCTGAGCAGTTCGCTGCTGGCTGCCGACACCGTGAAAATCGGTTTCCTGGTCAAACAGGCTGAAGAGCCGTGGTTCCAGACCGAGTGGGCTTTCGCCGAAAAAGCCGCCAAGGACAAGGGCTTCGAACTGATCAAGATCGCCGTGCCAGACGGCGAGAAAACCCTCTCGGCCATCGACAGCCTCGCCGCCAACGGCGCCAAAGGCTTCGTGATCTGCCCGCCGGACGTCTCGCTCGGCCCGGCGATCATGGCCAAAGCCAAACTCAATGACCTCAAAGTGATTGCCGTGGACGATCGTTTCGTCGACGCCAACGGCAAGTTCATGGAAGACGTGCCGTACCTCGGCATGGCCGCGTTCGAAGTCGGCCAGAAGCAGGGCAACGCGATGGTTGCCGAAGCGAAGAAACGCAACTGGGACTGGAAAGACACTTACGCGGTGGTCAACACCTACAACGAACTCGACACCGGCAAGAAGCGCACCGACGGTTCGATGAAGGCGCTCGAAGACGCTGGCCTGCCGAAAGACCACATCCTGACCGCCGCGCTGAAAACCCTCGACGTGCCGGGCAGCATGGACGCCACCAACTCGGCGCTGGTCAAGCTGCCAAGCGCGGCGAAGAACCTGATCATCGGCGGCATGAACGACAACACCGTGCTCGGCGGCGTACGCGCCACCGAAGCCGCCGGGTTTGCCGCGGCCAACGTGATTGGCATCGGCATCAACGGCACCGACGCCATCGGCGAGCTGAAAAAGCCCAACAGTGGTTTCTTCGGCTCGATGCTGCCAAGCCCGCACATCGAAGGCTACAAGACCGCCGAGATGATGTACGAGTGGGTCACCACCGGCAAAGAACCGCCGAAGTACACAGCGATGGACGACGTCACCCTGATCACCCGTGAGAACTTCAAGCAAGAGCTGGAAAAAATCGGCCTGTGGAATTGATGGCTGCTCGATCGGTGTGAAGAGGTGACTCAGATGCACGCGCAAGTACAGACACACTCAAGCAGCGCCGGCGGCAGCCTGCGCTTCAACGGGATCGGCAAGACCTTCCCCGGGGTCAAGGCGCTGGACGCCATCAGCTTCGTCGCCCATCCAGGGCAGGTGCACGCCTTGATGGGCGAGAACGGCGCCGGCAAATCGACCCTGCTGAAAATCCTCGGTGGCGCCTACATTCCGAGCAGCGGCGAGTTGCAGATCGGCGAGCAGGCCATGGCGTTCAAGTCGACCGCCGATAGCATCGGCAGCGGCGTCGCGGTGATTCACCAGGAGCTGCATCTGGTGCCGGAAATGAGCGTGGCCGAGAACCTGTTTCTCGGTCATCTGCCGGCCAGTTTCGGCCTGATCAACCGTGGCCTGCTGCGCCAGAATGCCTTGGCCTGCCTCAAGGGGCTGGCCGATGAAATCGATCCGCAGACCAAGGTCGGGCGCCTGTCGCTCGGCCAGCGGCAACTGGTGGAAATCGCCAAGGCGCTGTCCCGTGGCGCGCATGTGATCGCCTTCGATGAGCCGACCAGCAGCCTCTCGGCCCGCGAAATCGACCGTTTGATGGCGATCATCAGCCGCCTGCGCGATGAGGGCAAAGTGGTGCTCTACGTCTCGCATCGCATGGAAGAAGTGTTCCGCATTTGCGATGCGGTGACGGTGTTCAAGGACGGCCGTTACGTGCGCACCTTCGACGACATGAGCCAGTTGACCCACGATCAACTGGTGACCTGCATGGTCGGGCGCGACATTCAGGACATCTACGATTACCGCAGTCGTCCACGCGGCGCGGTGGCGTTGAAGGTCGACGGTCTGCTTGGCCCAGGGCTGCGTGAGCCGGTGAGTTTCGAGGCGCACAAGGGCGAGATTCTCGGCCTGTTTGGTCTGGTCGGGGCCGGGCGCACCGAGCTGTTTCGCTTGCTCAGCGGGCTTGAGCGCAACACCGCCGGACGCCTTGAATTGCGCGGTCATGAATTGAAATTGCGCTCACCGCGCGATGCGATTGCCGCCGGGATCCTGCTGTGCCCCGAGGACCGCAAAAAGGAGGGGATCATTCCGCTGGCCAGCGTTGCCGAGAACATCAACATCAGCGCGCGCGGTGCCAATGCCAGCCTCGGCTGCCTGCTGCGCGGGCTGTGGGAGAAGGGCAACGCTGACAAGCAGATCAAGGCGCTGAAAGTCAAAACCCCGCACGCCGGTCAGCAGATCAAATTCCTCTCCGGCGGCAATCAGCAGAAGGCGATTCTCGGTCGCTGGCTGTCGATGCCGATGAAGGTGCTGCTGCTCGACGAGCCGACTCGCGGCATCGACATCGGCGCCAAGGCCGAGATCTACCAGATCATCCATAACCTGGCCGCCGACGGAATTTCGGTGATCGTGGTGTCCAGCGACCTGATGGAAGTGATGGGCATTTCCGACCGCATTCTGGTGCTCTGCGAAGGCGCGCTGCGCGGCGAAGTCAGCCGCGACCAGGCCAATGAATCCAACCTGCTGCAACTGGCTTTGCCGCGCCATCGCGCTGACGGCGTGGCGAACTGAGAGGTGACTATGATGACCATCCAAAACAAGGCGCTGCCGACTCCCCGCAAACCGCTGGACCTGCGGCGCTTCCTCGACGACTGGGTCATGCTGCTGGCGGCCATCGGCATCTTCGTCGCCTGCACCCTGCTGATCGACAACTTCCTTTCACCGCTGAACATGCGCGGGCTGGGCCTGGCGATTTCCACCACCGGCATTGCCGCGTGCACCATGCTGTATTGCCTGGCGTCGGGGCATTTCGATCTGTCGGTGGGTTCGGTGATCGCCTGCGCCGGGGTGGTGGCGGCAGTGGTGATGCGCGACACCAACAGCGTGTTCCTCGGCGTCAGCGCGGCGCTGGTGATGGGCCTGATTGTCGGGCTGATCAACGGCATCGTGATTGCCAAGCTGCGGGTCAACGCGCTGATCACCACGCTGGCGACCATGCAGATCGTCCGCGGCCTGGCCTACATTTTCGCCAACGGCAAAGCGGTGGGCGTGTCGCAGGAATCGTTCTTCGTCTTCGGCAACGGCCAGTTGTTCGGCGTGCCGGTGCCGATCCTGATCACCATCGTCTGCTTCCTGTTTTTCGGCTGGCTGCTGAACTACACCACCTACGGGCGCAACACCATGGCCATCGGTGGCAACCAGGAGGCGGCATTGCTCGCCGGGGTGAACGTTGACCGGACCAAGATCATCATTTTCGCCGTGCACGGCGTGATCGGTGCGCTGGCCGGGGTGATTCTGGCGTCGCGGATGACCTCTGGGCAGCCAATGATTGGCCAGGGTTTCGAGCTGACCGTGATTTCGGCGTGTGTGCTGGGCGGGGTGTCGCTCAGTGGCGGGATCGGGATGATCCGCCACGTGATTGCCGGGGTGTTGATTCTGGCGATCATCGAGAATGCGATGAACCTGAAGAACATCGATACGTTTTATCAGTATGTGATTCGCGGTTCGATTCTGTTGCTGGCCGTCGTCATCGACCGCCTGAAACAACGCTGATTCTAACCGGCGAAGCATAATTTTGTGGCGAGGGAGCTTGCTCCCGCTCGGCTGCGCAGCAGTCGCAAATCCGGACATTGCGGTGTGTCAGACTCACCCTTGTCGCCGGTTTCAGGGCCGCTCCGCAGCCCTGCGGGAGCAAGCTCCCTCGCCACAGTGATGCATTCCTTCTGTCCGAACCCCTAAAAACTCCTTGCCCGCCCGCGCCCGTTTCGGGTATCACTTTGTACATGATTAGACAGGTACGATTTGACAAGAAACAACGGGTAGTCGACGAGCTCGTCCGGCGCATCGAAAGCGGCCTCATGGAGGACGGCTTTCTGTTGCCCGGCGAGCATCAGTTGGCTCAGGAATTCAACGTCAGCCGTGGCACGTTGCGGGAGGCGCTGGCCGAGCTGAAGCGGCGCAATTACATCGCCACGCAAAGCGGGGTCGGCTCAATCGTCACGTTTGACGGTGTGGTGCTCGATCAGCGCAGCGGCTGGGCGCAGGCGCTGGCCGACAGTGGGGCGCTGATCAACACCGAAGTGCTGCGCCTGGAAGCGGTGACCCGGCCGGATTTGCTTTCGCGTTTCGGCACCGACCAGTTCATCACCCTCGACCGCCGCCGGCGTTCCAATGACGGCACGCTGGTCTCCCTCGAACGCTCGCTGTTGCCGGCCACCGGAGGCCTGGAAAGCCTGCCGCGTGTCGGTCTTATCGACAACTCGCTGACCATCACCCTGGCCGCCTACGGCTACATCGGCGAGCGCGGCGATCAGTGGATCGGCGCCGAACCGCTGAATGCCGTGGACGCCGAGCTGCTCGGTCGCGCGGAAGGCACTGTGTTTCTCAAGGCCTTGCGCACGACTTACGACCGGCAGAACCGCTTCATGGAGCAGGTCGAAAGCCTGCTCGACCCGGTGCATTTCCGCCTGCACCTGCAATTTGGAGAACAGAAATGACCGCGCTCAACCGTGCCCTCGGTGCGTTTTATGGCCTGGCCCTCGGTGATGCGCTGGGCATGCCGACACAATCGCTGAACCGCGAAACGATCAAGACCCGCTTCGGCCACATCACCGATCTGCAGGACGCCGGTCCTTTGCAACCGATCGCCGCCAACATGCCCAAAGGTTCGATCACCGACGACACCGAACAGGCGATTCTGGTTGGCGAGTTGCTGGTCGAAGGCAAAGGCCGGATCGAGCCGGCAGTGCTTGCCCAACGGCTGATCGAGTGGGAAGCCGAGATGCAGGCCAAGGGCTCGCAGGACCTGCTCGGCCCATCGACCAAACGCGCCATTGAAATGATTCTCGCCGGCCACTCGCCGGAAGAAGCCGGGCGTTACGGCACCACCAACGGCGCAGCGATGCGCATCACCCCGGTGGGCATCGCCGCAGACGTCGCTGATCCCGAGCGTTTCATCGCGGCCGTGGTGCAGGCCTGTCAGGTCACGCACAACACCACGCTGGGGATTTCCAGCGCGGCGGCGGTCGCGGCAGTGGTCTCGGCCGGGATCAACGGCATGGATCTGGGCGAGGCATTGAACCTTGGCCAGCAGATTGCGCAACAGGCCGAGGCACATGGTCACTGGGTGGCCGGCGGACGCATCGCTTCGCGCATCAGTTGGGCGCGGACGATTAGCGTCGACAGTGACAAGGCGCTGCTGGCGGACCTGCTGTACGACGTGATCGGCACGTCGGTGGCATCGCAGGAATCGGTGGTGGTGTCGTTCGCCCTGGCGCAGCAAGTGGCCGTTGGCGAGATGAGCGCATTCGATGCGTTGTGCATGGCCGCCAGTCTTGGCGGTGACACTGACACCATCGCGGCGATTCTTGGCGCCATGCTCGGGGCCTGCCTGGGCCTTGAGAGCTGGCCTGCGCCGATGATTGCCACGGTCAAAGCGGTCAATCATCTGGAGCTTGAACCGTTGGTGCAGGGGCTGTTGGCCCTGCGTTAAACACATGACTGTGGCGAGGGAGCTTGCTCCCGCTGGACTGCGAAGCGGCCCCAAACCCTGCCGGCACCCTGTGTCAGACATACCCCCATTGTCTGGATTACGACTGCTGCGCAGCCGAGCGGGAGCAAGCTCCCTCGCCACAAGAGCAATAAATTTTGCGTCATTGCCCACAACCACAATAAAGGCAAACAGGAGCACTGTTCATGAGTTCAACAAATGCCGGGCAAAGCGCCGGGCAACTGGAAACCCGGGGCATCGAGCCGGTGCCGGAAACCGAGTGCAACGGTCATCCGCTGCAACTGTTCTGGGTCTGGTTCGCCGCCAACATTTCCATTCTCGGCCTGCCGCTGGGTGCCACGCTGGTGGCGTTTCGCGGGCTGGCGATCTGGCAGGCGATCATCGTTGCCATCGTCGGCGCCGCCGGTTCGTTCGCCGTGGTCGGGATCATCTCGATTGCCGGCCGCCGTGGCCGTGCGCCGAGCCTGACCTTGTCGCGGGCGATCTTCGGCGTACGCGGCAATATCGGCCCGACGCTGGTCTCGCTGATGTCGCGGCTGGGTTGGGAAACCGTCAACACCACCACCGCCGCGTTCGTGCTGCTGTCGCTGTGTTCGATCCTGTTCGGCTCGCCGGTTGAGGCGAAGAGTGCGCCAGTGCTGACGCTGATCTTCATCGCGATTTTCGTGCTGCTGACCCTGTCGGTTTCCGGCCTCGGTCACGCCACCTTGCTGGTGATCCAGAAGTGGGCGACCTACGTGTTCGGCGCGCTGAACATTCTGGTCGGCGGCTTCCTTTGCGCGACCATCGACTGGAGCGCGGTGTTCAACGCCACACCCGCCCCCATGAGCGCGATGATCATCGGCATCGGCACCATGGCCGCCGGCACCGGGATCGGCTGGGCCAACGCCGGCGCCGACATGTCGCGCTATCAGCACCGCAGCGTCAAGGCGGTGCGGCTGGTGGCTTCGGCGGCGTTCGGTGCGGGGATTCCTCTGGTGCTGCTGATCACCCTCGGCGGTCTGCTGTCGGTGGGCAACAATGACCTGGCGTCAGCGACTGACCCGATCGTGGCAATCCGCGACATGCTGCCGACCTGGATGGCCGTGCCGTACCTGATCACCGCATTCGGCGGGCTGCTGCTGTCGAACAACCTGTCGGTGTACTCCGCCGGATTGACCACGCTGACCCTCGGCCTCAAGGTCAAACGCGTCTACGCGGTGGTGGTGGACATCGTGGCGATCTTTGCCGGTTCGATCTATTTCATGTTGATCGCCGACAGCTTCTATGGCCCGTTCATCACCTTCATTTCCCTGTTGGCGGTGCCGATCACCGCGTGGGTCGGGATCTTCGTCGTCGACCTGATTCACCGTCACTACTACAGCCCCAAAGACCTGCTCGATGTCAGCCCGAGCAGTGCTTACTGGTATCGCGGCGGCATCGAGTGGCGCGCGTTCGGCGCGTGGGCGATTGCCATCGTGCTTGGCTTCAGTTTCACCACCATCGGCACCACCGCCGAAAACGTCTGGTTCAAGGGCTTCCTGTCTGACTCGTGGCTGGGCCACAACGGTCTGGGCTGGATCGTGACCTTCGTGGTGGCCGGTGGCATTTACCTGATTCTCGGTGGGGCGAAAGATCGCCGCGCCGCGCAAGGCGAGAATGCTCATGCCTAAGATGTTGCACACCGGCCAGGTCATCATCGACCTGGTCATGGCCGTGGATCAGCTGCCGCAAGTCGGCGGCGATGTGCTGGCGCAATCTGCCGCTTTCGAGGCTGGCGGCGGCTTCAACGTGATGGCCGCAGCTGTGCGCAACGGTTTGCCGGTGGTCTATCTCGGTCGTCATGGCACCGGGCGTTTTGGTGATCTGGCGCGCCAGGCGATGAACGCTGAAGGTATTCATATCGGCATCCAGATGCCTGCGCAACGCGACACCGGGATTTGCGTGGCGCTGACCGATGCGTCGGCTGAGCGCAGTTTCATCTCCTACATCGGCGCTGAAGGCGAAGTGACCGAGGAGGATTTGAACAGCGTGGCCGCCGAGGCGGGCGATTACGTTTATGTGAGCGGCTACAGCCTGCTTCACGTGGGCAAGGCGCAGGCGCTGCTGGACTGGACGCTGGCGCTGCCAGAGGTGATCAGCGTGGTGTTTGATCCGGGCCCGTTGGTGGAATCGCCGGACTCGGCGTTGATGCAGGCGCTGTTGCCACGCATCGATGTGTGGACCAGCAACAGCGTGGAGGCGTTGCGGTTTACCGGGGCTGCGGACATTGCGGCGGCCCTGGATCGCCTCGCCGAGCATCTACCGAAAGACGTGCTGATGGTGGTGCGCGACGGGCCGCAGGGGTGCTGGATCCAGCAGGCTGGCGAGCGTCGGCAGGTGCCGGGGTTTGCCGTGAAAGCGGTCGACAGCAACGGCGCGGGTGATGCTCATGCCGGGGTGTTCGTCGCCGGATTGGCGCAGGGTCTGGACGCGCTTGAGGCGGCACGCCGGGCGAATGCGGCGGCTGCTTTGGCTGTGACGCGTTGGGGGCCGGCGACTGCGCCGGGGGCGGCTGAGGTGGATGGGTTTATCCGCGAAGTCTGCGGCGATTGATCTGACGCTTTCGCTGGCAAGCCAGCTCCCACAGGTTTACAGGGTGAAACGCAAATTTGTGTACCCCGGAATCCCTGTGGGAGCTGGCTTGCCAGCGATAAGGCCATCAGCCTCACAACAAATATCAACCGGCCTTGCGCAACGCCACAATCAACTCGTCCTTGCGCATCGAAGAGCGCCCGGCGATATTCTTCGCCCGCGCCTCTTTCCTCAGACTGTCCACGGTCTGCGTCTCGCGCGATGCCTTGCTGTCGCGCGCATGTCCTTCACGACTGGCTACCGCACGCCGCGATGATTCCTTGCGATCTTCGGACTTGGCACTCGCCGGTTTCCTGCGCCCCGAACCGCCAGCCTTTTCGCCACCGCCCGACTGTTTGTTCACCGTGGCCCAGGCCCGTGCTTCGGCTGCATCCTTCAACAAGCCTTTTTTCTCATAGCTGTCTTCGATGTGTTCGGCCTTGCGCTTCTGTTCGGCGGTGTATTTGTCTTTGCTTCCACGAGGCATGGGATTTCTCCTTGCATCAGTAGATGGATTTCTTGTGTAGGAGCCGCCGAAGGCTGCGATCTTTTGCTCTTGAAAATCAAAAGATCGCAGCCTGCGGCAGCTCCTACACGATCATGCGTTCACACAATCACAGCTTCTAGACATCCAGCTTTCGCGCCGCTTCGACGCCAGCCGCACTGAGCTTGATCGGCAGATTCAACGAGTGTTCGCCGGCCTCGTTGCAGGTCACATGACCATGGTGGATCAGTCCGCGATCCTGCAGGGCGGCGAGGGCGCTGGCCACCACTTTCTCACCGCGATAGTTGTCCAGCACCTCTTTGCCAAGCCCACTCGGATGGGCGTGCAGCAGGCGGGTGAGGACTTCTTTTTCCAGGTTTTTATCGACGTTCATGGTTACCTCTTCATGGATGTGAATAGGACGCTCGCGTCGGCGAACTACTGGCCGGCACCTTCAGAGCCCGAGCCACCGGTGGTGGTTTTCGAGCCGATGCCGGGGCCGGCGTTATCGGGTGTGGCGGGGGAGTCAGGGGTGTTCATGCCACCCTGGCGGCCGGAATCACTGCCTTGGGTACGGGGATCGGTGCCGGTGGCGGGTGGCTGATTGATCAACGGAACGCCGGAGCCATCGGTGTTCATGCCCGGGGCACTGTTAATGGCGGGAGCGCGTGGCGACGGAACCGGATCGGTAGGACCGGTGCCTGCTGCGGTGGTAGACGCGGCGAAAACCGCAGGACTCAGCAGGGCGGCGAAAACGAGGGCAGTCAACCTTGACGGGATCATAGGGCTTCTCCAGTGATTGAATTCCTTACCTGTTGTTGGTCTGCCCCTGGATTGGATTGGTGCCTGATGAACGACGAACGGTCGAGACACAGGGTCATCAGTCGAGGCCGATTTCTTCCTTGAACTGCTCCATGAAACCCTGCAGGCGCTGATGGCGGATCTGCGCCAGACGCTGACCGATTTCGGTCTGAAAACCGTCGGCGAGGTGCAGCAGTTTGGTCTGGAAGTGGTCGAGGCAGAAACGTGTGTCGTTGTAGTCGCGCTCCCTGGCTTCAGGGTCGAGCGGGTCGTACAGTGCACTGCCCATGCGCCCGGCGACGTAAAAGGTGCGGGCCACGCCAAGCATGCCCAGCGAGTCGAGACGGTCGGCATCCTGGACGATTTTTGCTTCGAGGGTCAGCGGGGTGATGTTGGCGGAGAAACTGTGGGCTTCGATAGCGTGGGTGACGGCGGCGATTTTGCTGGCGGACCAATCCAGTTCCGCCAGCACGTTTGCAGCTTTCTCGGCGGCGAGGCGCGAAGCCTGCGAGCGCAGGGGCGAGTTCTTCTCGACGGACACGCAATCGTGTAGCAATACCGCGGCGAGCAACACTTCCAGGTCACCGCCTTCCTCGGCCTGCAAGGTCCGCACGTTGTGCCAGACCCGTTGCAGATGCGCGAGGTCATGGGCGCCGTCGTCGGACGGCTCCAGAGCGTGGGGCAGCAACTTGGCGGCGAGTGAGGTGAGCGGCGCAAAAGCAGTGGCGTTCATGAACATCCTTGCAGACTTACCCAAATTTTGATGCCCATGATACTGCTGTGGTGAGGGGATTTATCCCCGATGGAGTGCGAAGCACTCCGGTTTTTCAGGGCTGCTGCGCAACCCATCGGGGATGAATCCCCTCACCACAAGCTTCTCTATCAGGTATGGAATGTGACGAGCGCCGTCCACGGCTTTAGTATGGCGCTTTCCATTTTCCGACAAGGCCCGTCCATGACGATCGAAATCCGCCCGGCGACCCCCAGCGATGCACCGCAAATCCTCGCCTTTATCACCGAACTGGCAGATTTCGAAAAGGCTCGCCACGAAGTGATCGCCAGCGTTACCGACATCGAGCGCAGCCTGTTCAGCGAGGGCGCCACCGCCCACGGCCTGATCTGCCTGCGTGACGGTGTGCCAATCGGTTTTGCGGTGTTTTTCTTCAGTTATTCGACGTGGCTCGGCAGCAACTGCCTGTACCTCGAAGACCTCTACATCACCCCCGAACAACGCGGCGGCGGCGCGGGTAAAACTCTGTTGCGGCATCTGGCGAAAATTGCCTGCGACAACGACTGTGGGCGCTTCGAATGGAGCGTGCTGGACTGGAACACCCCGGCCATCGAATTCTACAAATCTCTCGGCGCACAGCCGCAGGAAGAGTGGGTGCGCTATCGCATGGATGGCAAGGTGTTGCGCGAGTTTGCCGAGGGATGATCCTCAGGGCGTCGAGGTGGTTTTGGCTGTTTCATCATCAGTCATTTCCCAATTGCCGCTCAGTAACCCATCCAGTGTCTTTCGCACGGAAATCTTGAATGCCCCGGCCTTCTCTTCATCGAAGGCCGCTTTCCAGTAGGTGTAGCCCTGGCTGAAATCCGGTATCTGCGCCGTTTCTCCCACGCGCCGAGTCAGGCTGCGCTGCAAAGCCTCGGCCTGGAAAGGCAGGTGGGGCATTGCGGTGAACTCGCCTCCGGTGACCGGGTTGATCATCCGAATGCCATCAACGCGGATATGCACGACGGTGCCGTAATGCGGATAACTTTCGATTTTGAGGATGGTCAAGGTCGAGGCTTCTTCACCCGGCCGGGTTTTGTAGGTCCAGATGTCGCCCTCCTTGATAGCGGGCAAGGCGCTGGCAATCGCCGCGAAGCAGAGTGCGCCACAGAGCAGTAACGCCTTTAAAGCGGTTTTCATTTTTTCTTCCCTGAACATGTCGAGAGCGGTCGTCGCATCGACGCGGCCGGCATTTTAAAGATTTGGCAGAGAAACGGCTGTTACAGTTGTAAATCCCATAATATGGGAATGATATTTATATATTGAGATTTTACAGCGCCAAGGTTTATAGTCCGTCGCACTCACTGCCAAAAACAAAACAGGTGAAGCGATGCAGGCGCAATTGATCGCGCTCGATTGGGGGACGACCTCATTACGTGCTTACAAACTCGCGGCCGGTGGCGTGGTGCTGGAGCAGCGTGCGCTGTCGTCCGGGATCATGCAGTTACCCAAGAGCCCGCGGGTCATCAACGGTGGTGAATGCGCCGACGGTTTTGAACTGGCCTTCGAAGACGCTTGTGGTGACTGGCTTGATGCGCAGCCGGATCTGCCGGTGATTGCCTGCGGCATGGTCGGCAGCGCCCAGGGCTGGCGCGAAGCGGCCTACTGCGAAACGCCGGCGAACGTCGCCAATCTCGGAAATTCCCTACAAACAGTGGTCAGTCTGCGCGGCACGCGGGTGCACATCGTGCCGGGCGTGATTCAGCGTTCGCACTTGCCCAACGTGATGCGCGGTGAAGAAACCCAGGTACTCGGCGTGCTGCAGAACCTGCCGGCCGAGGCGGGCGGCGATCTGTTGATCGGTCTGCCGGGTAGCCACTCCAAGTGGGTGGAGGTGCTCGAGGGTTGCATCACCCATTTCGATACTTTCATGACCGGCGAAGTGTTCGCCGTGCTCGGTGAACACAGCATTCTCGGGCGTACCCAGCAACAGGGTGCGCCATTTGATGGCCGAGCGTTTGACCGTGGCGTGCAAGTGGCGCTGTCGGCGGACGGCGAACTGGGTGTGCTCTCTACGTTATTTAGTGCGCGCACTTTGGGCTTGACCGGTCAACTGGCGCCGACGGCACAAGCGGATTACCTCTCCGGGCTGATGATCGGCCATGAGCTGGTGGCGCTTGCCGCAGCCCAGCGGCGTCGACGCAGCAGTGCGCATCTGCCCTCGATCATCCTCATTGGCAACGCGCAACTCTGCGCCCGCTACAGCCGTGCGCTGGACGCCTGCGGTTTCGCCCGGGTGGCGCTGGCCGAGCAGGCCACCGAGCGCGGCCTGTGGCAACTGGCGCTGGCCGCCGGACTGCTCGAATTCTCATCCCGTTAACCCTGACTGGAGGCCTGACATGCTCAAGCAAGCACTGGCACAAAACGGTCTGATCGCGATCCTGCGTGGCCTGCATCCGCAGGAAGCCGCCGCTGTCGGAGAAGTCCTGTATGCCGCCGGATTTCGCGTCATCGAAGTACCGCTCAATTCCCCGTCGCCGTACGAAAGTATCCGCATCCTGCGTCAGACCTTGCCCGCCGATTGCCTGATCGGTGCCGGTACGGTGTTGACCCCGGAGCAGGTCGAGTTGGTGAAAGCCGCCGGCGGCCAGGTGATCGTCATGCCGCACAGCGACGCCAAGGTGCTGCGCGCAGCGAAAGCGGCGGGGTTGTACCTGTCGCCGGGTGTCGCCACACCGACCGAAGCCTTTGCGGCGCTGGAGGAGGGCGCGGACATTCTCAAGCTGTTTCCGGCCGAGCAGATGGGCCCGGCGGTGGTCAAGGCATGGCTCGCGGTGTTGCCCTCCGGGACGGTGCTGGCGCCGGTCGGCGGGATCACCCCGGACAACATGCAAGCGTTCATCGACGCTGGCGTGAAAGGTTTCGGCCTCGGTTCCGGCCTGTTCAAACCGGGCATGACGGTTGAGCAAGTGGCGGCCAATGCCAAGGCCTACGTGGCTGCCTGGAAGGCCCTTCGCTGAGATTTATCCGGCGCTGCGTGCGCTGCATCTAACAAGAGAGACAAACAGATGAAAATCACCAAACTCACCACCTTCATCGTCCCGCCGCGCTGGTGCTTCCTCAAGGTCGAAACCGATGAGGGCGTGACCGGTTGGGGCGAGCCTGTGGTCGAAGGCCGCGCACACACTGTCGCCGCTGCCGTTGAAGAATTGTCCGACTACCTGATCGGCAAAGACCCACGCAACATCGAGGACATCTGGACGGTGTTGTATCGCGGCGGCTTCTACCGTGGTGGCGCCATCCACATGAGCGCGCTGGCCGGTATCGACCAGGCGCTGTGGGACATCAAGGGCAAGGCCCTCGGCGTGTCGGTCAGCGATCTGCTCGGCGGTCAGGTGCGCGACAAGATTCGTGTGTATTCGTGGATCGGTGGCGATCGTCCGGCCGACACCGCACGCGCCGCGAAAGAGGCGGTGAGCCGGGGTTTTACTGCGGTGAAAATGAATGGCACTGAAGAGCTGCAGTTCCTCGACTCCTTCGAGAAAGTCGATCTGGCCCTGGCCAACGTTGCCGCCGTGCGCGATGCCGTCGGGCCGAACGTCGGTATCGGCGTCGACTTCCACGGTCGGGTACACAAGCCGATGGCCAAGGTGCTGATGAAGGAGCTCGACCCGTACAAACTGATGTTCATCGAAGAGCCGGTGCTCAGCGAAAACTACGAAGCGCTGAAAGAGCTGGCACCGTTGACCAGCACGCCGATCGCCCTTGGCGAGCGGCTGTTCTCGCGCTGGGATTTCAAGCGGGTGCTGAGCGAAGGCTACGTCGACATCATCCAGCCGGATGCCTCGCATGCCGGCGGTATCACCGAGACCCGCAAGATCGCCAACATGGCCGAAGCCTACGACGTGGCGCTGGCGCTGCATTGCCCGCTGGGGCCGATTGCGCTGGCGGCGTGCCTGCAACTGGATGCGGCTTGTTACAACGCGTTTATCCAGGAGCAGAGTCTGGGTATCCATTACAACGAGAGCAACGATCTGCTCGACTACGTGAAAGATCCGCGAGTGTTCGACTACGACCAGGGCTTCGTGAAGATTCCGAACGGGCCGGGGCTGGGCATCGAGATCAACGAGGAATACGTGATCGAACGTGCGGCGGTCGGCCACCGCTGGCGCAACCCGATCTGGCGCCATGCCGATGGCAGTTTTGCCGAGTGGTGATTTGTCTCTGAGCCCCCTGTGGGAGCGAGCTTGCTCGCGAATGCGGCAGGTCAGTCACATTGATGCCGGATGTGCCGCAGTCTTCGCGAGCAAGCTCGCTCCCACAGAGTGCAGCGCAGGCCATAGGCCGACCTCAAATAATCATAAGAAGAGGCACCCCCATGCCACCGCAAACCCTCACCGGGCAGGCGTCTTTAGTCACGCCTAGCCGCAAGCGGTTTTTCATCATGGTGCTGTTGTTCATCACCGTGGTCATCAACTACCTCGACCGCAGCAACCTGTCGATTGCCGCGCCCGCGCTGACCAGTGAACTGGGCATCGATCCGGTGCATGTCGGGCTGATTTTCTCCGCATTCGGCTGGACCTACGCCGCGATGCAGATTCCCGGCGGCTGGCTGGTGGATCGGGTGCCGCCGCGCATTCTCTACAGCGTCGCGCTGCTGCTGTGGTCGCTGGCCACGGTGTTGCTCGGTTTCGCCGCGAGCTTCATTGCCCTGTTCGTCTTGCGCATGGCGGTCGGCGCGCTGGAGGCACCGGCGTATCCGATCAACAGCCGCGTGGTGACCACCTGGTTTCCCGAGCGTGAGCGGGCCACGGCGATTGGTTTTTACACCTCCGGGCAGTTTGTCGGCTTGGCGTTTCTGACCCCGGTGCTGGCCTGGCTGCAACATGAATTCGGCTGGCACATGGTGTTTGTCGCGACCGGTGCGGCGGGGATTGTCTGGGCGGCGATCTGGTACGCGGTGTATCGCGAACCACGGGACTTCAAGGGCGCCAACGACGCGGAGATCGACCTGATCCGCGAGGGCGGCGGACTCGTAGACATTCAAGCGCAAACGGCCAAGGCCTCGTTCAGTTGGACCGACCTCGGCATCGTCCTGAGCAAACGCAAGTTGTGGGGCATCTACCTCGGCCAGTTCTGCCTGAACTCGACGCTGTGGTTTTTCCTGACGTGGTTCCCGACCTACCTGGTGAAATATCGTGGCATGGACTTCATCAAGTCCGGCCTGCTGGCATCACTGCCGTTTCTGGCCGCGTTCATTGGTGTGCTGTGTTCGGGGTTCTTTTCCGACTTGCTGATTCGCCGTGGCTGCAGCGTGGGTTTTGCGCGCAAGCTGCCGATCATCGGCGGGTTGCTGATTTCCACCTCGATCATCGGCGCCAACTTCGTTGAATCGACGCCGCTGGTGATTGCCTTCCTCGCGCTAGCGTTTTTCGGCAACGGGCTGGCTTCGATCACCTGGTCGCTGGTCTCGACCCTCGCGCCGGCACGCTTGCTCGGTTTGACCGGTGGGGTGTTCAACTTCATCGGCAACCTGTCGGCGATTGCCACGCCGATCGTCATCGGGTTCCTCGCCAGTGGCGATTCGTTTGCCCCGGCGATCACCTACATCGCGATTCTGGCGCTGATCGGTGCATTGTCCTACGTGCTACTGGTGGGCAAGGTCGAGCGTATCGAGTTGTAGTGGTCTGCGTCGGGCGACCATAATGCCGCCCGTTCCCTCGCTCAACGGTAAAGGCTGGATATGCAGGAAGACGCCCCGGAAAAGACCAAGGACGCCGCACCCACCGGCACCCAGACCCTGCTTCGCGGCCTGGGTGTGGTGCAGGCGGTGGCCAGTGGCGCCCGCGATCTGAAAGAGATTGCGCGACTGATCGGCACCACGCGCAGTACTACCCATCGACTGGCCAGTTGTCTGGTGGACGAACGCTACCTGCGCGTGGTGCCGCAAATCGGCTATCTGCTGGGGCCAAAATTGATCGAGCTGGGGTTTCAGGCGCGCGAAGAGTTGCCGCTGGTGAGTCTGGCCGCGCCCTATCTGGATGAGTTGTCGGCATTGACTGGGGACACCGTGCATTTAGGGATTCGTGAGGGCGACGAGGTGTTATACCTGCTGAAGAATCCGGGGCGTAACGGCCCGGAAATGCGCTCGCGGGTTGGCCATCGCATGCCGTTGGCGCGCACCGGTATCGGCAAGGCCTTGATGCTGGATGATGCGCCGCAGGATTGGCAACGCCTGTACGACATCAGCCTGCCGGCGGGTGGGAAAAGTCAGTTCTGGCCGCAGCATCCGCAGCAATCGTGGGAACAGCTCGAGCAGCGCATGACCGAGTACGTGGCCGGTGGCTACGCGTTCGATCTGGAAGACAACGAACCGTCGATCCGCTGCGTGGCGGCGCCGATTCGTGATGCGAGCAAGCGCATAGTGGCGGCAATCAGCATCGCCAGCACCGTGCCGTACATGCCGCTGGAAAAAATGGCCGAGCTGATCCCCCTGATCAAAGGGGTCACAGCCCGGCTCTCGGCAGAACTCGGTCTGAAGGTTTAAAGCTTCAAGGTTGCCATGTCGATCACGAAGCGATACTTCACATCACCAGCAATCATTCGGGCGTAAGCCTCGTTGATCTGGCGGATGTCGAGCATTTCGATGTCGCAGGTGATGTTGTGCTCGGCGCAGAAATCCAGCACTTCCTGGGTTTCGGCGATGCCGCCGATCAACGAGCCGGCCAGTACGCGGCGGCCCAGCACCAGGTTGGCGGCGTGCACGGGCGGATCGATCGGTTCGATCAGGCCGACCAGAATGTGCACGCCATCAAAGCGCAGGGTTTGCAGGTACGGGTTGAGGTCGTGCTGTACCGGAATGGTGTCGAGCAGGAAGTCGAATTGGCCTGCGGCGGCAGTCATCTGCTCGGCATCGGTGGAAACGATTACATGATCGGCGCCCTGACGACGACCTTCCTCGGCCTTGCTCGCCGAGCGGGTGAACAGCGTGACTTCCGCACCCATCGCTTTGGCGAATTTGATGCCCATGTGGCCGAGGCCGCCCATACCGAGAATCCCGACCTTGTCGCCGGCCTTGACCCCGTAATGCTTGAGCGGCGAGTAGGTGGTGATGCCGGCGCAGAGGATCGGCGCGGCGCTGGCCAGATCCAGCTTTTCAGGAATGCGCACCACGAAGTGCTCGCTGACCACGATGCTGTCGGAGTAGCCGCCCATGGTGTTGCTGCCATCGACCCGGTCCGGGGTGGCGTAGGTCATGGTCGGGCCTTCGAGGCAGTATTGCTCGAGGTTCTGCTGGCAGGCGGCGCAGGTGCGGCAGGAGTCGACCATGCAGCCGACACCGACCAGATCGCCGACTTTATGTTGAGTGACGTTCGCACCGACGGCGGTGACTTTGCCGACGATCTCGTGGCCGGGCATCAACGGATAAACCGCGATGCCCCATTCGTTGCGCGCCTGGTGGATGTCGGAGTGGCAGACGCCGCAGTACAGGATCTCGATCGCCACGTCGTCAGCGCGTGGGCTGCGGCGTTCGAATTTCATCGGGGCGAGGGGAGTGGTGGCCGATTGGGCGGCATAACCGATAGCGGTGTACATGAGAAACCTCGCAGAAGCAGTGACAGGTGAGGTGGCGCATTCTGGGCGCCGTCTGCCGTTGCGGCCATGACGATTCCTCCGGGTCTCATGCCTAATCCTCCGGCATGCAGGTCTGGGCAAGCGCATTGGCAAAAGGATCTGCGATGATGCTTGCATGCCTTTTTCCGTGACTTTTTTGAAGACCCCTCCGATGCAGTTGACCCGCCACCTTGATGCCAATGCCACGCTGGTTTCGCTGATCGAGCCGCTGGCGCTCTGCGATGGTTACAGCCAGACCGGGTTGCCCGGCGTGCAGGTGTTGCGCGCCAGTTGTGACGTGGCGCGTGGCCCGCACATTTACGAGCCGAGCCTGATGATCATCGCTCAGGGCAGCAAACTGGCGTTCCTCGGCCCGCGCACCATGGAGTACGGCGCCGGGCACTATCTGATTCAGGCGCTGCCGGTGCCGTTCGAGTGCGAAACCTTTGCCTTGCCGGACGCGCCGTTGCTGGGCGTATCGGTGGCCATCGACCGGGTGCTGCTCGGCGAACTGGTGCTGGCCATGGGGCTGGCGCCCGGGCGGCACATTCCGGCGCAGACACCGGAGTCGATGACCTCGGTGGTGCTCGACGATGACATGCGTGGCTGCGTCGAACGCTTGCTGCGTTGCCTGCACGATCCGCTGGAGCGGCAGATTCTCGGGCCGGCGCGGGTGCGTGAATTGTTGTTCACTGCGTTGCGCGGGCCGCAGGCCGATGTGTTGCGCGCGCTGGTCGAGCAGCAGGGACAGTTCGCCCGGGTCGCGGCGTCGATCAGTCACCTGCATGCGCATTACACCGAACCGCTGAATGTCGAGACTCTGGCCAGTTGCGCGAACATGAGCGTTTCGTCCTTCCACGAGCACTTCAAGCGCAGCACGCTGTTGTCGCCGGTGCAGTATCTGAAGCGCCTGCGCCTGCTCAAGGCGCAGACCTTGCTGGTCGCCGAAGGGCTGGGCGTGGCGCAGGTGGCGCATCGGGTGGGGTATCAGAGTACGTCGCAGTTCAGTCGTGAGTACAAGCGCTACTTTGAGCGCAGCCCTGGTGATGAGCGCGTTGCCTGACAGTTCGCGTAACTCTGTGGGAGCTGGCTTGCCAGCGATGGCGGTGATCCAGGCAGCCAAGATGTCGACTGACACGGCCCCATCGCTGGCAAGCCAGCTCCCACAGGGGGTGATGTGATGCATTAAATTTTGGGCAACAAAAAGGCCCCCATTTCGGGAGCCTCGTTGTTCAGCGATTCGACCTACATGTTCGGGTAAGTCGGGCCGCCAGCGCCTTCCGGCGTGACCCAGGTGATGTTCTGCGAAGGGTCCTTGATGTCACAGGTCTTGCAGTGCACGCAGTTCTGGGCGTTGATCTGGAAGCGTTTTTCGCCGTCTTCCTTGGTGATCACTTCGTACACACCGGCCGGGCAGTAGCGCTGCGCCGGTTCGTCGTACATCGGCAGGTTGCGACTCAGCGGAATGCTCGGGTCGGTCAGCTTCAGGTGGCAAGGCTGTTCTTCTTCGTGGTTGGTACCGGAGATGAACACCGAGCTCAATTTGTCGAAGCTGAGTTTGCCGTCCGGCTTCGGATAGTCGATCTTCTTGCAGTCGGCCGCGAGCTTGAGGCAGGCGTAGTCCGGCTTGGTGTCGTGCAGGGTGAACGGCAGTTTGCCGCCGAAGATGTTCTGGTCCAGCCAGTTGAAACCACCGCCGACAATCGCGCCGAACTTGTGGATCGCCGGGCCGAAGTTGCGGCTGGCGAACAGTTCGTCGTAGAGCCAGCTCTTCTTGAACGCGTCGACGTAAGTGGTCAGCTCTTCAGTGCCATCCTTCTCGGCGAACAGCGCGTCGGCCACCGATTCAGCAGCGAGCATGCCGGACTTCATCGCGGTGTGGCTGCCTTTGATCTTGGCGAAGTTCAGGGTGCCGAGGTCGCAACCGATCAGCGCGCCGCCCTTGAAGACCATTTTCGGCAGCGAGTTCAGGCCACCTTTGCAGATGGCGCGGGCGCCGTAGCTGACGCGTTTGCCGCCTTCCAGGTATTGCTTGAGCACCGGGTGATGCTTGAGGCGCTGGAACTCGTCGAACGGCGACAGGTAGGTGTTGCTGTAGGACAGGTCAACGATAAGACCGACCACCACCTGGTTGTTTTCCAGGTGATAGAGGAACGAGCCGCCGGTGTTTTCGGTGCCCATGATGTCCAACGGCCAACCGGCGGTGTGCACCACCAGGCCCGGCTGGTGTTTGGCCGGGTCGATTTCCCAGATTTCTTTCAGGCCGATGCCGTAGTGCTGAGCGTCGGCATCGCTGTCGAGGTTGTAACGCTTGATCAGTTGCTTGCCGATGTGCCCACGGCAGCCTTCGGCGAACAGCGTGTACTTGCCACGCAGTTCCATACCCGGGGTGTACAGGCCTTCTTTCGGATTGCCTTCGCGGTCGACGCCCAGATCACCGGTGATGATCCCGCGCACGATGCCGTTTTCGTCGATCAAGGCTTCCTGAGCGGCGAAGCCCGGGTAGATTTCCACACCCAGGTTCTCAGCCTGCTGGGCCAGCCAGCGGCACAGGTTGCCCAGGGAAATAATAAAGTTGCCTTCGTTGTGCATGGTCTTGGGCACAAAGAAGTCAGGAATCTTCTGCGCGCTGTCGGCGTTTTTCAGCACGAAAATATCGTCGCGGGTGACCGGGGTGTTCAGCGGGGCGCCGAGTTCTTTCCAGTCCGGGAACAGTTCATTCAGAGCGCGTGGTTCGAACACGGCACCGGAAAGGATGTGCGCGCCGACTTCGGAGCCTTTTTCGACCACGCAGACGCTGATTTCCTTACCGGCTTCGGCGGCCTTCTGCTTCAGACGGCAGGCGGCGGACAGGCCAGCGGGGCCGGCACCGACGATGACCACGTCGAATTCCATGTATTCGCGTTCCACAGGCTATCTCCTACTCAAGGCTCAACAGTTTTTTTTCTAATTTGGAGGTTCGGTGTCGTATCCGTTATTGCCTTTACGTTAACGTCAAGGGTAATAATGGGCAAACCACCTTTCTCTCTAGGCGGCGCATTATATCTACACCACTCCGAGCGTCCAATACAAACGTTTGTTTGAATCGGCTCCAGCCCAGAGAAATCAAAGAAGCACGGCTTATGAACGGCCATTTTGCCGTATTGACCGGAATAGGCGTTCCGGTCAAGATACGGGCGGTTTTGCGCTCGCCGTAGGCAGACTGGCGGTTTCAAGAGCACCTCTAAAGACAGGGCACAGGCAGTACAAGGTGATGCGCAGCGCGAGTCTGGCGCGCAGTTTACACACCGTGCGAATCAATGACCCGTTGGTCACCACTGACGAACGGTCATCCGCCCCAGCCGGCGTTTTTAGAGGTGCCCTTGTGCCCGATGAGCATCATCCGCCAGGTTCGCCTAGGCGACTTTCTTTTCACCGGAGAGTAACGAGGAATCCATGAAGGTTCTTGTAGCTGTCAAACGCGTTGTGGATTACAACGTCAAGGTTCGCGTCAAAGCGGACAATTCCGGCGTAGACCTCGCCAACGTCAAGATGTCGATGAACCCGTTCTGCGAAATCGCAGTGGAAGAAGCCGTACGCCTGAAAGAGAAAGGTGTTGCGACTGAAATCGTCGTCGTCTCCATCGGCCCGTCCACCGCTCAGGAACAGCTGCGTACCGCACTGGCTCTGGGTGCCGACCGCGCCATCCTCGTCGAATCCGCTGAAGACCTGACTTCGCTGGCCGTGGCCAAGCTGCTCAAGGCTGTGGTCGACAAGGAACAGCCTCAGCTGGTGATCCTGGGCAAACAGGCCATCGACAGCGACAACAACCAGACCGGCCAGATGCTCGCTGCACTGAGCGGCTACGGTCAGGGCACCTTCGCCTCGAAAGTCGAAGTGTCCGGCGACAGCGTTGCCGTGACCCGCGAAATCGACGGCGGCGCGCAGACCGTTTCGCTGAAACTGCCGGCCATCGTCACCACCGACCTGCGTTTGAACGAGCCGCGCTACGCGTCCCTGCCAAACATCATGAAAGCCAAGAAGAAGCCTCTTGAAGTGCTGACTCCGGACGCTTTGGGCGTTTCCACCGCCTCCACCAACAAGACCCTGAAAGTCGAAGCGCCAGCTGCACGCAGCGCGGGTATCAAGGTCAAGTCGGTGGCTGAACTGGTCGAGAAACTGAAAAACGAAGCGAAGGTAATCTAAAAATGACTATCTTGGTAATCGCTGAACACGACAACAAAGTGCTGGCCCCGGCCACACTGAACACCGTGGCTGCTGCTGCCAAAATCGGCGGCGACATCCACGTTCTGGTTGCCGGTCAGGGCGCTGGCGCCGTGGCTGAAGCCGCTGCGAAAATCGCTGGCGTTAGCAAAGTCCTGAACGCTGACAATGCCGCTTACGCGCATCAGCTGCCGGAAAACGTTGCGCCGCTGGTTGCAGAGCTGGGCAAGGGCTACAGCCACATCCTGGCTGCCGCCACGTCCAACGGCAAAAACATCCTGCCGCGCGTTGCCGCTGCACTGGACGTTGACCAGATCTCCGAGATCATCTCGGTAGAAAGCGCCGACACCTTCAAGCGTCCGATCTACGCCGGTAACGCTATCGCTACCGTGCAATCGACCGCTGCGATCAAAGTGATCACCGTGCGTGCCACCGGTTTCGACCCGGTTGCCGCTGAAGGTGGTTCGGCGGCTGTTGAAGCCGTAGCGGCTGCGCACGACGCCGGCACGTCCAGCTTCGTCAGCGAAGAACTGGCCAAGTCCGATCGTCCAGAGCTGACCGCTGCCAAGATCGTCGTTTCCGGCGGCCGCGGCATGCAGAACGGTGACAACTTCAAACACCTGTACGCCCTGGCCGACAAGCTGGGCGCAGCCGTCGGTGCTTCGCGCGCTGCGGTCGACGCAGGTTTCGTACCGAACGACATGCAGGTCGGTCAGACCGGCAAGATCGTTGCGCCACAGCTGTACATCGCCGTCGGTATCTCCGGCGCGATCCAGCACCTGGCCGGCATGAAAGACTCCAAAGTGATCGTTGCGATCAACAAGGACGAAGAAGCGCCGATCTTCCAGGTGGCCGATTACGGTCTGGTGGCGGATCTGTTCGAAGCGGTACCTGAGCTGGAGAAGCTGGTCTAATCCGGCAGCTTCACTTATAAAGAGCCCGGCCTTGTGGTCGGGCTTTTTTTTGTCTCGAATTTGAGTGGGAGTGTTTTGCCATGGATCTGCGCCGCTGGCTGTTATCGGGATTGATCCTCTTGCCGGGCATGGCTGCGGCCGCCGGCAAATGTGAGCGCCTCGTCGTCACCGGCAGCCCGGATGCGCCGCCATACCTGTGGCAGGATCCGCAGAATCCCAAGCAGTTGATCGGCGCCAGTGCCGACCTGTTGCAGCAAGCGGCCAAGGATCTGGGGATCAAGGTCGAGCTGCTCTACGCCGGCAAACGCTCACAGGCCCTCGATGAAGTGCGCAGCGGGCGCATGGACATGCTGGCCGACACACCGCTGATGTTCAATGAACTGGAAAACCTCGACTACATCTATCCGCCGTTGCTGGAAAACGACTATCTGGTGTGGACGCGCAAAGGCTCGACGCTGGTCTACAGCGAAGCCAAAGACCTGCACGGGCACACCGGCGGGATGTCGGAAAAGTCTCGAATGACCCAGGCATTCGGCACTTTCGCCGAGCAGAATCTGACCCTGACCCGGACGGCAAACCTCACTCAGGCCCTGCAGAAACTTCTGCTGGGCGAGGTGGAATATATACTCGCCGGTCGCTACTCGGGGATGGCGGCCGCGCAGGCACTGGGTATGGCCAATGATCTGCTGGCCTTCGAGCAACCGATTGACCGGCCCGGTCTGTTCCTTGCGCTTTCCCACAACTCGGCCTGCAACGATCCGTGGTTACGCGGACAGCTGGCCAAAAAGATGACAGAATTGCCCGCGTCCGGCCTGACGGAAGCCGCGCTGCAACGCAACATCGAGCGCTGGAAGGCGCAGCAGCAACAGCCGCAGCCACCTGTCAGTGCCCCAAAACAGTAGGGATTCTTAGTGAGTATTCGACCTCTTTTCGCGGCCATGGCCGTTCTGGCCCTGGCCGGCTGCGCCAACGATCCTGCGCCCATTGAGCAAATGCGCCTGACCGAGCAGGCCATCACCCAGGCCAAGGCTGTCGGTGCGACCGCCGATGAAATGCCGGAAATGAAACTGGCCGAAGACAAGTTCAACCGGGCCAAGGGCAACATGACCGACGAGTCTTACAAGAACGCGCGCATGCGTTCCGAACAAGCTGAACTGGATGCGCGTCTGGCCGAAGCCAAAGTGCTGACGCAAAAGAGCGAAGAGCAATTGAATGTGTTGAACACCCGCATCATCCGTCTGCGCAAGCAACTGGGAGATGCCCAATGAGCCTCAAGTCCAAAGCCCTCGGCGGGTTGATTCTGGCCGGTTGCGCGAGCCTCTACGGTTGCGCCGGTCAACACAGTGAAGCCGCCTTGCAACAGGCCAGCAGCGACTTCCAGAAGGTCAAGGAAGATTCCAACGTGCTGCGTATCGCGCCCAAGGATGTGATCCGCGCCGGTGAGTCGCTGGCCCGTGCCGATCGCCTGTCGACCTATTGGGGCAGTGGCTCGGACGTGGTGCATTACGCCTACCTGAGTCAGCGCTATAGCGAAATCGCCCGCGAACACACCAATCTGGTGCTCAACGAAGAGCGCGCGGCGAAGCTGGAGCTGGAGCGCCAGCGCCTGCAGCTGGCCCTGCGCGAGTCCAAACTGCTGAGCGTGCAGCAGCAGGGCAAGTGGCTCGAAGAACAAATCGTCGCGCTGGCCACCACGCAAACCGATCGCGGTCTGGTGATGACCCTCGGTGACGTGCTGTTCGACACTGGCGAAGCGGAGCTGAAGAACTCGGCCAATCGCGTGGTGTTGAAGATCGTGCAGTTCCTGCAGCTCAACCCGAAACGCGTGGTGCGCATCGAGGGTTATACCGACAGCACCGGCGGCAAACAGGAAAACCTCAAACTGTCGCGTGATCGCGCGCAGGCGGTGGCCGATGTGCTGATGGACCTCGGGATTGAGGACAAGCGCATTCAGGTCGAAGGTTACGGCGATGAGTACCCGGTGGATGCCAACGCTTCCGAGCGCGGGCGGGCACAGAACCGTCGGGTGGAAATCGTGTTCTCAGACGAAAAAGGCCAGCTCGGCGCCGCCCGCTGAGGGCTGCGTCTCTGGAAAGCCCGGCCTGTGATGCAGCGCCGGGCTTTTTTACGTCTGTCGAATAGCGCGCAAATCCATACAGTTGTAGCTGACACTGCACTGTATGGTCGACTATGGTGGCAACTGTCCCAGTACACTTCTAAACTGTTCCGGTATTGTTTCACACAAGAATAAAATGCCCGTGAAATCGAGTGCTGCGTCATGACCAACCTCTTGCTCTATCAGCGTATTGCTCAACAACTGGCGGAAGACATCCGGCGCGGTGTCTATCAGCCCGGAGAACGCGTGCCGTCGGTGCGCAAGATGAGTTCGCAGCTCAATGTCAGCCATGCAACGGTGTTGCAGGCTTACGCCAATCTCGAGGATCAGGGCCTGATCCGTGCGCGGCCGCAGTCCGGTTACTACGTGCACCAGACACCGGCACTGACGGCGCCGACCCCGGACATCGCCCGGGTCGAGCGGCCAGGGCTGGTCACCCGCGCCAGCATTATTCAGCAAGTGTTGGTCGAATCCCGGCGCGAAGGGGTGTTCCCGTTGGGCGCTGCGGTGCCGAGTGTCGATTACCTTCCGGTGCGCGCGCTGCATCAACAACTGGCCAAGGTCACCCGATTCCATAGTCCGCGCGCGTTCAGTTACATGTTCAGCCCCGGGTTCGAACCGCTGCGTCGGCAAGTGGCGATCCGCATGCGCGACGCCGGGGTCGTGGTCGATCCGTCAGAAGTGGTGATCACCCACGGTTGTGTCGATGCCTTGCAGATGTCATTGCGCGTGCTGACCCGTCCGGGCGATCTGATCGCCGCCGAATCGCCAACCTATTACGGCTTGCTGCAACTGGCCGACCTGCTGGGCCTGAAAGTGATCGAGATCCCCAGCGATCCGGCCACCGGCATGAGCCTCGAAGCCTTGCAGCTGGCGGCGAACCAATGGTCGATAAAAGCCTTGGTTCTGACCACTCGCCTGAGCAATCCACTGGGCGGCACCATGCCCGAAGAGCGGCAGAAGCAGCTGCTGCGCCTGGCCTCGGACTTCGATATCCAGATCGTCGAAGACGACATCTATGGCGAGTTGATGTTCGAACAGGGCCGCACCAAAGCCCTCAAGGCCTACGACCGACTGGATCGGGTGATCTACTGCTCGAGTTTCTCCAAAACGTTATCGCCGGGTGTGCGCGTCGGCTGGATGATTGCCGGCAAGTATCAGCAGGAAATTCAGCGTCTGCAGACCTTCACCACGCATTCGGCGTGCAGCGTCACGCAGATGGCGATTGCCGCTTATCTGGAAAATGGCGGTTATGACCGGCATTTACGGTACATCCGCCAGGAATACCGAAAAAACCTCAGCGCGTTCCAGCTGGCGGTGCAGCAGTACTTCCCCGAAGGCACGCAAATGACCCGGCCTACGGGCGGTTTCATCCTCTGGGTGAGTCTGCCGGGCAGGGTCAATACCCAGGAATTGCACGTGCGCGCCTTGCAGCAGGGCATCAGCATTGCACCGGGGCTGATCTTCAGTAATACCGAGCAGTTCAATCACTGCATTCGCCTGAACTGCGGCACGCCGTGGAATCGCGAGGCGGAAAGGGCGCTGATGACCCTCGGTTTGCTGGCGACCCAACTGTGTCAGGAAACCGCTGGCGGTTTCTGAACGAGCGGCGCGTCGTGCTTGTCTTGTGACGCTCAACAAGCGAGCATATGGCCCTCTGCCGTTAGTGTTGTGGGGCTCATGAAAGCGATTTTGCCTGCTGCCTGGATTTTGCTTGGTGTGTTGACGATGGGCGATGCGCCCGGTGTCATGGCAGCCGCCGTTCAGGAAAAGCCTGCGGCGTCAGCTCCGGCGAGTAAAACCGCCAGCAGCAAAGCCGTTGCGGACAAGAAGGCTCAGGTTAAAAAAGCCCCGCAAAAGAAAGCTGCTCCGGTGAAGAAGCGGCCTCCAATCGCCTCCAAGTCAAAACCGGCCAGTGAGGTGGTGAAAACCAAACTGCCGCCGGCCAAGCTCGATTTGAGTCTGCCCAAGGACATGGTTCAGCAACTCAAACCCGCCGGCACCGTGTCGCTGCCCAAGCACGAGGCGATCCTGCCGCAGATGTTCGGCGAGAAGAACAGCGGCTTCCAGCTCAACGGCCGCCTGCTCAGCAACGAAATGCAGTTGCAGCTGCGCAACGAAGAGCGCCGCGAAGTCGAAGGCGCTGCGCTGGATTTCGAGTTCAAGCAATAAACTCAATCGATCCGTGACCCGCGAACCAGACGCTTTGTCGGAGACTGGTCAGTCACATTCAGTTATCGGTAAAAACCCCGGTTCAGGGAATTTGAAACAACCGTTTTAGCGGTTACTCTGTCCGTGTCTCTTTAACACATTGCCCGTCGCGAGGATTTGCTCGTCATGAAATGCCGTGAAGGCTGTGGCGCTTGCTGTATTGCCCCTTCCATCAGTTCTGCCATTCCGGGCATGCCCGACGGCAAACCTGCCGGCGAACGTTGCGTGCAGCTGTCGGTCGAAAACCTGTGCAACATTTTCGGCCAGCCGGAGCGTCCGGCGGTCTGCTCGGGATTTGCCGCCGATGTCGAAGTCTGTGGCAGCAGCTCGGAAGAGGCGATCAAACTGATCGGCTGGTGGGAGCAGATGACGGCGGCGTGATGTGTCAAACGAACGGAACTTCAACAATAAGGAATAAGACTATGGGTTCGCTGCATCGTATCGCTGTGTTGTGTGGTTTGACGGCTGTGCTGGCTACTTCGGTGGCTCAGGCTGAGGACTGGAAGGTCGCCAAGAACGAAGACGGGATTAAGGTCTCGCTGGCCGAAGTGCCGGGTTCCGATTACAAGTCCTATCAGGGGGTTGCCCTGATGAAGACCACCGTTGCCAAACTGCGTGCCTTGCAGGAAGACGTGGCCGGAGCCTGCGCGTGGATTCACGAATGCAAAACCCAGAAACTGCTCAAGCACGAGGGCGATCAGAGCTGGACCTATACCCAATTCAATACGCCGTGGCCAGTGACCCCACGTGATTCGGTGTTGCACATCACCACCGTTGAGGGCGCCGATGGCAGCCTGACCCGCAACCTCGAAGGCGTGCCGAAGTACCTTCCCGAAGAGAAAGGCTTTGTCCGTGTCGCTCAGGTCAAAGGGTTCTGGAAGTTCGTACCCAAAGGTGATCAAGTCGAAGTGACCTATCAGGTGCACACTGAGCCCGGCGGCAGCGTACCGAGCATGATTGCCAACAAGTTCGTGGTCGACGCGCCGTTCAATACCCTTAAAGCCCTGAAAGAACGCGCCGAGAAGTAAACTTTGCGCTGACAGCAAAACGCCCCGACCGATTCGGGGCGTTTTTGTTTTGTCGTTATATTGTGTTTCCAGATATGCGTTGGACGAAATTTTCACAAAGTGTTCCAGACAATTCGCCCGCGCAACCCCGCTTGTCCGTATCCGAATGCTTGCATGAAAGAGTCGGGCAGGGCGGCAGTAATCAATGGCAATGCTGCCGTTGATCGTGCAACATTTGCGCACCGCGCACGCCCCGGGGCCTGGAATGGCCAATAGAGGGCATGGCGCCGCTGTATTTTGCAACTTCAACTTCCAATGGGTCCTAAAACGACATGGCAAACCCGGACGCCCTGAATCAGCAGCGATCTTCCACTCGCCTGCTGCAACCGACCGTCAAATCGCATCTGGCCTACACACTGTTGTGTGCCCTGGTCATGATGGTGATGTTTTCCGTGCTGCGCCTCGCGCTGCTGGTCTACAACCGCGAGATGATCCTCGATACCCCGGCTTCGACCTTCCTCGAAGCCTTCGCCAACGGCCTGCGTTTCGACCTGCGCCTGGTGGTCTACGTCTGCGTTCCGCTGCTGCTGGCGCTGTTCAGTGCCCGGGCGATGGCTGCGCGTGGCTTCTTCCGGCTGTGGCTGACCGTGGCGTCCAGCATCGCGCTGTTCCTCGGTCTGATGGAAATGGACTTCTACCGTGAGTTCCACCAGCGCCTCAATGGCCTGGTGTTCCAGTACGTGAAGGAAGACCCGAAAACCGTGATGAGCATGCTCTGGTACGGTTTCCCGGTAGTGCGTTACCTGCTGGCGTGGGTCATCGGCACGGTGATCCTGACCCTGGCGTTCAAGGGCGCCGACCGCGCGACCCGGCCACGTGGCCCGTTCAGCGGCGGCAACGTCGGCACCCGTCAGGTGGCGCCGTGGTACACCCGCCTCGCGGTGTTCGTGGTTTGTCTGCTGATCTGCGTCGTGGCTGCCCGTGGCACCCTGCGCCAGGGCCCGCCGCTGCGCTGGGGTGACGTGTACACCACCGAATCGAACTTCGCCAACCAGCTCGGCCTCAACGGTACGCTGTCGCTGATCGCCGCTGCCAAAGACCGCATGGGCGAGGATCGCAACAACATCTGGAAAGCCACCCTGCCGCAGGAACAGGCGCAGAAAGTAGTGCGCGAGATGCTGGTGATGCCGGACGACAAACTGGTCGATGCCGACATCGCCGCCGTGCGTCGTGACTACACGCCACCGGCCGACAAGACCCTGCCGATCAAGAACGTAGTCGTGATCTTGATGGAAAGCATGGCCGGGCACTCGGTCGGCGCCTTGGGCGCACCGGGCAACATCACGCCGTACCTCGACAAACTGTCGAAGGAAGGCCTGCTGTTCGACCGCTTCTTCTCCAACGGTACGCACACCCATCAGGGCATGTTTGCGACCATGGCGTGCTTCCCGAACCTGCCGGGCTTCGAATACCTGATGCAGACTCCGGAAGGCAGCCACAAGCTCTCCGGCCTGCCGCAACTGCTCAGTGCGCGCAAGTATGACGACGTTTACGTCTACAACGGTGACTTCGCCTGGGACAACCAGTCGGGCTTCTTCAGCAACCAGGGCATGACCAACTTCGTGGGTCGTAACGACTTCGTCAACCCGGTGTTCTCCGATCCGACCTGGGGCGTGTCCGACCAGGACATGTTCGACCGTGGTCTGGTGGAGCTGAAGGCGCGGGAAAACGGCAAGCCGTTCTATGCGCTGCTGCAGACCCTGTCCAACCACACGCCGTATGCGTTGCCGACACCATTGCCGGTGGAGCGCGTGACTGATCGCGGCAGCCTCAACGAACACCTGACCGCCATGCGTTACGCCGACTGGGCGCTGGGTCAGTTCTTCGAGAAGGCGCGCAAAGAGCCGTACTTCAAGGAAACCCTGTTCGTGATCGTTGGTGACCACGGTTTCGGCAACGAGCGCCAGATCACTGAAATGGACCTGGGCCGCTTCAACGTGCCGATGCTGATGATCGCCCCGGGCATTCAGGAGAAGTTCGGTACCCGTGACCACACCGTGGGTACGCAGATCGACATCGTGCCGACCATCATGGGTCGCCTGGGTGGCGAAGTGCGTCATCAGTGCTGGGGTCGCGACCTGCTCAACCTGCCGGCCGGCGACACCGGTTTCGGTGTGATCAAGCCGTCGGGCAGCGAGCAGACCACCGCCATCGTCACTGCCGATCAGATCCTGGTGCTGCCGAAAGAGAAGGAAATGGCGCCGAAGATCTACCAGTACCAACTGGGCGCGAACCCTTCTGCCGAGATCATTCCGGACGCACCGCGTACCGCCGAACTGAAGCTCAAGCTTGAAGCGTTCCTGCAAACGGCGACCAAGAGTCTGATGGACAACACCGCCGGTGTGATCAACGGCAAGCCGGACTGATAAAACCGCTGCATAAAAAAAGAGGCCCCTGAAGGCCTCTTTTTTTGTCTTGGGGTTTTATATCCTGCCAAGTAACAGCAAGACCAACAGCACCACCAACACCACGCCGATAATGCCCGAAGGACCGTAACCCCAACTTCTGGAGTGCGGGAAGACCGGCAGACCACCGATCAGCAACAGGATCAGGATGATGATAAGAATTGTGCCCATGTCGATTTCCTTGTTGATAGTGTTCGAGAAGTCTTGGTGTTCAAGGGCGACTGGAGGCTAACTAATTCCAGACGGCTTACAAATTCCGACCGGTGCGCGTCAAAGAAAATTCAATGTTTTTTTAATGTATTTGGATTACTCGTTTATTTCCTTTAAAGCGCGAGATCAAAAGATCGCAGCCTTCGGCAGCTCCTACAGGAATCGGTGTAGGAGCTGCCGAAGGCTGCGATCTTTTGATCCTCCATTCAGCAACTTGATGGAGAGTGGGCGCACGCACAACCTTCGCTACACTTCGCGCAACTCCTACAGAACAACAAGGCTGTTTGCTATGCAAAATCGCATGATGATCACCGGTGCGGGCTCAGGTCTAGGTCGCGAAATCGCGCTGCGCTGGGCGCGTGAAGGCTGGCAGCTGGCCTTGTCCGACGTCAGCGAAGCCGGCCTGCAGGAAACCCTGAAACTGGTGCGCGAGGCTGGTGGCGACGGTTTCACCCAACGTTGCGACGTGCGTGATTACAGCCAGCTCACCGCGTTTGCTCAGGCTTGCGAAGTGAAGCTCGGCGGCATCGATGTCATCGTCAACAACGCCGGTGTGGCGTCCGGCGGATTCTTCAGCGAACTGTCGCTGGAGGATTGGGACTGGCAGATCGCGATCAACCTGATGGGCGTGGTCAAGGGCTGCAAAGCGTTTCTGCCGCTGCTCGAACAGAGCAAAGGCAAGATCATCAACATCGCCTCGATGGCGGCGTTGATGCAAGGCCCGGCCATGAGCAACTACAATGTGGCCAAGGCCGGTGTAGTGGCGTTGTCGGAAAGTTTGCTGATCGAACTGGCGCAGCAGGAAGTCAGCGTACATGTGGTCTGCCCGTCGTTCTTCCAGACTAACTTGCTCGACTCGTTCCGTGGCCCGACGCCGGCCATGAAAGCCCAGGTCGGCAAGTTGCTGGAAAGTTCGCCGATCACGGCTGCCGACATCGCTGACTATATCTACCAGCAAGTGGCCGCCGGCGAGTTCATGATCCTGCCGCACGAGCAGGGGCGCATGGCCTGGGCGATCAAACAGAAGAACCCGCAACTGATCTACAACGAAATGACCACCATGGCCGATAAAATGCGCGCCAAGGCCAGACAAACCAACGGCTGAACTTGCCCGAAGGGTGTCGCGTCGTTAGGGTGGCCGCAATGGTCACCCTGTCGAGACACATCAATGCTCAATTACCTGTGGTTCTTCCTTGCGGCGCTGTTTGAAATCGCCGGTTGTTTCGCCTTTTTCATGTGGCTGCGTCAGGGCAAGAGTGCCTTGTGGGTGATCCCGGCGCTGCTCAGCCTGACCCTGTTCGCCCTGTTATTGACCCGCGTCGAAGCGGCTTACGCCGGTCGCGCCTATGCCGCGTATGGCGGGATCTACATCGTCGCATCGATCGGCTGGCTGGCGGTGGTCGAGCGGGTGCGCCCGCTGGGTTCGGACTGGATCGGCGTGGCGCTGTGCGTGATCGGCGCCAGCGTGATCCTGTTCGGACCGCGATTTACTGCCGCTTGAGGCGAGACTGTTTAGCCATTTGCAGGAAACGTCTGAAGGGCGTAGCGACTCAGGATGTAGGGCAAGACTGAATTGCGCGCGACCCATTGTAGAGCGCGTGCCCACCGCGCATCTTCAGGGCTGGCTAACCCTGAAGGACGAACTCCATGCTTGTACTCAGCCGTGTTGTGGGCGAGTTGATTTCCATCGGTGACGACATTTCCGTACGGGTGTTGTCAGTCAACGGTTCCAGTGTGCGCTTTGGTGTCGAGGCGCCACAGAAGGTCAATGTGCACCGCTCTGAAGTCTACGAGCGGATCCAGCGCAAACAGATCAGCGAAAAGGTTCGCTGAGGTTTCACTCGAACAGATGTTTGGGCACATCGTGTTTGAGCATCAACTGGCATTGCTCGCTTTCCGGGTCGAACACGATCAGTGCCTGACCTTTGGTCAGCGCCTGGCGCACGCGCAACACGCGGGTCTCCAGCGGTGTGTCATCACCGTTGTCGGTACCGTCGCGGGTGACGAAATCCTCGATCAGACGGGTGAGGGTGTCGACTTCAAGAGCGTCGTAGGGAATCAGCATGGGCACCTCGGCTAAATCAATGACGGGATGCTACGGCGATTGGTGGTTGGCTGCCAGTTTTGTGTGGGCTGTATCGGCCTCATCGCGAGCAGGCTCACTCCTACAGGGAAATGCATTTCAACTGTAGGAGTGAGCCTGCTCGCGATAGCCATGGTTCAGACAACAAGGATTCAACTGTCTGAGCGCTGCCCCACCAGACTGTCCACCGACGGCACCCGCGTATCGCTCTCCATCTGCGTGTCATGCTCGATCTGATGACTGAAGCGATCCAGCGAAGCATTGGCCGGCGCCGCATCGCTGGCGAACACCGGCGGGCTCAGAATGTACGCCCCGAGCAGACGACTGAGCGCCGCGAGACTGTCGATGTGCGTACGCTCATAACCATGGGTCGCATCGCAGCCAAAGGCGAGCAGGGCGGTGCGGATATCGTGTCCGGCGGTCACCGCCGAATGCGCGTCGCTGAAGTAATAACGGAACAGGTCACGCCTCACTGGCAATTCGTTTTCACCGGCCAGGCGCAGCAAATGCCGTGACAGGTGGTAGTCGTAAGGCCCGCCGGAATCCTGCATCGCCACGCTCACCGCGTGTTCGCTGGAATGCTGGCCGGGCGCGACCGGCGCAATGTCGATGCCGACGAATTCGCTGACATCCCACGGCAATGCCGCCGCTGCGCCGCTGCCGGTTTCTTCGGTGATGGTGAACAGCGGGTGGCAATCGATCATCAATTCCTGACCGCTGTCGACGATGGCCTTGAGCGCGGCGAGCAATGCCGCCACACCGGCCTTGTCATCGAGGTGGCGGGCGCTGATGTGGCCGCTGTCGGTGAATTCCGGCAGCGGATCGAACGCCACCACGTCGCCGACGCTGATGCCCAGTGAATCGCAGTCGGCCTTGGTTGCGCAGTAGGCATCCAGACGCAGCTCGACGTGATCCCAGCTGATCGGCATCTCGTCAACGGCAGTGTTAAACGCGTGCCCGGAGGCCATCAGCGGCAACACGCTGCCGCGAATCACGCCGTTATCGGTAAATAGGCTGACCCGGCTGCCCTCGGCAAAGCGGCTCGACCAGCAACCGACCGGGGCCAGCGTCAGACGCCCGTTGTCTTTCACTGCACGCACGGCGGCGCCGATGGTATCCAAGTGCGCGGAGACGGCGCGGTCGGGGCTGTTTTTCTTGCCCTTGAGCGTGGCGCGAATGGTGCCGCGACGGGTCATTTCGAAAGGGATGCCAAGTTCTTCCAGACGCTCGGCGACGTAACGCACGATGGTGTCGGTGAACCCGGTAGGGCTGGGAATGGCGAGCATTTCCAGCAGGACTTTTTGCAGGTAGTTCAGATCCGGTTCGGGGATTTGTGTGGTCATGGAAACTCCTGATGAGTTGAGGCGCATCGATGGTTTCGATGAGAAGGATTTGTGGCGCCTGATGCGGCCCCTTCGCGAGCAAGCTCGCTCCCACATATGGATGCGTTCCCCTGTGGGAGCGAGCTTGCTCGCGAAGACATCAGCCCAGACAAAGCAGAATCAAGAAACAGCCGGCTGACTGTGCGGAAACAACAAATCGACAAACCGCTCCGCCGTCGGCTGCGGTTCGTGATTGGC
The DNA here is from genome assembly GCF_000282275.2 of Pseudomonas sp. GM30. NCBI lineage: Bacteria > Pseudomonadati > Pseudomonadota > Gammaproteobacteria > Pseudomonadales > Pseudomonadaceae > Pseudomonas > Pseudomonas sp. GM30. Next base: position 216,476 of record NZ_AKJP02000031.1, on the reverse strand, counting down.
CAGGCCGGCGCGTTCGTTGGCTTCGATAAACACGTACTCCGCTTGATCCGCCGCCGGCACCATCAGGTCGAGGCCAACCATCGGAATGTCCAGCGCCCGCGCCGCGCGCACCGCTGCATCGACCAGCGTCGGGTGCAGAATCGCCGTGACATCCTCCAGCGTGCCACCGGTGTGCAGATTGGCCGTGCGGCGCACAAACAGATGCTCGCCGGCCGGCAGAATGCTGCTGTAGTCATAACCGGCGGCATGCAAGGTGCGCTGGGTTTCGTGGTCCAGCGGGATCTTGCTCTCGCCGCTGGTGGCAGCTTGCCGACGGCGACTTTGAGCTTCGATCAATGCACCGATCGAATGGTGCCCGTCGCCGACTACTTCGGCGGGACGACGAATCGCTGCCGCCACCACCTCAAAACCGATCACCAGAATCCGCAGGTCGAGGCCTTCGTGGAAGCTTTCCAGCAGCACGCGGCTGTCGAAACGCTTGGCGGCTTCAATGGCCTGCTGCACCTCTTCGATGCTCTGCAGATCCACTGCCACCCCCTGACCCTGTTCACCGTCGAGCGGCTTGACCACCACGCGTTGGTGTTCGTCGAGAAACGCCAGATTGTCGTCGGCATTGCCCGCCAGTTGCTGCGAGGGCAGCTTCAGGCCGGCGGCTTTCAACACTTTGTGGGTCAGGCTTTTGTCTTGGCACAGACTCATGCTGATTGCGCTGGTCAGGTCGCTCAGTGATTCGCGGCAGCGCACTCGGCGCCCGCCGTGACTGAGGGTGAACAGCCCGGCTTCGGCATCGTCCACCTGCACGTCGATACCACGGCGATGCGCTTCCTCGACAATGATCCGCGCATACGGGTTGAAGTTGGCTTCCGGCCCCGGCCCGAGGAACAGCGTCTGGTTGATGCCGTTCTTGCGCTTGATGGCGAAGGTCGAGAGATTGCGAAAACCGAGTTTGGCGTAGAGGTTCTTGGCCTGACGGTTGTCATGTAGCACCGACAGGTCCAGATAGCTCAGGCCGCGACTCATGAAGTGTTCGATCAAGTGCCGCACCAGCACCTCACCGACACCAGGCCGCGAGCACTGCGGGTCAACCGCCAGGCACCACAGGCTGCTGCCGTGTTCCGGGTCGTTGAAGGCTTTCTGGTGATTGAGGCCCATGACGCTGCCGATCACCGCGCCGCTGTCTTCATCTTCAGCCAACCAGTACACCGGACCGCCCTGATGATGCGGGGTCAGTCGTGTGGCATCGATCGGCAGCATGCCGCGCGCCTGATACAGCAGGTTGATCGCCTGCCAGTCCGCTTCGCTTTGCGCCCGACGGATACGGAAGCCGCGAAACACCCGCGTCGCCTGGCGGTAATCGCTGAACCACAGGCGCAGAGTGTCGGACGGGTCGAGAAACAGCTGCGTCGGTTCCAGACCGAGAATCTGCTGCGGTGCGGCGACGTACAGGGCGATATCGCGCTCGCCGGGCTGTTCGTTGAGCAGTTCCTGCGCCAGCGTCGCCGGGTCAGGAAAGGTGTGACCGATCAGCAGCCGGCCCCAGCCGCAATGCACGGCAATGGGGTCGGCACCGAGTTCGCTGCCGTCTTCGGCCAGACGCGCCTGCAAGCGTTCATACGACGGGGTCTGACCGCGTAACAGGCGTTGGTTGATCGCCGTGGCGTGAGGTTTCATCAATCAGATTCCTTGTTCACTGAGCCACAGGTTCAGGGCCGCCAGTTGCCACAGTTTCGAGCCGCGCAATGGCGTCAGTTGGCCTTGCGGATCAGTCAGCAGTTTGTCGAGCATGGCCGGGTTGAACAGGCCACGATCCTGGCTCGGATCCAGCAGCAGTTCACGCACCCAGCTCAGGGTGTCGCCTTGCAAGTGCTTGAGGCCCGGTACCGGGAAGTAGCCTTTCTTGCGGTCGATCACTTCGCTTGGAATCACCAGGCGCGCCGCTTCTTTGAGCACCTGTTTGCCGCCATCGGGCAGCTTGAACTGGCCGGGAATTCGCGCTGACAGTTCAACCAGTCGATAGTCGAGGAACGGCGTGCGCGCCTCCAGGCCCCAGGCCATGGTCATGTTGTCGACGCGTTTCACCGGGTCGTCCACCAGCATCACTGTGCTGTCCAGACGCAGGGCTTTATCGACCGCAGCCTCGGCTCCGGGTTGGGCGAAGTGTTCCTTGACGAAGTCGCCGGCCGCGTCATTGGCGGTCAGCCATTTCGGTTGCACGGTGGCCGCATAGTCGTCGTAGCCGCGGTCGAAAAACGCTGCGCGATAGGCCGCGTATGGATCCGCCGCACCGTCGACTTGCGGGTACCAGTGATAACCGGCGAACAGTTCGTCGGCGCCCTGGCCGCTTTGCACCACTTTGCAGTGCTTGGCCACTTCGCGCGACAACAGGTAGAAGGCGATGCAGTCGTGGCTGACCATCGGCTCGCTCATCGCGCGGAACGCGGCGGGCAGTTGTTCGATGATCTCTTTTTCGTCGATGCGCAACTGATGGTGCTGCGTGCCGTAGTGTTTGGCGATCAGATCGGAATACTGGAACTCATCGCCACGCTCGCCGCCAGCATCCTGAAAACCGATGGAAAAGGTCGACAGGTTCTCCACGCCGACTTCACGCAACAAGCCAACCAACATGCTCGAATCGACACCGCCGGACAGCAGCACGCCGACATCCACCGCTGCGCGTTGACGAATCGCCACCGCTTCGCGAGTGCTGTCGAGCACGCGGTCGCGCCAGTCTTCGAGGGTCAGGTTTTTCTCGTCGTCGTGCGGGCCGTAGGGCAGGGTCCACCAGGTTTTCTGTTCGGTGCGGCCATCGGCTTCGACGCGCATCCAAGTCGCTGGCGGCAGCTTTTCGATGCCCGCGAGCAAGGTGCGTGGAGCCGGCACCACCGCATGGAAATTCAGATAGTGATTGAGCGCCACCGGATCGAGGATCGGGTTGATGTCGCCGCCCTTGAGCAGCGCCGGCAGGGCCGAAGCAAAGCGCAAACGTTGACCGGTGCGCGACAGGTACAAAGGCTTCACGCCGAGACGGTCACGGGCGATGAACAGACGCTGGGCATCGCGCTCCCAGATGGCGAAGGCGAACATGCCGTTGAGTTTCGGCAGCAGCGCTTCGCCCCAGGCGTGGTAGCCCTTGAGCAGCACTTCGGTGTCGCCACCGGAATAGAAGGCGTAGCCAAGCGCTTCGAGCTCGGCGCGCAGTTCCGGAAAGTTGTAGATCGCGCCGTTGAAGGCCAGAGACAAGCCCAATTGGCTGTCGATCATCGGCTGCGCCGAGCCGTCCGACAGGTCCATGATTTTCAGGCGACGATGGCCCAGGGCAATCGGCCCTTGGGCATGGAAGCCCCACGCGTCGGGGCCGCGAGGGGCCAGGTGATGGGTGATTCGCTCTACCGCTGCAAGGTCTGCAGGTTGATGATCAAAACGTAACTCGCCAGCTAATCCGCACATAAAGTCCTTACCGGTTTTTCCGTTGGGGAGGGGTCATTCAAGTCTGGCCAAAATGGCCGGTACTCAGAAACTGACCCGCTGCAGATGTGGGAGTTTTAGAACGATGAGTTATAAGAGGGGGCGACTGACCAGCGGCCCATCGCGAATTCTCATTTGCCGCGAATCAACGTACGCAGCGCGAAACGGTTGGGATGGCAGGCCTCGGCGACGCTTCGGGGCAGCGGCAGCGGCTCGTTGTCCAGCCACGCCGCAAGCAGTTCGCCAGACAGCGGCGCGGTGATCAGCCCGCGGGAGCCGTGGCCGCTGTTGATGTACAGGCCGTCGAGCCACGGACAAGGAATGTCCGGCACTTGTCGCGCATCCTTGCTCAACGCCGCGTAGGCCTGAGCGAAAGTTTCGCGGTCGGCGAGCGGGCCGACGATCGGCAGATAATCGGGGCTGGTGCAGCGGAAGGCGGCGCGTCCTTCCAGGGTTTCCGGGGGCAGTTGATTGATGTGCAGGCGCGCCACCAGATCGCTGGAGATCTCTTCGAGCATCGCCAGATTGCCCAGGTGTTCGGCGGTGGTCGGGGTCAGGTCGTCGCTGTTGAAGTCGAAACTCGCACCCAGCGTGTGTTCGCCCAAACGAGCCGGGGCGACATAACCTTCGGCGCAGACCACGGTGCGCAGTGTCTGGCTCTCGGTGGTTTGCGGCAGGCGCGTGATCTGTCCGCGAATGCGTTTGAGCGGCAGCTCGGCACTTTGCGCAAAGCGTTTGATCTCCGCCGCGCCGGCCAACACCACCACCGGTGCGCTGGCGAGCACGCGGTCACCATCGAGGGCTTGCCATTGCCCGTCGACCTTGCGCAACTCCAGCGCGTGGTGATGCTTGAACAATTCGATGTTCGCTTGCGTGGCTTGCGCCTGGCACAGCGCCGGCGGATGCACCCAGCCCCCTTCGGGGTAGAACAGCCCGCCGTGGGCCAGACCGATACCGGCTTGAGTTGCGGCTTGCGGCTGATCGAGCCAGTGCACCAGATCTTTCGGGAACGCCGTGGCCAGTTGTGCCTGACGCTCGGCCTCCTTGGCATTGAACGCCAGTTGCAGCACGCCGCAATCGTCCCAGTCGGTGCCGCGTTGCAGGGTTTCCAGCAGACGACGGGTGTAGCCGAAGCCGCTGACGATCAGTTGCGACAACGCAGTGCCGTGGGCCGACAGCTTCAGGTACAGCACGCCCTGTGGATTGCCCGACGCTTCCTGCGCCACAGCCTCGTGACGCTCCAGCAGACTGACTTGCCAACCGCGTGCAGCGAGGCTGGCGGCCGTAGCGCAACCGGCCAGCCCGGCGCCGATCACCAGTGCGCGACGCTCGCCAGTCAAAGGGGCAGGGCGGGCGAACCACGGTTTGTCCGGCAGCGGCGGCGCGACATCCTGCGGCCAGCCAAGAAACTCGCCGCGCAGGATCTCCCACTTGTGGCCGATGCCCGGGGTGCGTTTCATCTTGAACCCGGCCGCGTTGAGCAGACGCCGCACCCAGCCGGTGCTGGTGAAGGTGCTGATGGTCGAGCCGGACGCCGCCAGTCGCGCCAGTTCGGCGAACAGTTCGGCGGTCCACATGTCGGGGTTTTTCGCCGGGGCGAAACCGTCGAGAAACCACGCGTCGATCTGCGCATCGAGTTGCGGCAGTTGCTCCAGCGCATCGCCGATCAGCAGCGTCAGCGTCACTCGGCCATTGCCGAGAACGATCCGCTGAAAGCCCTGATGGATCGCCACGTAATGCTTGAGCAACTGATCGGCCAGCGGCTTGAGCGCCGGCCACAGGGCCAGGGCCCGTTGCAGATCCGCCGGACTCAACGGGTACTTTTCGACACTGACAAAATGCAGCCGCGCACCGGCCACCGCGTGCTGCTCGAACAGTTGCCAGGCGCAGAGAAAATTCAGCCCGGTGCCGAACCCGGTTTCGCCGATCACCAGTCGCCCGTGCGCCGACAACGCGGCAAAACGCTCGGCCAGACGGTTCTGTTCGAGGAACACGTAACGGGTTTCATCCAGCCCCGACTGGTCGGAAAAATACACATCATCGAACACCCGCGAGCGCGGACGTCCGTGGTCATCCCAGTCGAGTTGGGCGTGGGGCAATACAGGTTTCATGGCAGGCTCGGCAACGACAAGGCGGCCATTCTAGCTGAATGGGCGCGGGGTGCTTGATCCATGGCAGGTGATCCTTGAGTCGAATGCAGGATCATCACCAGCCTTTGTGGCGAGGGAGCTTGCTCCCGCCGGGGTGCGCAGCAGCTCCAAAACCTGCGACCACAATTTGTCCGGAGGACGGTGGTTGCAGGTCTTGCGACTGCTGCGCAGCCGAGCGGGAGCAAGCTCCCTCGCCACAGGTTTTCATTCATTTAACTCAACTTTGTGGGGGAATTTCTCCTCCATCGCCATGCCCAATCCGCTAGTCTTGCTGAATCCTGGAAGGAGCCGTCCCCATGTTTGAATCCGCCGAAATCGGCCATGCCATCGACAAAGAGACTTACGACGCCGCGGTGCCCGCACTGCGTGAAGCGCTGCTCGAGGCGCAGTTCGAGTTGCAGCAGCAGAAGCGTTTTCCGGTGATCATTCTGATCAACGGCATCGAGGGCGCCGGCAAGGGCGAGACCGTCAAGTTGCTCAACGAGTGGATGGACCCGCGCCTGATCGAGGTGCGCACCTTCGATCAGCAGACCGATGAAGAACTGGCGCGGCCACCGGCCTGGCGTTACTGGCGGATGCTCCCGGCCAAGGGGCGAATGGGGATTTTCTTTGGCAACTGGTACAGCCAGATGCTTCAGGGTCGAGTCCACGGTCTGTTCAAGGATCCGCGTCTGGATCAGGCAATCAATGCCGCCGAGCGTCTGGAAAAGATGCTCTGCGATGAAGGCGCGCTGATCTTCAAGTTCTGGTTCCACCTGTCCAAGAAGCAGATGAAAGCGCGGCTCAAGGCGCTGGCCGACGACCCGCTGCACAGCTGGCGCATCAGCCCGCTGGACTGGCAGCAATCGCAGACCTACGACAAGTTCGTCAAATACGGCGAGCGCGTGTTGCGTCGCACCAGTCGCGACTACGCGCCGTGGCACATCATCGAAGGCATGGACGCCAACTACCGCAGCCTGGCGGTTGGCAAGATCCTGCTGGAAGGCCTGCAGAATGCACTCAAGCGTGCGCAGGTAGAGACTGAGGAGGTCAACGCTGCACCGCTGGGCACGGCGGTCGATCAACTCAATCTGCTCGACAGCCTCGACCTCAATCAGCGGCTGGAAAAGAAAGACTACGAAGAACAGTTGATTACCGAGCAGGCACGGTTGTCCGGGCTGATGCGCGACAAACGCATGCGTCGCCATGCACTGGTGGCGGTGTTCGAAGGCAACGATGCGGCGGGCAAGGGCGGGGCGATTCGCCGGGTGGCGGCGGCGCTTGATCCGCGTCAATACAATATCGTGCCGATTGCCGCGCCGACCGAGGAGGAACGTGCGCAACCGTATCTGTGGCGCTTCTGGCGACACCTGCCGGCGCGCGGCAAGTTCACTGTGTTCGACCGCTCGTGGTACGGCCGGGTGCTGGTGGAGCGGGTCGAAGGCTTTTGCAGCCCGGCCGACTGGCTGCGGGCCTACAGCGAGATCAACGACTTCGAAGAGCAGATCGCCGACGCCGGGGTGATCGTCGTCAAGTTCTGGCTGGCGATCGACAAGGACACGCAGATGGAGCGTTTCCAGGCCCGCGAAGAGATCCCGTTCAAGCGCTTCAAGATCACCGAGGACGACTGGCGCAACCGCGACAAGTGGGACGCCTATCGCACGGCGGTCGGCGACATGGTCGACCGCACCAGCACCGAGATTTCGCCGTGGACCCTGGTCGAGGCCAATGACAAGCGCTGGGCGCGGGTCAAGGTGCTGCGCACGATCAACCGCGCGCTCGAAGAAGCCTTCGAGAAATCCGACAAGCACGCGAAAAAACACAAGCACTGAGCGATGGACACGCATACGCGGGGTGAATGATTGTCGCGGTCGGCGGCGGGCTGGACTTATCCTCGGTTCACTCTCCTCCGACAACAACAATTGAGGTATGCCATGCGTGAAGTGGTGATCGTCGACAGCGTGCGGACCGGCCTGGCCAAGTCCTTTCGCGGCAAGTTCAACCAGACCCGCCCCGACGACATGGCGGCCCATTGCGTCAACGCGCTGCTGTCGCGCAACGACATCGACCCGGCCAGCGTCGAGGACTGCATTGTCGGCGCCGGCTCCAACGAAGGCGCGCAGGGTTACAACATCGGTCGCAACGTGGCGGTGCTGTCGCGGCTGGGCACCAACGTGGCCGGCATGACCCTCAACCGTTTCTGCTCTTCGGGTTTGCAGGCGATTGCGATTGCCGCCAACCAGATCGCCTCCGGTTGCAGCGACATCATTGTTGCCGGTGGCGTCGAGTCGATCAGCCTGACCCTGAAAAGCGTCAACACCGATCACCTGATCAACCCTTTGCTCAAGCAGCAGGTGCCGGGCATCTACTACACCATGGGCCAGACTGCCGAAGTGGTGGCGCGTCGTTATGACGTGAGCCGCGAGGCGCAGGATCGCTATGCGCTGCAAAGTCAGTTGCGTACCGCCCAGGCTCAGGCGGCCGGGCTGTTTGATGACGAAATTGTGCCGATGGCGGTCAAGTACCGGGTCGAGGACAAAAACAGCGGCGAGGTGCAGATCCTCGACGGCAGCGTCGATCACGACGACTGCAACCGCCCGGACACCACTTACGAAAGTCTGGCCGGACTGAAACCGGTGTTTGCCGAGGACGGTTCGGTGACCGCCGGCAACTCATCGCAGCTGTCCGACGGTGCGTCGATGACGCTGGTGATGAGCCTGGAAAAAGCCCTGCAACTGGGGCTCAAGCCCAAAGCGTTTTTCCGTGGCTTCACCGTCGCCGGGTGCGAGCCGGATGAAATGGGCATCGGCCCGGTGTTCTCGGTGCCGAAACTGCTCAAGGCCAAGGGCCTGCAAGTGGCGGACATTGATCTGTGGGAGCTCAACGAGGCGTTTGCTTCGCAGTGCCTGTATGCCCGCGATCGGCTGGAGATCGACAACGACAAATACAACGTCAATGGCGGCTCGATTTCCATTGGTCACCCGTTCGGCATGACCGGGTCGCGGCAGGTCGGACATCTGGTGCGGGAGTTGCAGCGGCGCAATCTGCGTTACGGCATCGTGACCATGTGCGTGGGTGGCGGGATGGGGGCGACGGGGTTGTTTGAGGCTGTTCGCTGACGGGCCAACACAATCCTTGTGGCGAGGGAGCTTGCTCCCGCTGGGCTGCGGAGCAGACCTGAAATTTCCCGGTAAAGCCTGAAACGAGGGCCGCTGCGCGCCCCAGCGGGAGCAAGCTCCCTCGCCACAGGTCTACGCTGTCTGCGCCTGCATCCGCGCGATATACGCCTGAATTTCCTGCTCAGCCTTCTCCGGGGACTCAAACGGCCCCTCAAGAGTGTTCTCCCGCGTGCAGAAAAACAGTTCGCCATTGACCCGGCACAACCGGTCGCTGCGAAAGTGCGTGGCGGGGGCGGTGTCGTGGGCGCGCATTCCGTACATGATTGGCTCCTTGTGTGATCCGTTGAAAGGATCCAATCAGCTTATGCCTGAAGCACTTGGCACGCCCGGCGAGCCGATCAACGGCAAAGCGTCAAATTAATACTGCGACCTGCACAGTTTCATTCGCGGCCTGGCCCGAACTGTCCCTGTGTTACGCCGGCGGGCGGGCCTAGAATGACCGCTCTTGTCAGCAGGCATTGGGGTTCGCATGCACATTTCATCCGGTCGCTGGGTTTACGGTCTGTTCCTGGCGCTGCTGACGGCGTTTTTGTGGGGCATCCTGCCAATCAAACTCAAGCAGGTGCTGCAGGTGATGGACCCGATCACCGTGACCTGGTTTCGCCTGTTGGTCTCCGGTGGATGCCTGTTCATTTATCTGGCTTCGGTCAGGCGCTTGCCCAGTCGCAAGGTGCTAGGGCCAAAGGGCGGCTGGCTGGTGTTGATGGCGGTACTCGGGCTGGTGGGCAACTACGTGTTGTACCTGATGGGCCTCAACCTGCTGAGCCCCGGCACTGCGCAACTGGTGGTGCAGATGGGGCCGATCATGTTGCTGATCGCCAGCCTGTTTGTGTTCAAGGAGCGCTTCAGCATCGGTCAGGGCATTGGCCTGGCGGTGCTGCTGATCGGCTTTGTGCTGTTTTTCAATCAACGGCTGGCTGAACTGCTCACCTCGTTGTCGGACTACACCGCCGGCGTATTGCTGGTGCTGTTGGCCTCGACGGTCTGGACCTTCTACGCGTTGGGCCAGAAGCAGTTGCTCACGGTGTGGAATTCGCTGCAGGTGATGATGGTGATCTACCTGTTCTGCGCGCTGCTGTTGACGCCGTGGGTGCATCCACTCGAAGCACTGGAACTGAGCCCGTTGCAGGGCTGGCTGTTGCTGGCGTGCTGCATGAACACGCTGATTGCCTACGGCGCCTTTGCCGAGGCGCTGGCGCACTGGGAGGCGTCGCGGGTCAGTGCGACGCTGGCGATCACGCCGTTGGTGACCTTTGGCGCGGTGGCGATTGCCGCCGCGGTGTGGCCGGACTATGTGCACGCCGAGCAGATCAACGGGCTGGGTTATGGCGGGGCGGTGCTGGTGGTGCTGGGGTCGGCGCTGGTGGCGTTGGGGCCGTCGCTGATTGCCGGGTTGAAGGCGCGGCGGATGCGCATTGCAGCCAGTTAGACCGCGCTGCTCCCATTCGCGAGCAAGCTCGCTCCCACAATTGACCGCGATCCCATGTCAGGAATGCGATCGAATGTGGGAGCGAGCTTGCTCGCGAAGGCGGCCTGTCAGGCGCTACGAACCTCAGCCCTTGGCGCCAGCCTCGATCATGTTCTCCGGCCGCACCCAGGCATCGAACTCTTCATCGGTCAGATAGCCCAGCTGCAGCGCCGCCTCACGCAAGGTCAGGCCATCGCCGTAAGCCTTCTTGGCGATTTCCGCCGACTTGTCGTAACCGATGTGCGGGTTCAGTGCGGTCACCAGCATCAGGCCACGTTCCAGATGCTGGGCCATGACCTGCGCATCCGGCTCAAGCCCTGCGATGCAGTGCTGCTGGAAGTTGCTGCACCCGTCAGCGAGCAGGCGAATCGATTGCAGCACGTTGTGGATGATCACCGGTTTGTAGACGTTCAGTTGCAGGTGACCCTGACTCGCCGCGATGCCGATGGTGACGTCGTTGCCCAACACCTGGCAGGCCAGCATCGACAGCGCTTCGCACTGAGTCGGGTTGACCTTGCCGGGCATGATCGAGCTGCCCGGTTCGTTGGCCGGCAGCTTGACTTCGGCAAAGCCTGCGCGAGGGCCGGAGCCGAGCAGGCGCAGGTCGTTGGCGATTTTCATCAGCGCCACGGCCAGGGTCTTCAGAGCGCCGGACAGGCTGGTCAGCGGCTCATGCCCGGCCAGTGCGGCAAACTTGTTCGGCGCGGTAACGAACGGCAGGCCAGAGAGGGCAGCGAGTTCGGCGGCAATCGCTTCGCCAAAACCGTGCGGCGAATTCAGGCCGGTGCCGACCGCGGTACCACCCTGCGCCAGTTCACACACCGCCGGCAGTGCAGCGCGGATCGCCCGTTCGGCGTAATCCAGCTGCGCTATAAAGCCTGACAGCTCCTGACCGAAGGTGATCGGCGTCGCGTCCATCATGTGCGTACGGCCGGTCTTCACCAGTTTCATGTGCCGCGCGGCCAATTCGGCCAGGCCGCCGGACAGCTCGGCGATCGCCGGCAGCAATTGCTCCTGCACGGCTTTGGCAGTGGCAATGCTCATGGCCGTGGGGAAGCAATCATTGGAGCTTTGCGAGCGGTTGACGTGATCGTTGGGATGCACCGGCGTCTTGCCGCCGCGCGGGTTGCCGGCCAGTTCGTTGGCACGGCCGGCGATCACTTCGTTGACGTTCATGTTGCTCTGGGTGCCGCTGCCGGTCTGCCAGACCACCAGCGGAAACTGGTCGTCGTGCTGGCCGTCGAGGACTTCGTCGGCGGCTTGTTCGATCAGGCGGGCGATGTCGGCGGGCAGGTCGCCGTTGCGGTCGTTGACCCGGGCGGCGGCTTTCTTGATCAGGGCCAGGGCGTGCAGTACCGGCAGCGGCATGCGTTCCTGGCCAATGGCGAAGTTGATCAGTGAGCGTTGCGTCTGAGCACCCCAGTAGGCGTCGTCCGGGACTTCGATCTGGCCCAGGCTGTCGGTTTCGATACGGCTCATCGTGCACACTCCTGTTGGTTCGTTTGCGCAGTTTAGGCCCGGTCAGGCCCAGGTGGTTCCCTCGAACCGATTGTTGACCGGTAAAACCCGGCCAATCAAGCACGGCAAGGCTCGGGGGTTGAGCCACGAGGTTTTTTAGGCGCAGAATGGTCGCCCTTGGGGTTTTACCTCGCCTAGCTGAAAAGGAAACTCGATGACTCGTCTTCGTGCCATCTGCACCGCGGTTGCACTGGTTTGCGCCAGCGGCCAGGTGCTTGCCGATACCGCCAGCCACAACGCCAGTGCTGAAGCTTTCCTGACCCTGGCGCACGCTGACAAGCTGGGCACTCCGGTGTACATGCAAGTGCAGCAAATGTTCGCTCAGCGTTTTGAACAGACCAAAGCCCCGGAATCCAAGAAAGCCGTACTGGAAACCTACCAGGCCAAGGCCAACGCCGCCCTGGACCAGGCCATCGGCTGGAACAAGCTCAAGCCTGACATGGTCAAGCTCTACACCAGCAACTTCAGCGAATCGGAGCTCAAAGACCTGGTCGCGTTCTACCAGTCGCCACTGGGCAAGAAAGTCCTGGAGAAAATGCCGCAGCTGACCCAGCAATCGGCCCAGATGACTCAGGCCAAGCTGGAAAGCGCCGTGCCTGTCGTCAACAAGCTGCTCGACGACATGACCAACGAGCTGGCACCGAAAGGCGCTGCGCCGGCCAAGAAGAAATAAGCGGAGTTCGTGATGAGCATGCAACAACGCATCGAATCGACGCTGGGCCTGCTGCAGCCTGAGCATCTGCAAGTGCTGGACGAAAGCCACATGCACAGTCGCGGGTTACAGACGCACTTCAAGGCAGTGGTGGTCAGCGCGCAGTTCGAAGGCCTGAACCGGGTCAAGCGCCACCAGAAAGTCTACGGCACGCTCGGCGAGCTGATGGGCGAATTCCATGCGTTGGCGCTGCACACCTACACCCCGCAGGAATGGGCAGAAGTCGGCGCCGCCCCGGCGTCGCCGACCTGTGCCGGCGGTAGCAAACACTGATATTGGATGCAGTTGTGGCAGGGGCTTTTGTGGTGAGGGGATTTATCCCCGATGGGCTACGAAGTAGCCCTGAAACCATTCAATCCATTTACAACCGTTAAACCGCATTCTCAGGATTTACGACTGCTGCGCAGCCGATCGGGGATAAATCCCCTCACCACAGTAGTTTCAGCAGATCCTAAAACTGCTGTGTTTTTGCTAGAATCCGCAACGCGCCGCTCACCCGGCGCGTTTTTTTTTGAATCCGGTTCACCCTTTGCGAGGGTAGCCACCTGGAGAAATACCCATGACACAACCGATTGTCGTGGCGGCACTGTATAAGTTCGTCACCCTCGAAGACTACGTCAACCTGCGCGAGCCCCTGCTGCAAGCGATGGTCGACAACGGTATCAAAGGCACCTTGCTGATCGCCGAAGAAGGCATCAACGGCACCGTGTCCGGCAGCCGCGAAGGCATCGACGGCCTGCTCGCCTGGCTGAAGAACGACCCGCGCATGATCGACATCGACCACAAAGAGTCGTACTGCGACGAGCAGCCGTTCTACCGCACCAAGGTCAAGCTGAAGAAAGAGATCGTCACCCTTGGCGTCGAAGGCGTGGACCCGAACAAAAAGGTCGGCACCTACGTTGAGCCGCAGGACTGGAACGCGCTGATCAGCGACCCGGAAGTGCTGCTGATCGACACCCGCAACGACTACGAAGTGGCGATCGGCACCTTCGAAGGCGCCATCGATCCGAAAACCACCAGTTTTCGCGAATTCCCCGACTACATCAAGGAACACTTCGACCCGGCCGTGCACAAGAAGGTCGCGATGTTCTGCACCGGCGGCATTCGCTGCGAGAAAGCCTCCAGTTACATGCTGGGCGAGGGGTTCGAAGAGGTTTACCACCTCAAGGGCGGCATCCTGAAGTACCTCGAGGAGGTGCCGCAGGAAGAAACCAAGTGGCAGGGCGACTGCTTCGTGTTCGACAATCGGGTGACCGTGCGTCACGACCTCAGCGAAGGCGACTACGATCAATGTCATGCCTGCCGCACACCGGTCAGTGTTGAAGATCGCGCCTCCGAGCACTACGTGGCCGGCATCAGCTGCCCGCATTGCTGGGACAAACTGAGCGAGAAAACCCGCCGCAGCGCCATCGATCGGCAGAAGCAGATCGAACTGGCCAAGGCGCGCAACATGCCGCACCCGATCGGCTACAACTATAAACAAGCATCCACCGAGGCCTGATCATGACTGCGCGCCTGCTCTATGTGATGGATCCGATGTGTTCCTGGTGCTGGGGGTTCGCTCCGGTCGCCAAGGCCTTGGTCGAGCAGGCGCAGGCAGCCGGAGTGGAGCTGCACCTGGTGGTCGGCGGGTTGCGCACCGGCAGCGGTGCGGCGCTGGAGCCGACCACGCGGCGTTACATTCTTGAGCACTGGCAGGCGGTCACCGAGGCCACCGGTCAGCCGTTCAAGTTCGACGGTGCGCTGCCTGACGGTTTCGTCTACGACACCGAGCCGGCCTGCCGCGCGATCGTCACCGCACGCAGTCTGGCACCGGATTGCGCGTGGAAACTGGTCGGCCTGATCCAGCAGGCGTTTTACGCTGAAGGCCGCGATGTCACCCAGGCCAGTGTGTTGGTCGAACTGGCCGAACAGGCCGGCGTGCCGCGTATCGAGTTTGCCGCGCTGTTCGATCATGCCGATCAGCACAAGGCAACTCAGGCCGATTTCAGCTGGGTGCAGGATCTGGGCATCGCCGGGTTCCCGACCCTGCTCGCCGAGCGCAACGGCCAACTGGCGCTGTTGACCAACGGCTACCAACCGCTCAGTGAGCTGTCGCCATTGCTCGGCCGCTGGCTGGAGCGCGCAGCCTGTGCCTGACCGGGCCGATGACACGCCAGCCGTAAAGCGTGTCGACCGGCTGAGCTGGGCAGAAGTCCGGCGTCTGGCACTGCATCACAAAAAATCCCTGTGGATCGCCAACGGTGTGGCTGTGCTGGCGACGCTGTGCAGCGTGCCGATTCCGTTGCTGTTGCCGTTGCTGGTGGACGAGGTCCTGCTCGGGCATGGCGACGCCGCGCTGAAAGTCATGAACCACGTGTTGCCGTCGATGTGGCAGCAAGCGGCGGGTTACATCGGCCTGATGCTGCTGGTCACCCTGACTCTGCGTTGCAGTGCCCTGTGTTTTGGCGTGTTGCAGGCGCGGCTGTTCGCCCGGCTGGCGAAAGACATCGTCTACCGCATTCGCGTGCGCCTGATCGAACGCCTGAAGAGGATTTCCCTCGGCGAATACGAAAGCCTCGGCAGCGGCACCGTGACCACGCACCTGGTCACTGATCTGGACACCCTCGACAAGTTCGTCGGCGAAACCCTCAGCCGGTTTCTGGTGGCGATGCTGACCCTGGTCGGCACCGCGAGCATCCTGATGTGGATGCACTGGAAACTGGCGCTGCTGATCCTGCTGTTCAACCCGTTGGTGATCTACGCCACGGTGCAACTGGGCAAGCGGGTCAAGCACCTGAAGAAACTGGAGAACGACAGCACCTCGCGTTTCACTCAGGCCTTGAGCGAAACCCTCGATGCGATTCAGGAAGTGCGCGCCGGCAACCGTCAGGGCTTCTTCCTCGGGCGGCTTGGCTTGCGTGCGCAGGAAGTGCGCAACTATGCAGTCAACTCGCAGTGGAAGACCGATGCGTCGAACCGTGCCAGTGGCCTGCTGTTCCAGTTCGGCATAGACATCTTCCGCGCGGCGGCGATGCTCACCGTGCTGTTCTCCGACCTGTCGATCGGCCAGATGCTCGCGGTGTTCAGCTACCTGTGGTTCATGATCGGCCCGGTCGAACAACTGCTCAATCTGCAATACGCCTACTACGCTGCGGGCGGTGCGCTGGCGCGGATCAACGAACTGCTGGCGCGGGCTGACGAACCGCAATACCCGGGCGGCGTCGATCCGTTCAAGGGCCGGGAGACCGTGGGCATCGAGGTGCAGGGGCTGAGCTTCGGTTACGGCGATGAGCTGGTGGTGGATCAGATGAACCTGTCCATCGCCCCCGGTGAGAAAGTCGCGATTGTCGGCGCCAGCGGCGGCGGCAAAAGCACCTTGGTGCAGTTGCTGCTGGGGCTGTACACGCCGTCGGCCGGGGCTATCCGTTTCGGCGGTTCGACCCAGCAGGAAATCGGTCTGGAGCTGATTCGTGAAAACGTCGCGGTGGTGCTGCAGCATCCGGCGCTGTTCAACGACACGGTACGGGCCAACCTGACCATGGGCCGCACCCGCAGTGACGAAGCCTGCTGGCAGGCACTGGAAATCGCCCAGTTGGAGATGACCATCCGGGCGCTGCCGGATGGTCTCGACAGTATCGTTGGACGTTCCGGCGTGCGCCTGTCCGGCGGTCAGCGCCAGCGTCTGGCGATTGCGCGGATGATCCTCGCCGAGCCGAAAGTGGTGATTCTCGACGAAGCCACTTCGGCCTTGGACGCCGCCACCGAATACAACCTGCATCAGGCCATGGCGCGCTTCCTCAGTGGCCGCACCACGCTGATCATTGCCCATCGCCTGTCGGCGGTGAAGCAGGCGGATCGGGTGCTGGTGTTCGATGGCGGGCAAGTGGCCGAAGATGGCGACCACCAGCAACTGATCGCCGATGGCGGCCTCTACGCCAAGCTCTACGGCCATCTCCAGCGCCTCTGATCAGCCCCAGAGCACCTGCAACGCCGCCTCTCCGCCGTCATGGGCGAACTGCTTCATCACCACCGAACAGGATTCGCACGGGCGCATGGTCGTCGCGATGTCGACCGCGCGGATCTCTGTCGGATCGGGATATTTCTCGCGCAGCACGCTGATCAGTTTGCTTTCGCTGTCCAGCGAGGTCGGCCGACTGGTCTGCGTCGGTTGATAGCTTTTCAGGTCCTTGATGGTCAGCGGCACGGCGAGCAATTGCCCTTGCTCGGTAACCTCCAGCGAGGTTCGCGCAAACGCCGGGTTGTAGTCGATGTTGATGTAAGTGGTGTCGCCGATCGGCACGTGATTGGCGCCCATGTGGCGAAACAGCGGCAGACGCTGGGTACTGCCTTGAGCGCCGGAGACGCTCACGTAAATTTCCCGTTTGCCGCTGACCGTGGTGACTTCGGCATAGGCAATGTTGCGTGCGTTGACCGGCCGCTCCCGCATGGGCAACAGGTTGTGCAGTTTCTGCATGGTACTGTCGATGCGCAGTGCTGTGTTGGTGTTGGCCGGATTGATCGTCGGTGACAGAAACAGCGTATCGAAAATCTCTGCGGTTTTCTGCCGAAAGGCTTCCGGCGCCTCTTTGCTGCGCGCCCAGGTGGCGGCGCCTTCGGGCAGGCGGGTGACGATCATCCGTGTCGAGTGATCGAACATCAGCGCTTCGCCCGGGCTGGTGTCGACCTTCAGCCATTTCATGTTGTTTGCAGGGGTGGCCGTGGTGCCGATGGGGATCGCGATCTGTTCCATGGTGTGCATCGCGCGCTGCACCGATTCCAGGCCATGGAGGCGTACCATGTTGTTGGCATGCAGCGAGCCGGTGTAGACGGTCAGCAGTTCCGCACCGAGGGTGCCGTCGGCCAGTTCGGCGGGGGCCAGGCGCTTGAACGTCAGCTGCTTGCCGGGGATTTCGCCTTTGGCGAAGGTTGCCAGGTAGTACTCATGGTTGTTGACCCGGAAAAACACATGGGTGGCCGAGCCGTCGATGGCCGGCATCAGCACGGCGCCCACCTGATGTGAATCGTTGATTCCGTCATAGGTACCGCCGGTTTTTATCCGCGCATAAATGCCTTTGCGAAACTGTAGCGTGGCTTGAATCTGCTGCCTCGGCACCAGTTTGCCTTGATTGATGCCCAGCCGACGCAGGTCGCCGGTGAACAGCCGCGGGCGGTTATCCACGATCTGATAAAGCTTGGCATCGACCGCCAGCAACGGTGCGTCTTGCCGGGGCAGGGTGGCCGGCTCCGAAACCCGTTCGCCGAACCACGGGGCGTAACCTTTTTCCTTGTCGATCGTGCCGAGCGCGGGGGTCGGGGCGGGTTCTGCGGTGATGTAGCTGACGCGGCAGTCGCCCGCGCCCGGTGCGCGACGTATCCGGCACGGCAGCAGCGTCCAGTGCTGACTGTCATCGAGCAGATCGACCCGGCGCAGTTCATCGCCGTCAAGTCGATAGGGCACATCATCGATCAACACCGTGGTGCGTCCGCCAGCCTCGGGCATGAGTTCGACGCGCCTGTCGGGCATCAGCTCGATATCGATCTTGTCGTCGGTTTTTTTCACCGTGCTGTAGTGCGAACGCCCCAGCGAAAAGTCATGTTCGTGTGCGAGCAGCTGTGGCCCGTAAGGGCGGTCGGACAGCGGATCGAGCACGTGATACCGCGAGCCGCCGATGTTGCGCACCGGCACATCGTCAATGCCCCTGACCACGGCCAGATGATCGGCAGGCTTCAGCGCTTTCCAGCGTCCGGCATCCAGCGCCTGAGGCAGGCTGTGCAGCAGGTCATAGTCAGCGCTTCTGCCGGCGAGCCTTTTCAGACGCGCCACGGCACGGTGTTCCAGATGCGCTACGGCCCGCACCGCGCCGATTGCGCCTCGGCCACCGAGCTTGAGCAAGAGGGGTACGGCGGCCAGCGGGTTGACGTTTTTCAAGGTCGAAACCAGCAGGCTTTCCGACAGTCGCGCCATGCGGGGCAGGGCGACGCGAATCGACATTTTTCCTGCCACTGCGGCGAGGCGGATGCTGCCGGCGACGAACTTGCCCAAGGGAATTGCGAACGAGACGATATCGAGGAACAGGCCGAGCACGCCCAGTGCGCGTTTCCACAGCTTGTCCGATTGCAGGTCCTCGAGGCTGCCCCAGAACGGGATAAAGCCCCTGATGGCATGAATCCAGTGTTTTTTGCTGGTGTCGCGTTCGAAGCGGGTTCTTCCCCAGGCTTCACTGCGCAGCGCCTGCTCATCGACATAGAACAACTGGTTCGCGATGAGCGAGGCTAATTGCGTAGTGCGTGGCGAGATGAAGGTCAGGTTCGGTGAACTGTCGTGATGGGCCGCCGGGATCATCGAAGCCGGGAGGGGGCCGCCCAGAGGTTCGAGAATGGCAACGCACTTGGCGTCGGGGGCGGGTATCGAACCGTTCCAGTGTGCTTCTCGATCGAATGGCAGGCGGCGGGCGACGATGCGAGAGATGCTCTGGCCCTTGGTGCGTCCACGTTTGGGCGGTAGTGGTCGCAATAACAGACCGCCGATATGTGTGCCATCCAGATCCGGGCGTTGACGAATGATGCCGGCGCGTGGCAAGCATTCATAGAAGCGCGGCGGGCCCTGATACGTCGCCTGCAGCACGAAGCCCATGCGGGCCCGGTACGGCAGGATGTTTTCCGCTGTTTCCAGGTGAGCCTCGATATGCCGTGTCGGATCCCTGAGGCTGTGAATCCTCACTTCACCGTGCTCCAGTGCCCGGCGATCAGCCCACGGCAGCGTGACCAGCAGCGACTTGATCAGATATTCGTAGGCTTTGCGGGTCTTGCTCAGATAGCCGTCGAACTGCTGGTCGAACAAGGTCTTGATGTCGGGCAGAGTGCGGTTGCTCGGGAACCGGGAGAGGGGGCGGCCAGGTTGGTCGGAATTGACGAAGCCGCTTTGCAGTTTGCCTGCTGCATTGAGGCTGACCCACTCGCTGGCGTTGCGGCCATCATGACTGACGTACCAGCGCGAGTCGGTGCTCAGCCCGCCAGAGGCATAGACCTCAAGCAGCGGCCAGGTGGGCAATGCCACATCCGGGGTATCGATAATGCTGCGTCGGCTACGGTTGGGCGTTGAAGGGTGATGGCGTTTGAGGCGAATCGTCGTGTGATCGTACAGATCGTTGGCCAGCGCCTTGTCCAGTTGCTGTTTTGCCAGGGCGAGCCGCCGTGGCGGTTCGATGTCCAGTTGCAGGATCGCTGCGTTCAATTTTGTCTTGTGGTCTTCCAGCGCTTGCAGGGCAGCGTCATCGCCGGATGTCTCGTTCGCTGCGGTCTGGGCTCCGGTGGCCAGTGTCCAGGTCCGTGCGGCAGCCGCTCGGGTCATGGCGATCAGGGTCTGCAGTTCGGGGCTGGCGTTTTCGCTTTTGTGCAGCGGCAGATCGACCAGTTGCTGAAAGCTCAGATGCTCCAGCAACTGTGGATCAAGGGCATGGGCGAGGTGTACGCCATGCACGAAATTGACCCAGACCACCGAGCTGGCATACGGCAGGTCGTCAGGGATGTCTTGCACTTGAAAATCCAGTCCGAACTGCGCCAGGCATACCCATCCCAGCAGATGTTTTTCGCTGGTGGTCGAGGTTCGGTGCGTCTCCTCCAGATGCTGTAAAAAGTCCCGGCGAATGGTGGCGTAGCTGGCGCCGTGGTGAGCGCGTTGTTCCAGCGTAAAACCCGCCACTTCGGTCGAGTTGCTGTCGCCGGGCAGTTCGTACCACAGGCACAACGCTTCGAGCAGTAAACGCAGGCCGATGTCCGGGACGGTCGGCTCATCGGGCCGGGCGCCGTACCATTGCAGTTTCTGCAGCAAGCGCTGGCCCAGGTCGCGCGCCTTGGGAGTGTCGAGCAGGCGTTCCAGGCACGCGGCGGGCTGCTGTTCCAATTGCTGGCGGGTGAAGGGAGGCGTTACTTCAGCGGCCAGACTGTCGATCGCCGACAAGGTTTTGCCAGTGAGCCAGTCGCCAATCAGATCGTGAACCGCGGCTTTGTCAGCGTCGCTCATCAGTACCGTCAGCGCCGGGTGATGTCGCAGATTCAGCCGGTGGCTGGCGCGCCGTTCTTCGACCTTGGCGATCAGCCGGGCCAGTGCCGTGGCGTCCTGTGCGCCCGCAAATGTGAACCCCGACTCACTCAGCAGTTGTGACAACGGCAGCAGCCTGTCGGAACGCAGGTGTGCGCCTATACTCAGCAACGCTCGCTGAAACTCTTGAATGCAGCTGGAGGCCCGGCTGACATCCTCGATGGCGTAACGGGCGACACTGCCATCGGGACGGTTGAAGGAGAAACTGCAGTGACCGGCTGTGGCGTCGACTTGCAGCAGTGATCCTCTGGACGCTTGCAGGTGAGCCGCCAATAGGGGTTCGGCGCTGTCTTCGAACAGAGCTTGCAGAAGGTTTTGCGCCTGGTCGTGTGCAGCACCCAGGCGTGAATGTGTCTGGGGCGTGAGGTAGCAGGTCTCCACTGACGTCGAAGCGTCAAGGACGGCGCGCAGGGCGGTGATCATTGCGCGGTATTCGCTCTGTTGGGCAGTATGGCGTTGCAGCGTGGCGGAAGGTGACTGCATGGAAAACGACTCTGGAATGATTGAAAGCCGTCAGTGTCGAAGCATGGCGAACAGCGGGTGCGGTACATACGTATCGCCGGTTGAAAATGTCCTGGCTTGCTGGAAGGGGTCGCTCCCTGGTCTGGCTCTGGCGGTCTCCCCTTGAAGATGACAGTGCGTGCGCAAAGGACCTCATGAAGCAAAAAAGGACTCTCGGAACGCCACGGTTGTTGGGCATCGTCTGGCCATTTATTGCCGTCGTGTTATTTCAGGCGTTATTGGGGGGCGTGAGTCTTTACGTCCTGTCGGCCGTGCGCGGCTATGTTGCCGGCGAGAGTCTCTGGTCCAAGGGCCAGAAGGACGCCATCTATTACCTGAACCTGTATGCCGACAGCCGCGACGAGGCGATCTTTCTCAAATACAAGGAAGCGATCGCCGTGCCCCAGGGCGGTCACCAGTTGCGTCTGGCGCTGGATCGTCAGCCGCCGGATCTGCAGGCGGCACGGGAGGGGATTCTCAAGGGCGGCAACCATCCCGATGATGTGTCGAGCCTGATCTGGCTGTACCTCAATTTTCGTCATTTCAGTTATCTGGAAACCGCGATCGACCGCTGGACCATCGGCGACGCCTATCTGGTGCAACTGGACAATGTCGCGCGCGAGATGCATCAGCGCATCAGCGAAAACATCGCGACGCCGGCTGATATTCAGCACTGGAAAGCGCGGATCTTTGCCATCAACGACGGTGTGACGCCGGCGGCCAAGGCGTTCAGCGATGCCTTGGGCGAAGGTTCGCGGATGATCCTGCGCCTGCTGCTGTTCACCAACCTGGCCACAGCGCTGGGGTTGATCGTGCTGGCCCTGTTGCGCACCCACAAACTGCTCAAGCAGCGGCATGCCTTTGCTCAGGCGTTGCAGTTGGAGAAGGATCGGGCACACATCACCCTGCAATCGATTGGCGACGGGGTGATCACTACCGACGTCAACGGCGCGATCGATTACATGAACCCGGCGGCGGAGGCCATGACGCACTGGAAGTCCGAGCACGCGGCGGGTCTTCCGTTGGCGGCGTTGTTCAATCTCTTGGATGACAACGCCCAGGCCGAAGGGCTGACGCTGATCGAGCATATTCTCAGTGGGCAACTGGTCGGTGGCAGCGAACACTCCAAGCTGATCCAGCGTCTGGATGGCAGCACGGTCTCGGTGACGCTGGTAGGCGCGCCGATCCGCAATGCCGAGAAGGTCATTGGGACGGTGCTGGTGCTGCATGACATGACTCAGGAACGGCAATACATCGCCAACCTGTCGTGGCAGGCGACCCACGATGCCCTGACCGGTCTGGCCAATCGCCGCGAATTCGAATATCGCCTGGAGCAGGCGTTGCACAACCTGACGCGTCAGCCCGGTCGGCATGCGCTGATGTTTCTCGATCTGGATCAGTTCAAACTGGTCAACGACACCTGCGGTCACGCCGCCGGCGATGAGTTGCTGCGGCACATCTGCACGCTGTTGCAATCGGGCTTGCGCGAGAGCGACACCCTGGCGCGGCTGGGCGGTGACGAGTTCGGCATTCTGCTGGAGAACTGCGCCCCGGATGCCGCCGAGAAAATCGCCGAGAGCCTGCGCCAGACCGTGCAGAACCTGCACTTCGTGTGGAAGGGGCGGCCGTTCCTGACCACTGTGAGCATCGGCCTGGTGCACATCGCCCAGACCCCGACCACCCTCGAAGCCTCATTGCGCGCCGCCGACATGGCTTGCTACATGGCCAAGGAAAAGGGCCGCAACCGGGTGCAGGTCTACCATGCCGACGACTCCGAACTGTCGCTGCGTTTCGGCGAAATGGCCTGGGTGCAGCGCCTGCACATGGCGCTGGAAGAAAACCGCTTCTGCCTCTATGCCCAGGAAATTGCTCCGCTGGGCGCTACAGCCCATGGCGGCGGGCACATCGAGATACTCTTGCGTCTGCATGATGAAGCCGGACGGATGATCCTGCCGGACAGTTTCATTCCGGCGGCAGAACGTTATGGCCTGATGAGTCAACTGGATCGTTGGGTGGTCGAGAATGTTTTTAAAGTGATTGCCCAATGCATCGCCGAACAACATGAAGGTCCGTTGGCAATGTGTGCGATTAATCTTTCAGGCATTACTATCGGAGATGACGCGTTCTTGCACTTTCTGCGTGAACAGTTTGTTAGTTACTCGATACCCCCTGAAATGATTTGTTTTGAAATTACTGAAACCAGTGCTATTGCCAACCTGGGCAGCGCAATCCGATTTATTAATGAACTCAAAGGCTTAGGTTGTTACTTCTCACTTGATGACTTTTGTGCCGGAATGTCTTCATTCGCTTATTTGAAACATTTGCCTGTAGACTTCCTGAAGATCGACGGGAGTTTCGTAAAGGATATGCTGGACGACCCGATTAACCGCGCTATGGTCGAGGTGATCAATCACATCGGGCATGTCATGGGTAAGCAGACAATTGCCGAGTTTGTAGAAACAACTCAGATCGAGAAGGCATTGCTTGAAATCGGGGTGGATTACGCTCAGGGTTATGTCATCGAACGCCCGCAGTTGTTTACCTGCGACAGTTTGCAAAGTCGGCCCGCCAGACCGCAGCCGCTGTTGTTCAAGGCGCCTGGCACGTTCCGTTGAAAGCTCTTGCCGATCCTTACAATCACAAATCAAAAGGAGCCGAACAGTGATCGACACATTCAACCGAACCGGACCACTCATGGAAGCTGCAAGTTATCCTGCCTGGGCACAACAGCTCATAACGGATTGCAGCGAGAGCAAGCGCCGGGTTGTCGAACATGAACTGTATATGCGCATGCGTGATAACAAGCTCAGCGCCAAAACCATGCGTCAGTACCTGATCGGGGGCTGGCCAGTGGTTGAACAGTTTGCGTTGTATATGGCGCAGAACCTGACCAAGACCAAGTTCGCCCGCCATCCTGGGGAGGATATGGCGCGCCGCTGGTTGATGCGCAACATCCGCGTCGAACTCAATCACGCCGACTACTGGCTGAACTGGAGCCGCGCGCATGGCGTCAGCCTGGAGGATCTGCAGGCCCAGCAAGTACCGCCGGAACTGCATGCGCTGAGTCACTGGTGCTGGCACACGAGTTCGGCGGATTCGCTGATCGTCGCCATCGCTGCGACCAACTACGCTATCGAGGGGGCGACCGGGGAGTGGTCGGCGCTGGTCTGCTCAACTGGCGTGTACGCGGCGGCGTTCCCGGAAGAAGAGCGCAAGCGCGCGATGAAGTGGCTGAAGATGCATGCCCAATACGACGATGCCCATCCGTGGGAAGCGCTGGAAATCATCTGCACGCTGGCAGGCATGAACCCGAGCAAGGCGTTGCAGGCGGAACTGCGCCAGGCGGTGTGCAAGAGCTACGACTACATGTACCTGTTCCTGGAGCGCTGCATGCAACTGGAGACCGCCGAGCGTGCGTTGCACGGGCGTGAACGCCGGACACTCGTAGAGAGCTGATAGCCAATAACGCCGTAAAAAATGTAGGAGTGAGCCTGCTCGCGATCCGGTGTGTCAGTCAATGTAGAGGGTGACTGACACTCCGGATCGCGAGCAGGCTCACTCCTACAGTGGTTTTTGGGTGTCTGGAAGAATTCAGCCAGCCATCGCCAACCGATTGCGCCCCTCGCGCTTGGCCACGTACAGCGCACTGTCGGCCCGGCGCAGCAGACTGTCCGCGGATTCACCCGGCAGCAGAGTCGAGCAGCCAAGGCTCACAGTCAGGTCGATCAACTGCCCGTCCGCGAAATATTCCGCTGCCTGCGCGGCATGGCGCAGACGCTCGCCGACCATCGCCGCCGCTTCCCGGCCGGTGTTGCACAGCAAGATCAGAAACTCTTCCCCGCCATAGCGAAACACCATGTCGACGTTGCGCAGCTGGCCCTTGATCGAGGCCGCCACGGCTTTGAGCACGTCATCCCCGGCGCTGTGGCCGTGGCTGTCGTTGACTCGCTTGAAGTGGTCGATGTCGAGCATCAGCACCGACAGCGGTTGCAGGTGCCGGCGGGACATGTCGATTTCGCGTTGCAGGGTCTGCTCCATGGCGATCCGGTTGCCGGTTCCGGTCAACGGGTCGCGCAATGCACTTTGCGTCGCTGCGCGGTAGAGCAGGGCGTTGCGCATCGGGAATAACAGAGACGACAGCAGCGATTCGAGGTTGCCCTGATCCTGCTCGCTGAAGCGCTGATTGCGGCGGAAGACCAGTTCACCCAGGTGCTCGCCTTCGTGGCTGAGGCTGTAGCTGACCGAATGGTGACCGCGGGCACCGAACTCCAGGCGCAGGTCGCTGCCTGAATGCACGTAGCTCAAGGCATCCAGCGGCACAAGGCGCTGAACCTCGCGGAAAAACAGACCAAGGATTCGTTGCGGCTCAAGACTGGTTTGCAGTTGCAGGCTCATTTGCTGACGCAATTGCCCCAGGCTGGCCGGGCGTTCCAGCAGCGGAGGCAGCTGACCAAAGCCCAGGCGTTGCAATTTGGCACTGTCAAAGTCAATTGCATTGGTCTGGGAGGGTGATTTCATATGGCGTGAGCCCCTAAGCAGTAAGTCTGTCTTACAGGCTGGGTGAGAGCGGCTATGGGCTGCGCGTCATACTGATCCATCAGTCCCGTAGGACATTTGGCGTAAGTTTAGTCTGCCTGATGACGATTAGTCAGCTATCGAAATCGGCCTTGCCCCAGTGCCTTCACACGGCATGCTTTGAGGAAAATTAGAGCGAAAGTCGTGCCATTCAGTTCAGGTTTATTAAAACCTTTATGAATCAACAGGATGGCTTTTTGCTTTGAGGGCGGGTGGCGGATATTTGACTGAAGTGTGACAGCGGGAAGCGGCAATTGTGTGCCGCGACGGTAATCCGCCACGGCAACAAAAGCGACGTATGGCAGTTATTGCGCGTTGAATGCCTGGCCATTGATGCCCGTGCTGTCCGGGCCCATCAGGTACAGGTACACCGGCATGATCTCTTCCGGAGTCGGATTGTTCAACGGGTTTTCCCCCGGATAGGCCTGTGCACGCATGCTGGTACGCGTGCCGCCCGGGTTGATGCTGTTGGAGCGCACGGGTGCCACGCCATCGACCTCGTCGGCCAGCGTTTGCATCAGGCCTTCGGTGGCGAACTTCGACACCCCGTAGGCGCCCCAATAGGCGCGGCCCTTGCGCCCGACGCTGCTGGACGTAAACACCACCGAGGCATCCTGTGACAGCTTGAGCAGCGGCAGCAGGGTGCTGGTCAGCATGAACATGGCATTGACGTTGACCTGCATGACGCGCATGAAGTTTTCGCCCGACAGTTGTTCGATCGGCGTGCGCGGGCCAATGATCGAGGCGTTGTGCAGCAGGCCGTCGAGGTGGCCGAACTCGGTCTCGATCATCGCCGCCAGCTCATCGTACTGATGCGGCAGGGCGGTCTCGAGGTTGAACGGGATCACTGCCGGTTGCGGATGGCCCGCGGCCTCGATCTCGTCGTAGACCTGGGTCAGATTGGCTTCGGTCTTGCCCAGCAGCAGCACGGTGGCGCCATGGGCGGCGTAGGTTTTCGCCGCAGCCGCGCCGATGCCACGACCGGCACCGGTGACCAGAATGACCCGATCCTTGAGCAATTCGGGACGGGCAGTGTAATCAAACATAAAAACCTCTCCATAAGGCGAATGCTGAACTTTGTGGCGAGGGAGCTTGCTCCCGCTCGGCTGCAAAGCAGTCGTAACGCTAGTCAGTGCGGTGTGCCTGAGAAAATGCGCACTCAGGAAAAAAGGGCCGCTGCGCGACCCAGCGGGAGCAAGCTCCCTCGCCACAGGGGTGTGTCGGGTCAGCAGCTGCAAAGCGCGCTATCGAGCACCTTGCGCAACTCCAGCGGATGATCCACCACCACATCCGCGCCCCAGTGCCGCGGGTTATCGTCCGGGTGGATATAGCCATAGGTCACGGCGCAGGTTTTGGTGCCGGCATCGCGGCCCGACTCGATATCGCGCAGATCATCGCCCACAAACAAAACCGTCGACGGATCCAGATCAAGCATTTTGCACGCGAGGATCAGCGGCTCCGGGTCCGGCTTGCTGTTTTTCACGTGATCCGGGCAGATCAGCAGCGCCGAGCGCTCGGCCAGCCCCAGTTGCTGCATGATCGGCTCGGCAAACCGCACCGGTTTGTTGGTGACCACGCCCCAGATCAGGTTGGCCCGCTCGATGTCGGCCAGCAGCTCGCCCATGCCGTCGAACAGCTTGCTGTGCACCGCGCATCCAGCCAGATAACGCTCGAGGAATTCCTGACGCAGCTCCTCGAAACCCGGCGATTCCGGGTCCATCGAGAACGTCACAGCGACCATCGCTTTGGCGCCGCCGGAGATCTCGTCGCGGATGTGCTTGTCGTTCATCGGCGGCAAGCCACGATCCGCGCGCATCGCCTGACAAATGGCGATGAAGTCCGGCGCGGTGTCGAGCAGGGTGCCGTCCATGTCGAAAAGGACTGCTCTGATGGCCATCGGCTTACTCCTCGCGCAGGGTCTGGATCATGTAGTTGACGTCAACGTCGTTGGCCAGCTTGTAGTGCTTGGTCAGCGGGTTGTAGGTCAGGCCGATGATGTCCTTGACGGTCAGGCCGGCAATGCGGCTCCAGGCGCCCAGCTCGGACGGGCGGATGAATTTCTTGAAATCGTGGGTGCCGCGCGGCAGCAGCTTCATGATGTATTCGGCGCCGATGATGGCGAACAGGTATGCCTTCGGGTTGCGGTTGATGGTCGAGAAGAACACCTGGCCGCCCGGCTTGACCATGCGGTAGCAGGCACGGATCACCGATGACGGGTCCGGTACGTGCTCAAGCATTTCCAGGCAGGTTACGACGTCGAACTGCTCGGGCATTTCTTCAGCCAGGGCCTCGGCGGTGATCTGCCGGTATTCGACGTTGACCCCGGATTCCAGCTGATGCAGTTGCGCAACCGCCAGCGGCGCTTCGCCCATGTCGATGCCCGTTACCGTGGCGCCGCGCTGGGCCATGGCTTCGCTGAGGATGCCGCCGCCGCAACCGACGTCGAGAACTTTCTTGCCGGCAAGATTGACCCGCTCGTCAATCCAGTTCACCCGCAGCGGGTTGATGTCGTGCAGCGGTTTGAACTCGCTTTCACGGTCCCACCAGCGATGGGCCAGGGCTTCGAATTTGGCGATTTCGGCGTGGTCGACGTTGCTCATATCTATTCCTCGAAAAACTTGAAAAGGGTTGTAGCCGCGGAATCTGCTCCGCGGTGTTTACGATTCGGTGTGGCCGCTGATGCGTTGGCCCCAGGCCCGGGCGGTGGCGCCCAGCTGTTGTTCGTCCAGGCGGGTCAGGCGCCGGTCGTCGAGTAACTGTTTGCCGGCGACCCACAGGTGTTTCACGCAGTCGCGGCCGGTGGCATAGATAAGCTGCGACACCGGGTCATAGACCGGTTGCTGGGCCAGGCCGGACAGGTCGAACGCGACAATGTCCGCGGCCTTGCCAATCTCCAGCGAACCGACCTGTGCCTCAATGCCCAAGGCCCGTGCGCCGTTGAGAGTGGCCATGCGCAGCGCACGATGGGCGTCCAGCGCGGTGGCCGAGCCGGCGACGGCTTTGGCCAGCAGCGCGGCGGTACGGGTTTCGCCGAGCAGGTCGAGGTCGTTGTTGCTCGCTGCGCCATCGGTGCCGACGGCAACGTTCACGCCAGCCTGCCACAGGCGCTCCACCGGGCAGAAACCGCTGGCCAGCTTCAGGTTCGATTCCGGGCAGTGGATCACGCTGGTGTTGCTTTCTACCAGCAATGCCAGATCGTCATCGCTGATCTGGGTCATGTGCACCGCCTGGAAGCGCGGGCCGAGCAGGCCGAGGCGACCGAGGCGGGCCAGTGGTCGCTCGCCGCGATGCTCCAGCGATTGCTGGACTTCGAAGGCGGTCTCGTGGACGTGCATATGGATCGACGCGTCCAGCTCTTCGGCGATCACGCGGATTTTTTCCAGGTTCTCGTCGCCCACGGTGTAGGGTGCATGAGGGCCGAAGGTGATCTTGATTCGTTCGTGATGCTTCAGATCGCCGAACAGCTCGACGCCCTGACGAATGGCCTCATCGGCGCTGCTGGCGCCGGGGATCGGGAAATCGAGGATCGGAATCGCGATCTGCGCGCGAATGCCACTGTTGTGCACGCGCTCACTGGCGACCTTCGGGAAGAAGTACATGTCCGAGAAACAGCTGATGCCACCCTTGATCTGCTCGGCAATCGCCAAGTCAGTGCCATCACGGACAAACTCTTCATCGACCCATTTGGCTTCGGCCGGCCAGATGTGGTTTTCCAGCCAGGTCATCAGCGGCAGATCGTCGGCCAGGCCACGGAACAGGGTCATCGCCGCATGCCCGTGAGCGTTGATCAGGCCCGGGGCGAGCAGCACGTCCGGCAATTCGCGGACTTCCGTGGCGTTACACTTCAATGCTTCGGCGCGCGGGCCGATAAACACGATGCGACCGTCGCGAATGCCCAGGCCATGCTCCTTGAGCACAACGCCTGCAGGTTCGACGGGTACCAGCCAGGTCGGCAGCAATAATAAGTCGAGCGCAATGGCAGGTTTCGGCATCGAGGGTCGGTTCCAGTGCTTTTGTAAAGGATGGCGAAGTATACCCGAGCGTCTTCGCGGGGGGATCGCTATAATCGGCGGCTTTTGTTCATGAGTGCGGGGTGAGGGATGCGCGATCGACTGTTGGCTGCGGAGAAAGTAAAGGCCATCGATTGGCGAGATGGCGCGCTCCACCTGCTGGATCAGCGTATTTTGCCGTTCGAGGAAACCTGGATTGCCTATACCAGCGCCGCCGGCGTGGCTGAGGCGATTCGTTCGATGGTGGTGCGTGGCGCACCGGCCATCGGCATCAGTGCGGCCTATGGCATCGTGCTGGCGGCCCGCGCCCGGGTGACTGAAGGCGGCGACTGGTATGCGGCGCTGGAAGAAGATTTCGCCCTGCTGGCGGATTCCCGCCCGACGGCGGTCAATCTGTTCTGGGCGCTGAATCGCATGCACGACCGTCTGGATCGGCTGAAAGAAAACGCCGATCCGCTGGCGGCGCTGGAAGCTGAAGCCATTGCCATTCATGAAAGCGATCGCGAAGCCAACCTGACCATGGCTCAGCTCGGCGTCGATCTGATCCGCAAACATCAGGGCAACGCCCAGGCGATTCTCACTCACTGCAACACTGGCGCCCTCGCCACCGGCGGTTTCGGTACCGCGCTGGGGGTGATTCGTGCGGCGTATCTGGAAGGCATGGTCGAGCGGGTGTATGCCGATGAAACCCGGCCATGGCTGCAGGGTTCGCGCCTGACGGCCTGGGAGCTGGCGAACGAAGGCATTCCGGTGACGCTGAATGCCGACTCGGCCGCTGCGCACATCATGAAGACCAAAGGCGTGACCTGGGTGATCGTCGGTGCTGACCGCATCACCGCCAATGGCGACGTGGCGAACAAGATCGGCACCTATCAACTGGCGGTCAACGCCATGCACCACGGCGTGCGTTTCATGGTGGTGGCGCCGAGTTCGACCATCGACATGACTCTCGCGAGCGGCGACGACATCCCGATCGAGGAACGTGACGGCGCCGAACTGCTGGAAGTCGGTGGCAAGCGCGTGGGGGCGGACGTCGAGGCGTTCAACCCGGTGTTTGATGTGACGCCGGCGGATCTGATCGATGCGATCGTCACTGAAAAAGGCATCGTCGAGCGCCCGGATACGGCGAAAATGGCCCAGTTGATGTGCCGCAAACGCCTGCATTGATTGGCTTGATGTCTGCGTTGTCCTCTTCGCGAGCAAGCTCGCTCCCACAGGTTTTGTGAATGCCACAGAACATTGTGGGAGCGAGCTTGCTCGCGAAGGGGCCCTAAAAGTCAATAAACATCCACAAATCAGCCCCAAAATCTGCATTCAAAGAAGCTCTGAGCCTCTCTCGTCCCCTTTACGCCTGTCACCGGTCAACTAACTATGCTCCATGCGCATCTGGGGGATAGGTGCGTGGCGGCTCTTGTGATAACATCCGGCGTTTTCCGAGGCAGCTTCACGGAGCTGTCTTTACTGCGCAAATCACGGTCCGACTTGTTGATTTGTCGTAAGTCGGCGCACGGCACTCAGCCTGCCCCGACGAGCTTCGTACATCCCATATGGATATGACGAAGTTTCACCAGAAAAAGGAATCAGGCTTCTCATGGGCGAACTGGCCAAAGAAATCCTCCCGGTCAATATCGAAGACGAGCTGAAACAGTCCTACCTCGACTACGCGATGAGCGTAATCGTCGGCCGTGCACTGCCGGATGCGCGCGATGGCCTCAAGCCCGTGCACCGTCGCGTACTGTTCGCGATGAGCGAGCTGGGCAACGACTTCAACAAGCCGTACAAGAAATCTGCCCGTGTTGTCGGTGACGTGATCGGTAAGTACCACCCGCACGGTGATACCGCGGTGTACGACACCATTGTCCGCATGGCCCAGCCTTTCTCCCTGCGCTACCTGCTGGTAGACGGTCAGGGCAACTTCGGTTCGGTGGACGGCGACAACGCCGCGGCCATGCGATACACCGAAGTGCGCATGACCAAGCTGGCGCACGAGCTGCTGGCCGACCTGCACAAGGAAACCGTGGACTGGGTGCCGAACTACGATGGCACCGAAATGATCCCGGCGGTGATGCCGACGCGCATCCCGAACCTGCTGGTCAACGGTTCCAGCGGTATCGCCGTGGGCATGGCGACCAACATTCCGCCGCACAACCTCGGTGAAGTCATCGACGGTTGCCTGGCCCTCATCGACAACCCCGAGCTGACCGTCGATGAGCTGATGCAATACATCCCCGGTCCGGACTTTCCGACGGCTGCGATCATCAACGGTCGTGCCGGCATCATCGAAGCCTACCGCACCGGTCGCGGCCGCATTTACATGCGTGCGCGCTCGATCATCGAAGACATCGACAAGGTCGGTGGCCGTCAGCAGATCGTCATCACCGAACTCCCGTATCAGCTGAACAAGGCGCGTCTGATCGAGAAGATCGCCGAGCTGGTCAAAGAGAAGAAGCTCGAAGGCATCACCGAGCTGCGCGACGAGTCCGACAAGGACGGTATGCGCGTCGTGATCGAACTGCGTCGCGGCGAAGTGCCTGAGGTGATCCTCAACAATCTCTACGCCCAGACCCAGCTGCAATCGGTATTCGGCATCAACATCGTCGCGCTGATCGACGGCCGTCCGCGCATCCTCAACCTCAAGGATCTGCTGGAAGCCTTCGTTCGTCACCGTCGCGAAGTGGTTACCCGTCGTACCGTGTTCGAGCTGCGCAAGGCTCGCGAGCGTGGTCACATCCTTGAAGGCCAGGCCGTTGCCCTGTCGAACATCGATCCGGTGATCGCCCTGATCAAGGCTTCGCCGACCCCGTCGGAAGCGAAAGAAGCGCTGGTCAGCACCCCTTGGGAATCCTCGGCGGTGGTGGCGATGGTGGAACGCGCCGGTGCCGACTCGTGCCGTCCGGAAAACCTCGATCCGCAATACGGTCTGCGCGAAGGCAAATACTTCCTGTCGCCAGAACAGGCGCAAGCCATTCTCGAGCTGCGCCTGCACCGTCTGACCGGTCTGGAGCATGAGAAGCTGCTGGCCGAGTATCAGGAGATCCTCAACCAGATCGGCGAGCTGATCCGCATCCTCAACAGCGCCGTGCGCCTGATGGAAGTGATCCGCGAAGAGCTGGAAGTGATCCGTGCCGAATACGGCGACGTACGTCGCACCGAGATTCTCGATGCGCGTCTCGATCTGACCCTGGGTGACATGATCCCGGAAGAAGAGCGCGTTGTGACCATCTCCCACGGTGGCTACGCCAAGACTCAGCCACTGGCTGCTTACCAGGCTCAGCGCCGTGGCGGCAAAGGCAAATCGGCGACCGGCGTCAAGGATGAGGACTACATCGCTCACCTGCTGGTGGCCAACAGCCACACCACGCTGCTGCTGTTCTCCAGCAAAGGCAAGGTGTACTGGCTGAAGACTTACGAAATTCCGGAAGCGTCCCGTGCCGCCCGTGGTCGCCCGCTGGTCAACCTGCTGCCGCTGGATGACGGTGAATACATCACCACCATGCTGCCGGTCGAGGAATACACCGAAGGTCACTACATCTTCATGGCGACCGCCAACGGCACCGTCAAGAAGACCCCGCTGGAATCCTTCAGCCGTCAGCGCAGCGTCGGTCTGATCGCGCTGGAGCTGGACGAAGGCGACGTGCTGATCTCTGCGGCCATCACCGATGGCGAGCGCGAAGTGATGCTGTTCTCCGACGGCGGCAAAGTCACGCGCTTCAAAGAGTCCGACGTGCGTGCCATGGGTCGTACCGCACGTGGTGTGCGCGGCATGCGTCTGCCGGAAGGGCAGAAGCTGATTTCGATGCTGATCCCGGAAGAAGGCAGCCAGATCCTCACCGCTTCCGAGCGTGGTTATGGCAAGCGCACCGCGATCACCGAGTTCCCTGAGTACAAGCGCGGCGGCCAGGGCGTGATCGCCATGGTCAGCAACGAGCGTAACGGTCGTCTGGTCGGTGCGGTTCAGGTGCTCGACGGCGAAGAAATCATGCTGATTTCCGATCAGGGCACGCTGGTGCGCACGCGGGTCGACGAAGTGTCGAGCCTGGGTCGTAACACGCAGGGCGTGACCCTGATCAAACTGGCCAAGGATGAAACCCTGGTCGGTCTGGAGCGGGTTCAGGAGCCGTCGGAAGTCGAAGGCGAAGAGCTTGAAGGTGAAGAGGGTGCCGAGTTCGAGGGGGATGTCGTGATCGACGACGTTGCCGAGGACCAGCAACTCGACGCCGCAGCTGACGAAGAGCCGCAGGAATAAGCGGACAAGCGAGGGGGCGGATGAAAATTCGCCCCCTTGTTATTTGTCCGGAATGAAATATCGGCGCCCATGACGAGCCATGTGGGAGCGAGCTTGCTCGCGAAAGCGGAGTATCAGGCGACATTGTTGTTGAATGTCAGTCCGCCTTCGCGAGCGAGCTCGCTCCCACACAAGATTGGCGCCGACTGATATGTGATACCACCAAATCAGAGCGAGATTGGATGTGAGCAAGCGAGCCTATAACTTCTGTGCCGGTCCTGCGGCGCTTCCTGAAGCTGTCCTGCAACGTGCCCAGGGTGAACTCCTTGATTGGCATGGCAAGGGTCTGTCGGTCATGGAAATGAGCCATCGCAGTGATGAGTTCGTGTCCATCGCCACCCAGGCCGAGCAGGATCTGCGTGACCTGCTGAATATCCCGTCGAACTATAAAGTGCTGTTTCTGCAAGGTGGCGCCAGCCAGCAATTCGCGCAGATCCCGCTGAACCTGTTGCCGGAAAACGGCTCTGCCGACTACATCGACACCGGTATCTGGTCGCAGAAAGCCATCGAAGAAGCCTCGCGCTACGGCCACGTCAAAGTCGCCGCCACCGCCAAGCCTTACGACTACTTCGCCATCCCGGGCCAGAACGAGTGGAGCCTGTCGAAAGACGCCGCTTACGTTCACTACGCGCCGAACGAAACCATCGGCGGTCTGGAATTCCAGTGGATCCCGGAAACTGGCGACGTGCCGCTGGTGGCCGACATGTCTTCGGACATCCTCTCGCGTCCGGTCGATATCTCGCGGTTCGGCATGATCTACGCCGGCGCGCAGAAGAACATCGGCCCGAGCGGCATCGTCGTCAACATCATCCGCGAAGACCTGCTGGGCAAAGCGCGGTCGCTGTGCCCGACCATGCTCGACTACAAGGTCGCGGCCGACAACGGCTCGATGTACAACACGCCGCCGACCCTGGCCTGGTACTTGTCCGGTCTGGTGTTCCAGTGGCTGAAAGAGCAGGGCGGCGTCGAAGCGATCGCCAAGCTGAATGACGTCAAGCAGCGCACGCTGTACGACTTCATCGACGCCAGCGGTCTCTACAGCAACCCGATCAACAAGTCGGACCGCTCGTGGATGAACGTGCCGTTCCGTCTGGCTGATGATCGCCTGGACAAGCCGTTCCTCGCCGGTGCCGATGCGCGCGGCCTGCTCAACCTCAAGGGCCACCGCTCCGTGGGCGGCATGCGCGCCTCCATCTACAACGCCGTCGACATCAACGCCGTCAACGCGCTGGTGGCGTACATGGCTGAATTCGAGAAGGAACACGGCTGATGTCCGAGCAAGAACTCAAGGCACTGCGCATTCGCATCGACGCTCTGGACAGTAAAGTCCTCGAGCTGATCAGCGAACGTGCCCGCTGCGCCCAGGAAGTTGCGCGAGTAAAGATGGCCTCGCTGGCCGAAGGCGAAGTGCCGGTGTTCTATCGTCCCGAGCGTGAAGCTCAGGTGCTCAAGCGCGTGATGGAGCGCAATCAGGGGCCATTGGGCAACGAAGAGATGGCGCGGTTGTTCCGCGAAATCATGTCCTCGTGCCTGGCGCTCGAGCAGCCACTGAAAGTGGCTTACCTCGGCCCTGAAGGCACCTTCACCCAGGCGGCGGCCATGAAACACTTCGGCCACGCGGTGATCAGCAAGCCGATGGCGGCGAT
This sequence comes from Pseudomonas sp. GM30, assembly GCF_000282275.2. Lineage (NCBI taxonomy): Bacteria > Pseudomonadati > Pseudomonadota > Gammaproteobacteria > Pseudomonadales > Pseudomonadaceae > Pseudomonas > Pseudomonas sp. GM30. The sequence goes on along the minus strand of NZ_AKJP02000031.1, from coordinate 180,905 downwards.
CGACGAAGTGTTCCGTGAAGTCGCGGCGGGTGCGGTGAACTTTGGCGTGGTGCCGGTGGAGAACTCCACCGAAGGCGCGGTCAACCACACCCTCGACAGCTTCCTCGAACACGACATGGTGATCTGCGGCGAAGTCGAGTTGCGCATCCACCATCACTTGCTGGTTGGGGAAAATACCAAGACCGACAGCATCAGCCGCATCTACTCCCACGCGCAGTCGCTGGCCCAGTGCCGCAAGTGGCTGGACGCGCACTATCCGAATGTCGAGCGCGTGGCGGTGGCGAGCAACGCCGAAGCGGCGAAGCGGGTCAAGGGTGAGTGGAATTCGGCGGCGATTGCCGGCGACATGGCTGCAGGTCTGTATGGCCTGACGCGCCTGGCCGAGAAGATTGAAGACCGACCGGACAACTCGACGCGCTTCCTGATGATCGGTAACCAGGAAGTGCCGCCGACCGGCGACGACAAGACTTCGATCATCGTCTCGATGAGCAACAAACCCGGCGCGCTCCACGAGCTGCTGGTGCCGTTTCATGACAACGGGATTGACCTGACCCGGATCGAAACCCGTCCGTCGCGCAGCGGCAAATGGACCTACGTGTTCTTCATCGACTTCGTCGGCCACCACCGTGATCCGCTGATCAAGGGTGTGCTGGAAAAGATCAGTCAGGAAGCAGTAGCACTCAAAGTGCTGGGTTCCTACCCGAAAGCAGTTCTCTAAGGGGCGGTAGCAAATGAGTGGCAACTTCCTCGCTCTGGCACAGCCGGGCGTGCAACAACTTTCGCCGTACGTTCCGGGCAAGCCTGTGGACGAACTGGCGCGCGAGCTGGATCTGGATCCGGCGAAAATCGTCAAACTGGCGAGCAATGAAAATCCGCTGGGTGCCAGTCCGAAAGCGCTGGCGGCGATCCGCGAAGAGCTGGCCGAGCTGACCCGTTATCCGGACGGCAACGGCTTTGCGCTGAAATCGCTGCTGGCCGAACAGTGCCGCGTCGAGCTGAACCAGGTGACCCTGGGCAACGGCTCCAACGATATTCTCGAGCTGGTGGCGCGCGCCTATCTGGCGCCGGGCCTGAACGCAGTGTTCAGTGAGCACGCGTTCGCTGTCTACCCGATCGCGACCCAGGCGGTCGGTGCGCAGGCCAAAGTGGTTCCGGCCAAGGACTGGGGCCACGACTTGCCTGCGATGCTCGCGGCCATCGACGCCAATACCCGCGTGGTATTCATCGCCAATCCGAACAACCCGACCGGTACCTGGTTCGGCGCCGAAGCGCTGGACGAGTTCCTGCAGGACGTGCCGGAGCACGTGCTGGTGGTGCTGGACGAGGCGTACATCGAATACGCCGAAGGCAGTGATCTGCCGGATGGTCTGGATTTCCTCGCGGCGTACCCGAATCTGCTGGTATCGCGCACGTTCTCCAAGGCCTATGGCCTGGCAGCGCTGCGCGTCGGTTATGGCCTGTCCACTGCGGTGGTGGCGGACGTGCTGAACCGTGTGCGCCAGCCATTCAATGTCAACAGCCTGGCGCTGGCCGCGGCCTGTGCGGCGCTGAAAGACGAGGAGTATCTGGCGCAAAGCCGTCAGCTCAACGAATCCGGCATGCAGCAGTTGCAGGCAGGGTTCTGTGAGTTGGGTCTGAGCTGGATCGAGTCCAAGGGCAACTTCATCTGCGTCGATCTCGGTCAGGTTGCTGCGCCGATTTTCCAGGGGCTGCTGCGTGAGGGCGTAATCGTGCGTCCGGTGGCCAATTACGGCATGCCGAACCACCTGCGGGTGACCATCGGTCTGCCGGCGGAAAACAGCCGCTTCCTCGAAGCGCTGCGCAAGGTTCTGGCTCGTGGGTGATGTCACTGCTCTGCAATCTGCTGCACCTATGATCGGTCGCCTTGTGGTGGTCGGTCTGGGCTTGATCGGTGGTTCGTTTGCCAAGGGTTTGCGCGAAAGCGGTCTCTGCCGCGAAGTGGTCGGGGTCGATCTCGACCCGCAATCGCGCAAGCTGGCGGTCGAGTTGGGTGTGGTGGACCGTTGCGAAGATGACCTGATTGCTGCCTGTCAGGGCGCTGACGTGATTCAACTGGCGGTGCCGATTCTGGCCATGGAGAAAGTGCTTGCCCGTCTGGCGAGCGTCGATCTGGGCCAGGCGATCCTGACCGATGTCGGCAGCGCCAAAGGCAATGTAGTGCGCGCGGCGACCGAGGCATTCGGCGGCATGCCGGCGCGTTTCGTGCCGGGTCATCCGATTGCCGGGTCCGAGCAGAGCGGGGTGGAAGCTTCCAACTCTGAGCTGTTCCGTCGGCACAAGGTGATCCTCACGCCGCTGGAGCAAACCGACCCGGCCGCACTGGCAGTGGTTGATCGCTTGTGGCGCGAGCTGGGCGCTGACGTCGAGCACATGCAGGTCGAGCGCCACGATGAAGTGTTGGCCGCGACCAGTCATCTGCCGCACCTGCTGGCCTTTGGTCTGGTCGACTCGTTGGCCAAACGCAATGAAAACCTTGAGATCTTCCGTTACGCTGCGGGCGGTTTCCGCGATTTCACAAGAATCGCCGGAAGTGACCCGGTGATGTGGCACGACATCTTCCTCGCCAATCGCGAGGCTGTCCTGCGCACACTCGATACATTTCGCAGCGACCTCGACGCCTTGCGCGACGCGGTCGATGCAGGGGATGGGCACCAATTGTTGGGCGTCTTCACGCGCGCCCGGGTTGCCCGCGAGCATTTCAGTAAAATCCTGGCCCGCAGGGCCTATGTGGACGCTATGAATTCCAACGATCTGATTTTCCTGGCTCAACCTGGTGGCCGCCTGTCCGGTCGGATTCGCGTACCAGGTGACAAATCGATTTCCCACCGTTCGATCATGCTCGGCTCGCTGGCCGAAGGCGTGACCGAGGTTGAAGGTTTCCTGGAGGGCGAAGATGCCCTGGCGACCTTGCAGGCATTTCGCGACATGGGCGTGGTCATCGAAGGCCCGCACCACGGTCGTGTGACCATTCATGGTGTCGGTCTGCATGGCTTGAAGCCGGCGCCCGGCCCGATCTATCTGGGCAACTCCGGCACTTCGATGCGTCTGCTGTCCGGCCTGCTGGCGGCGCAGAACTTCGACAGCACCCTGACCGGCGATGCGTCGCTGTCCAAGCGTCCGATGAATCGCGTGGCCAATCCGCTTCGTGAAATGGGCGCCGTGATCGAAACGGCTGCCGAAGGTCGTCCGCCGATGACCATTCGTGGCGGGCACAAGCTCAAGGGTCTGACCTACACCATGCCGATGGCCAGTGCTCAGGTGAAGTCCTGCCTGCTGCTGGCGGGTCTGTACGCGGAAGGCAAGACCACCGTGACCGAGCCGGCGCCGACCCGTGACCACACCGAACGCATGCTGCGTGGTTTCGGCTACTCGGTGAGCGTCGATGGCGCTACCGCGTCGGTCGAATCCGGCGGCAAGCTGACCGCGACCCACATTGAAGTACCGGGCGACATCTCGTCGTCGGCGTTCTTCCTGGTGGCGGCCTCGATCGCTGAAGGTTCGGAGCTGGTGCTGGAGCACGTGGGCATCAACCCGACCCGTACCGGTGTCATCGACATCCTGCGCCTGATGGGCGCCGATATCACTCTGGAAAACCAGCGTGAAGTCGGTGGCGAACCCGTAGCCGACTTGCGCGTGCGGGCAGCTAAACTGAAAGGTATCGAGATTCCGGAGGCGCTGGTGCCACTGGCCATCGACGAGTTCCCGGTGCTGTTCGTGGCGGCGGCCTGTGCCGAGGGTCGTACCGTGCTGACCGGCGCCGAAGAGCTGCGCGTCAAGGAATCGGATCGTATTCAAGTCATGGCGGACGGCTTGCTGGCGCTGGGCGTCAAGTGCCAGCCGACTCCGGACGGCATCATCATTGATGGCGGCCAGATCGGTGGCGGGGAAGTGCATGGTCACGGTGATCACCGTATCGCCATGGCGTTCAGTGTCGCTTCGCTGCGTGCCACTGCGCCGATCCGCATTCATGATTGCGCCAACGTCGCGACGTCGTTCCCGAACTTCCTCGCGCTGTGCGCGCAGGTCGGCATTCGTGTGGCTCAAGAGGCTCAGTCGTGAAAAACATTGCACCGGTCATCACCATCGATGGGCCAAGCGGTTCGGGCAAAGGCACGGTTGCCGGGATTCTGGCCAAGCGTCTGGGCTGGAATCTGCTGGATTCCGGTGCGCTGTATCGCCTGCTGGCGTTCGCTGCGCACAACCATGGTGTCGACCTGACCAATGAAGAGCTGCTGAAGAAACTGGCCGCTCATCTGGATGTGCAGTTCATTGCGGCGACCGAAGGTCAGCTGCAGCGCATCATTCTTGAGGGCGATGAAGTCAGCGATGTGATCCGTACCGAAAGTGTCGGTGCGGGCGCGTCCCAGGTGGCTGCGCTGCCGGCAGTGCGCGAGGCGCTGCTGCAGCGTCAGCGCGCCTTCCAGGAAGCGCCGGGTCTGGTGGCTGATGGTCGCGACATGGGCACAGTGGTGTTTCCCGATGCGCCGTTGAAGATTTTTCTGACTGCCAGTGCCGAGGAGCGGGCGCGTCGCCGATATTTGCAGTTGAAGGGCAAAGGCGAGGATGTTAGTCTGTCGAGTCTGCTAGATGAGATCCGTGCACGCGACGAGCGTGATACCCAGCGCGCAGTAGCCCCGCTCAAGCCGGCGGCTGATGCGATACAGCTGGATTCCACGGAGTTGTCCATCGATCAGGTGCTTGAACGCATCATGAGCGAGATCGCCATTCGCGATATCGCCGGGTGACCAAGAAGGCCGCAGGGGACCAGTCATAGTCCTGCAGCGCTTCTTTTAAATGAAACTAACCCACACCGTCTGGGGTGTGGAGATGGGCGTATTCTTCGCCCTCATCTACAGGAATTAAAATGAGCGAAAGCTTTGCGGAACTCTTTGAAGAAAGCCTAAAGACCCTGAACCTTCAGGCAGGCTCCATCATCACCGGTGTTATCGTTGATATCGATTACCAGGCTCGCTGGGTAACCGTTCACGCTGGCCTGAAGTCTGAAGCACTCATCCCGCTGGAACAGTTCTACAACGATGCTGGTGACCTGACTATCAATGTCGGTGACGAAGTTCACGTAGCTCTGGATTCGGTTGAAGACGGTTTCGGTGAAACCAAGCTGTCCCGTGAAAAAGCCAAGCGCGCTGAATGCTGGATCGTTCTGGAAGCAGCCTTCGCAGCCGAGGAAGTGGTCAAGGGCGTTATCAACGGTAAGGTTAAAGGCGGCTTCACTGTCGACGTTAACGGCATCCGTGCGTTCCTGCCAGGTTCCCTGGTTGACGTCCGTCCAGTGCGCGACACCACGCACCTGGAAGGCAAAGAGCTGGAATTCAAGGTCATCAAGCTGGACCAGAAGCGCAACAACGTTGTCGTTTCCCGTCGCAGCGTCCTGGAAGCCGAGAACTCCGCCGAGCGTGAAGCTCTGCTGGAATCCCTGCAGGAAGGCCAGCAAGTCAAAGGTATCGTCAAAAACCTCACCGATTACGGCGCATTCGTCGATCTGGGTGGCGTGGACGGCCTGCTGCACATCACCGACATGGCCTGGAAGCGCATCAAGCATCCTTCCGAGATCGTCAACGTTGGTGACGAAATCGACGTCAAGGTTCTGAAATACGATCGCGAGCGTAACCGTGTTTCCCTGGGCCTGAAGCAACTGGGCGAAGATCCATGGGTTGCTATCAAAGCCCGTTACCCAGAAAGCACTCGCGTTACCGCTCGTGTAACCAACCTGACCGACTACGGCTGCTTCGCTGAGCTGGAAGAAGGCGTTGAAGGTCTGGTACACGTTTCGGAAATGGACTGGACCAACAAGAACATCCACCCTTCGAAAGTCGTACAAGTCGGCGACGAAGTGGAAGTCATGGTTCTGGACATCGACGAAGAGCGTCGTCGTATCTCCCTGGGCATCAAGCAGTGCAAGTCGAACCCATGGGAAGACTTCTCTGGCCAGTTCAACAAGGGCGACAAGATCTCCGGCACCATCAAGTCGATCACCGATTTCGGTATCTTCATTGGTCTGGACGGCGGCATCGACGGTCTGGTTCACCTGTCCGACATCTCCTGGAACGAAGTGGGCGAAGAAGCCGTACGTCGTTTCAAGAAGGGCGACGAACTGGACACCGTCATCCTGTCGGTTGACCCAGAGCGCGAGCGCATCTCCCTGGGCATCAAGCAACTGGAAAGCGATCCGTTCTCCGAGTACGTCTCGGTTAACGACAAAGGCGCTATCGTTACTGGCACCGTGAAAGAAGTTGACGCCAAAGGCGCCATCATCGTTCTGGCTGACGACATCGAAGCGACCCTGAAAGCCTCCGAAATCAGCCGTGACCGCGTTGAAGACGCGCGCAACGTTCTGAAAGAAGGCCAGGAAGTTGAAGCCAAGATCATCAGCGTTGATCGCAAGAGCCGCGTAATCCAGCTCTCGATCAAGTCGAAAGACGATGCTGAAGAGAAAGAAGCCATCCAGAGCCTGAAAGCAGCTCCGGAAGGTGAAGCAGCTGACACCACTATGGCGGCACTGCTGCGTCAAGCAATGGCCAAACAGAACTAAGTTCTGCTTGATCATGAAAAAGGGCGACTTCGGTCGCCCTTTTTTGTGCCTGCGATTTGATGAGGTGTGCCACGGTTTGCGTATGTCGGGGCTGTGGTGAAACCAATCTCTTCAGCGAGTTGTCTGTTTCTTTAATCGGATCAATCGCCTATTCGCGACTAAGCTGGGTATTACTCATGCGGTAGTCGGGCGTTGCCTGGCATAAGGAAGTGGATGAACAGATTTATTGTGTTGATTGCAGTGTTGGTTTTGGCTGGATGTACCACAAGTGCCAAAACGCATGCCGTGCGCGGCGTCAGCGGCATCGAGATCGACTGCTCTGGTCTGGGTTCGGGGTGGGAGAAGTGCCAAAGACGCGCGGCGAAGGAGTGTAAGGGGGCGGGTTACAGGGTAATCACCCGATCTGACCAGGCCAGGGATGAAGATGAATATCCGTTTGGCTTCAATCCCGCAGGCTACGTCACTCGAACCATGCTGGTCATGTGTCGTTGAATGTGCGCGGCTTCGGTTTGTGCTTTTGTGCACTGAAAACAGGCGTTTCGGCACCAAGGAAGATATGTCAATCCCTGGGCTGTTCAAAATCTTCCGGGCGTGCTAAAACCTTTCAAGCGCTGATCTAGCTGCTTGAAAAAGAAGGGAAAAATATGACGAAGTCGGAGTTGATCGAACGAATTGTCACCCATCAAGGGCTACTCTCATCCAAAGATGTGGAGCTGGCCATCAAGACCATGCTTGAACAAATGTCCCAGTGCCTGGCTACCGGCGATCGCATCGAGATCCGTGGGTTTGGCAGCTTCTCTCTGCACTACCGTGCGCCGCGCGTCGGTCGCAATCCGAAGACCGGTCAGTCTGTCAGCCTTGACGGCAAGTTTGTTCCGCATTTCAAGCCGGGCAAGGAATTGCGTGATCGGGTGAACGAGGAAGAGGAGGAGGGGGTTTGACAGTCGCTGCCCTGCAAGGAGTTGCTCGTGCGTAACCTCAAACGCATACTTCTAGGTGTTTTCATATTGCTGCTGGTATTGGTGATTCTGGCGTTTGTGCTTGAGAATCAGCAGTCAATTTCGTTGATGTTTCTGGGGTTGACCGGGCCGCAGCTTCCAGTGTCATTGGTGGTGGTCATCGCACTGCTCGTTGGTATGCTGATTGGTCCGATTCTGGGGTGGTTTCTGGGGCGTTCGTCCAGAGCGGCGCGCAAACGTCTGGTCTGAGGTCGTCGGCCACTGGCTATCATTCAAATTTGGTTCGTCGCCTGTCCATATCCATTAGTAAAAGATTCATTAAGCTGTAAAATGTTACCCTTGTTCGATAGTGGCATATTCCCACATCGATTTAGACTGACTCTGACGGAAGCCTCCGGTTTGATGGCTTCTGCATTCATGGATTAGACAGTGCTCGTTGGTGTCACTGTCCGCAGCTCAAGGGTATGGTTTCGCGTGAAAATTCTAGTTACCGGCGGCGCCGGGTTCATCGGCTCGGCAGTCATCCGTCACATCATTTCCAATACCAGCGACGCAGTAATCAACGTCGATAAACTGACGTATGCCGGTAATCTTGAGTCGCTGGCAGAAGTTAGCGGTGATCCTCGCTACGTGTTTGAGCGTGTCGACATATGTGATCGTGACCAGATTGACCGTGTTCTGCGTGAGCACCAACCCGATGCCATCATGCACTTGGCTGCGGAGTCCCACGTCGATCGCTCGATTACCGGCCCATCGGAATTTATCCAGACCAACATCATCGGAACTTACACACTGCTGGAAGCTGCGCGCCAGTATTGGGCTGCACTGGATGATGTGCGTAAAGCCAACTTCCGTTTTCACCATATTTCGACCGACGAAGTTTACGGTGATCTTGAAGGGCCAGAAGATCTCTTTACCGAGACTACTCCTTATCAGCCAAGTTCGCCTTATTCGGCCAGCAAGGCCAGCTCCGATCATTTGGTTCGCGCATGGGCTCGTACTTATGGTCTGCCGACGCTGGTTACAAATTGCTCGAACAACTATGGCCCTTGCCACTTCCCCGAGAAATTGATTCCGTTGATCATTCTCAATGCGCTGGAGGGCAAGCCGCTGCCGGTTTACGGCAAAGGCAACCAGGTTCGCGACTGGTTGTATGTCGAAGATCACGCTCGTGCATTGTATAAAGTCGTCACTGAAGGTGTGATCGGCGAGACTTACAACATTGGCGGACACAACGAAAAGCAGAACATCGAGGTGGTTCACACACTTTGTGCTTTGCTTGATGAGTTGCGCCCTGATTCGGCCCATCGACCGCATGCGAGCCTGATCACTTACGTCCAGGATCGCCCGGGCCACGATCAGCGTTATGCAATCGATGCCAGCAAGATCCAGAAAGAGTTGGGCTGGACTCCGCAAGAAACGTTCGAGTCGGGAATTCGTAAAACTGTCGAGTGGTATCTGACTAATACCGAATGGGTGGAGCACGTGAAAAGCGGCAGCTACCAGCAGTGGATTGACGCCAACTATAGCGACCGTTCGGTGAAAAAATGAAAATCTTGTTGCTCGGCAAAAATGGCCAGGTTGGCTGGGAGCTTCAACGCGCTCTCGCCCCCCTTGGTGATTTGATTGCACTGGATCGTAATGCGGTTGGTGAATTGTGCGGTGATTTGGCAAACCTCGACGCACTGCGCTCGACTATTCGTCAGATCAAGCCCGATGTGATTGTGAATGCCGCGGCGTACACCGCAGTAGATAAGGCCGAGTCGGACAAGGAGCTGGCTGATCGGGTCAATGGTGAGGCGACCCGTGTGATGGCAGAAGAAGCAGCGCTTCTGAATGCTTGGCTGGTTCACTATTCAACCGATTACGTATTCAGCGGTCTCGGTGTGGATCCTTGGCAGGAGACAGACGGCGTGGCTCCGGTAAATCATTACGGAGCCAGCAAGCTTGCGGGTGAGCAGGGGATTCTGGAGTCCGGTTGCAAGCACCTGATCTTCCGTACCAGTTGGGTATATGGTGCGCGCGGTAACAACTTCGCCAAAACGATGTTGCGTCTGGCGAAAGACCGCGAAAGCCTCAATGTCATCGCTGATCAAATCGGCGCACCTACAGGTGCAGATCTCATTGCTGATGTTACTGTCTTGGCTATCCAGAAAGTGCAGCAGGCGCCTGAACTGGGTGGCTTGTATCACTTGGCCGCCGGTGGTGAGGTTTCTTGGCACGGTTATGCGGTTCACGTCATTGACTTCGCGCGAGCGGTTGGTGAGGAACTGGCAGTCAAGATGGTCAGTCCGATTGAAACGACGGCCTATCCGACCCCCGCTAGCCGGCCATTGAATTCGCGTTTGAATACTCAAAAAATCCGCGACAATTTCTCTCTGCACTTGCCGGATTGGCAAGGTGGTGTGACCCGAATGCTTATGGAAGTTTTAAATAAATGATCACTACAAATCGTAAAGGTATCATTCTCGCTGGCGGTTCGGGTACGCGCCTACATCCGCTCACCCTTGGCGTATCCAAGCAAATGCTGCCTATCTACGACAAGCCAATGATCTTTTACCCACTGTCGGTGCTAATGCTTGCGGGTATGCGGGAAATTCTCATTATTTCTACACCTGAGGATTTGCCTTGTTTCCGTAAGCTGCTGGGAGATGGCAGCCTGTATGGCATAAAGTTGACCTATGCGGAACAACCAAGTCCTGATGGTTTGGCTCAGGCATTCATTATCGGTGAGGAATTTATTGGTAAAGATCCTTGCTGTTTGATTCTTGGCGACAATATTTTCCACGGGCATCATTTCTCGGACAATCTGCGCGCTGCCAGTAATCAGGAAAGTGGGGCCACAGTTTTTGGCTATCATGTTTCTGACCCTGAGCGCTTTGGTGTTGTTGAGTTTGATGATTCTGGCCGTGCCTTGAGTATTGAAGAGAAGCCTGATCAGCCAAAATCCAGCTATGCAGTAACTGGCTTGTACTTCTATGACAATCAGGTTGTTGATATCGCCAAAAGCATCAAGCCGTCGGAACGAGGCGAGTTGGAAATTACTGATGTCAACCGAGTTTATCTTGAGCAAAAAGCGCTTAGTGTTCAAATGCTTGGGCGTGGTTTTGCATGGCTCGATACTGGGACTCATGATTCTTTGCTCGAAGCCAGCCACTTTGTGCACACCATTGAACATCGTCAAGGATTCAAGATTGCGTGTCTTGAAGAGATTGCCTATACCAATGGGTGGATTAATGCTGAGCAACTTGGGTCTCAGGCAGAGCGCTTGAAAAAAACCGGGTACGGCCAATATCTACAAAAACTATTGGATCATGGCTCGCTGTAAATAGAGCGAAGCACACTCTGGATTAGTAAATCCAGCACCGTCTATGCAGGATTCGCATGCCAGTAGAAAATCAAAGCGTTGCAGTTTTGCTGGCTGCCTATAACGGTATGCTTTGGATCGAGCAACAACTTGATTCGATTCAAGCCCAATCCATGACCGATGTATCGATCTACATCAGTGTCGATACGTCCACCGATGGCACTGAGGCTTGGTGTGCTGCCTATGCAGCACGCCACTCCAATGTGGTTGTTCTGCCGCCGCAAGGCAAGTTTGGTGGGGCCTCGCGTAATTTTTTTCGTTTGATACGGGACGTCGATTTTTCCCGGCACGACTTTGTTGCCTTTGCCGATCAAGATGATATTTGGCATGAAGAAAAGCTTGTTCGGGCGACCCGCACGCTGATTGATCATCAGTTTGACGCATATTCGAGCAACGTTACTGCGTTTTGGGCAGGCGGAAATGCTCGCTTGTTGGATAAGGCCCAACCCCAGGTCGAATGGGACTACTTGTTCGAGGCAGCAGGGCCGGGCTGCACCTATGTGTTAGGGCGCAGACTGGCAGACGCTCTTAAAGCTTCACTCCTTACTAATTGGTCTGCGCTACAGTGTGTTGATCTGCACGATTGGTACTGTTATGCGTTTGCTCGTAGTCGTGGGTTCAAGTGGGTGATTGATCCCGTGTCCACTATGCAATACAGGCAACATGACCGTAATCAAGTCGGTGCGAATACCGGATTCAAGACATTAGTCGCACGTTACAAAACAGTGCGGGACGGTTGGTGGTTCAAGCAGGTTCGAATAATTGTAGAGTTGTTGGATCTGATTGAGGAACGATTTGTTCGTCAGTGGATTGGCTTTAGCCGCAGAGAGTTAATATTTCTGTCATTGAGTTCATGCCAGTGTCGGCGACGTAAACGCGATAAAGCGCTTTTCTTTATTTTATGCTGGGTTGCAGCACTGTCAGGGACGAAGAAAAGATGAATCAGCCGTTGGTCTTGGTTACGGGGGCAACCGGATTCGTAGGTGAGGCGGTAGTTTTCAGGCTACTTGTTGATAAAGCATTTACGCCACTAGCTGCCGTGCGTTCCCAGTCAAAAATCAGTGGGCTGTGTAAAACTGTTTACTGGGATATGAATTCACCTGATATCGGGTTTGCTCTTGATGGCGTTCACGCAATCGTTCACTGTGCTGCCAGGGTTCATGTTATGGACGAAACTGCACCGGATGCACTGGCGGAATTCCGGAAAATCAATGTCAACAGTACGTTGAATCTGGCGCGAAATGCCGCCAGTTCGGGCGTAAAGCGTTTTATATATATAAGTTCAATTAAAGTTAATGGTGAGAGTACTCCTCCAGGTCGTCCATTCACGTCAGCCCTAAGCTCAGTGCCGAAAGATCCTTATGGGTTATCGAAATTCGAAGCAGAAGAGGGGCTAAGAGAAATAAGTTTAGAAACAGGTATGGAGTTGGTCGTTATTCGACCTCCGCTGGTCTATGGGCCAGGCGTCAAGGCAAATTTTCTAGATATGATGAACTGGCTGGACAGAGAGGTTCCTCTTCCGCTAGGTGCTATTCATAACCAGCGAAGCCTGGTATTTATTGAAAATCTGGTGGATTTGATTGTCACCTGTATCAGTCACCCTTCCGCTAAAGGGCGTGTATTGATGGTCAGTGATGGTGCAGATATATCCACATCGCAGTTGCTTGAATTAATGGCGAAAGCTTTAGGGAAAAAAAGTCGCTTGCTTCCTGTTCCGGTAACACTGTTGAAATTGGCAGGTTTTCTGACAGGGCGCAGGGCCGTGATTCAACGCCTTTGTAGTTCGCTGCAAGTTGATATCAGCGAAACATGCAGTTTGTTGGGTTGGTTTCCTCCGATTACAAGGGATCTAGCGTTTCGCCGCAGTGCGCTTCACTTTCAGGGTAATCGGAAAGTATGATTTTCTGTTGGCTATTAATAGTTGTTCTTTGCACCTCCCTCGCTTTGACGTGGGCTTTGCGCCATTACGCACTCAATGCAAGCATAATGGATGTCCCGAATGAGCGAAGTTCCCACACTGTGCCTACCCCGAGAGGCGGGGGCGTTGCAATTGTAATCTCTTTCATTACAGTGCTTCCGATACTTGTCGGGTTTGACTCTTTAACGCTGTCGGAGGCGGCAGCAGTTGGTGGTGCAGGCTTGCTTGTCGCCATTTTAGGCTTTGCTGATGATCATGGACATATCGCTGCTAGATGGCGACTTCTGGGGCACTTTATCGCTGCAGCCTGGCTTTTGTTCTGGTTGAATGGGTTGGCACCTGTTTTATTTTTTTCCCAAGTATTAGATATGGGGTGGGCTGGACCGGCATTGGGCGCGATGTATCTGGTTTGGGTTCTCAATCTATACAATTTTATGGATGGTATTGATGGTCTAGCAAGTATAGAGGCTATTTGTGCTTGTTTAGGGATGTGTGTCATTTACTACGTGGCGGGAATGCCAGAGCTTATCGGTGCGCCTTTGTTATTGGCTGCAGCGGTCATGGGCTTTCTCTTTTGGAACTTTCCTCCTGCGAAAATATTCATGGGGGACGCAGGTAGCGGGTTTCTTGGTATTGCGATAGGTGGACTCTCTCTTGTTTCAGCTTGGCATTCACCGCGTTTTCTATGGTGTTGGTTGATATTGCTTGGCGTCTTTGTGGTAGACGCCACATTTACGCTTTTGCGCCGAGTTGCCCGAGGCGAGAAAATTTATCAGGCTCACTGCAGCCACGCTTATCAAAATGCTTCAAGGTACTTTAGGAGCCATCGGTTTGTTACGTTGGCTGTATTCGCAATTAACATACTTTGGCTCCTACCCATTGCTGTGCTGGTCGCCGTTAACGTCTTGGAAGGTGTGGCAGGAATTTTGCTGGCCTATTTTCCCATCGCTGTTCTTGCCTGGAGGTTTGAGGCGGGAGCGGCTTCACCCCAATAGGGGGTTGCTTTCATGACTTTCGAGGATTGTCTGCCGTGAGGGCTAACGTTGGCCAGAACGTTTCTAAGAATCACGGTCCAGCGGTGATATTTTGAGATCCAGGCGTGGGTTTGATAAGATCAGACACCCTGATATTCGTATTTCCTTCGATTTCAGGATCCCCCAGCTGCTGACGTCAGAGCCAATGATTTCTGACAGTGGTCTCCGTTTTTTGACAAAAGCCCCGAAGGTATCGAACATGTTCCCCCCGAAAAACGTTTTGCACCTTGGAAAAGCGGTCTGCGTACGGTGAGTGACTCTTTTTTAGTCAAGGAAAGCAATGCGGTGAGCGTTAGTAATGAGACGATAGGGAAGGTCGCGATATTACTTTGCACCTATCAGGGGGAGCGCTATCTCGCAGAGCAGATAGACTCTATTATCAGCCAAACTTATGATAATTGGGTTATTTATGCGTCAGATGACGGATCGCAAGATCATACTTTGGAGATTTTGCGTGTCTATCAAAAAAAGATAGGCGCAGAACGATTTTTTATACTCTCCGGTCCGCAGCAAGGTTACGCGAATAATTTTATTTCTTTAGTCAAAAAACATTATATCGCAGCGGAATATTATGCGTTCTGTGATCAGGACGACATATGGTCAGAAGATAAACTCTGTGTTGCTATTCAGTGGCTAAAGAATTGTGCGGTAGACATCCCTTCACTTTATTGTGGGCGAACAGCGCTGGTCGATGAATTTGGAGTGAAGGTTGGTAACTCACCCCTCTTTAAATATCCGCCAAGTTTTAAGAATGCCCTGGTGCAAAGTCTTGCGGGCGGAAATACGATGGTTTTCAACCATGCGTTGAAAGCAATAGCTGGCGTTACCGCCAATTCAGAAATTATTTCACATGATTGGTGGTTTTACATATTGGTGACGGCTTGTGGTGGTCGAGTTTATTACGATTTCGAGTCGCATGTCAGCTATAGGCAGCATTCAGATAATGTTATTGGTGCCAATGCAGGGGTTTTATCCGGTTTTACGCGCCTAAGGAAAATGCTCGGTGGTCGTTTTCTTGAGTGGAATAGACGCAACCTTAAAGCGGTTGATCCATTAAAAGAGCGTATGCCATCCTCAAATTTGATGGTCCTGGAGAATTTTGAAAGGGCTAGATGCTCGCCGTTATTAAAACGGTGTGTCTTTTTAATACGTTCAGGTGTTTATAGGCAAACACTGCAGGGGAATTTGGCTCTCTGGGCTGCCGTGTTGCTCAACAGGATTTGAATAGGATTATGTATGCACGTGTGTAGATTTAAAGTTTTAACGGAAGAATTATCAGCTTCTGAAGGGAGTATGGGGGGTTCCCCAGTGCGTCAGTGTTGGTCTATGCAATTGATATCAGTAGTTTCTTTGATTATTGAGATTATTTTTTTTATTAGATAGTGCGATGCTTCTTGGAGTGGCTATGGCCAGTTTTGTTGGAAGTTTAAAAGCAAGTGTATTTGCACCGGTTGTTTCGGTTGTGCGTAATCGTTCGTTGATACTTGCATTGAGTAAGCGTGAAGTGCTTGGCAGATATCGTGGGGCTAGTTTTGGCCTGTTGTGGTCGATTCTAAGCCCTTTTTTGATGTTGTGTGTTTACGCTTTTGCATTCGGCAGTATTCTTAATAGCCGCTGGCCTCAGCCAGCCGGTTCGGTTAATAGTTTTGCGATAATTCTTTTTGTTGGACTTATCGTTCATGGTTTTTTTGCGGAGTGTTTCACTCGTGCTCCAATGCTGATTACCAGTAATGTAAGTTATGTTAAGAAAGTTATTTTTCCTATTGAAATACTTCCTTGGCCGATGGTGGTCTCGGCGTTGTTTCATACCTTTATGAATGTGGTAGTTCTAATCGTACTAAGGCTGGCGGTCGATCATCAATTCTCTTGGAGTATTGTTCTTTTGCCGGTAGTGTTTTTACCCTTGGTCATATTGATGTTGGGGGTTGGCTGGTTTCTTTCAGCACTAGGTGTTTATATTCGGGATGTCAGTCAGGTTACGGGAGTACTGTCCACCGCACTGTTGTTTACTTCTTCGGCTGTAGTGCCGGTTAATGCCATTCCAGAGCAATATCGATTTGTATTCTCGCTCAACCCATTGACCTTTATTATCGATCAGGCTCGAGAGGTTTCTCTTTGGGGGGGAATGCCTGATTGGAACGGATTGGGGCTGTATGCCTTGGCCAGTTCACTGTT
Source organism: Pseudomonas sp. GM30 (assembly GCF_000282275.2). Lineage (NCBI taxonomy): Bacteria > Pseudomonadati > Pseudomonadota > Gammaproteobacteria > Pseudomonadales > Pseudomonadaceae > Pseudomonas > Pseudomonas sp. GM30. The sequence continues at coordinate 164,881 of NZ_AKJP02000031.1, read as the reverse complement.
TGCATTAGTCGGTTATACATGGTTTTCGGCGACAAGAAGGGGGTTTGGCGATGTGCTCTGATTCTGCAGTAATTGTGAGCAATGTAAGTAAAAGCTTTCCTGTGTATGACAAACCTCATCATCGACTTCTGCAGATGCTTTCTCCAGTAAGTAAGAAAAAGATATGGTTTAGAGAATTTCATGCTCTAAAAAGCATTAGTTTTGAAGTCAAACGCGGAGAAACGTTTGGGATCGTTGGTCGTAATGGTTCCGGTAAGTCAACTTTACTTCAACTAATTTGCGGCACGTTATTTCCTACTCAAGGTGAGATAAAGGTTAACGGACGAATCGCTGCGCTACTTGAGTTGGGGGCCGGCTTCAATCCGGACTTTACCGGCCGTGAAAATGTTTACTTGAATGGCTCTGTACTTGGCCTCTCCAAGGAAGAGATCGATTCTCGATTTGAGGAAATCGCAGCATTTGCCGATATCGGCGATTTTATAGAGCAGCCGGTAAAGAGTTATTCAAGCGGAATGTATGTTCGTTTGGCTTTCTCCGTAGCAATCAACGTGAGCCCGGATTTGCTTATTGTAGATGAGGCGCTGGCCGTTGGCGATGAAGCTTTCCAGCGTAAGTGTTTTGCACGTATTCAGCGTCTGAGGGATGCTGGTTCTACGATTCTGTTCGTATCTCATTCTGCCGGGATCGTGACAGAGCTTTGTGACCGAGCTATTCTCCTGGACCAAGGGGAGTTACTTGCCCTGGGTGGTCCAAAATCGGTTGTCTCCAAGTATCATAAGCTAATTTATTCTCCCGCTGATTCTGTAGAGGCACTTAGGGCAGAAATAAAATTGCAAATGAATGATGAATTACAAGGCGCTGATAAGTTTGTTTCGGTCGCCGATAGAGTCGACTCAAAGTTGGTAATCAGTGCTAAGAAAGATGCTGAGGCCAAAGAGGATGCGTATTACGACGAGGGTATGGTCCCGCAAAGTACATTAAGTTACAAGTCCAGCGGCGTGTCCATTATTAACCCTCAAATCGAGACTCTCGATGGTCGTCGAGTCAACGTGATTCAGGAAGGTGAGGCCTATAATTTTGTGTACGAAGCAGACTTTTCAGAGTCTGCCGAGAAGGTAAGATTCGGGATGATGATTCGTACTACATCCGGGCTGGAACTGAGCGGTGCAGTCAGTTCCACCATCCAGGATGCGATTGATATTGTAGAAAAGGGAACTCGAGTCAAGGCTGTTTTCCCTTTTGTTTGTCAGTTAATGCCTGCAATGTATTTTTTGAACGCCGGGGTGCTGGCCGTTCTAGATGGACAAGAGCAGTTCTTGGATCGAAAAATCGATATCGGAATGTTTCGAGTGCTGCCTAACCCATCACGCCTTTCTACCGGTTTGACGGATTTGGTTGAATCGCCCGATTTATGGTTTTCCTCGATAGATTTATCGGTAACTAATCATGAATAACCCTACAGCAATTTTAGTGTTGGGAATGCCTCGTAGCGGTACCTCGGCAGTCACCCGTGTGCTCAATCTACGCGGGGCGGCGTTGTCGGGAAATTTGTTGCCTGCAGCCAAACCCAACCCTAAAGGTTTTTTTGAAAGCGCAGACGCGTTGGCCATTCATGAGCGGCTATTAACGGCTTTAGGGCGCACTTGGTTTGATGTCAGTGAGATGCCTGAAGGATGGCTTGAGCATCCAGCGACCCATAAGGCACATGAAGAACTGGTCGAACTGGTTAGACGTGAATATGGCGACCAAGCGCTTTGGATTATCAAAGAGCCCAGAATGTGTCGTATTGTTCCTCTGTGGCTCAGAGTACTTCGCTCGCTGAACATTGCGCCCCGTGCGTTACTGGTAACCCGCCATCCGGATGAAGTTGCGAGTTCTGTCGCTCGAATGGTCGGTGAGGAAAAGTGGGGGGCCAAACATACTGAAATTCTGTGGCTTGAATACTTTTTTGAAGCTGAAAAAGCTACGCGTGAAATTCCTCGATCAATAATTACCTATGATCAATTATTGATGGATTGCGCTGTCAGTGTAGAGCGGGTTGCGGCCGAACTGGAGCTTCAGTGGCCCGTTTCGATCGAAGATTCGAAGCAAGAAGTTGATGCTTACCTGGGAGTTGAGAATCGTCATCATGATCACAATTCAAACGCAGATCCGCAACGCAAAGAGAGAACTTTTGCAGAGCGTGTGTATTCTGTGTGCAACGAAATGCGGAGTGATTACTGGCAGGTTATCGAAAATGCACAGATCGAATTCTCCGAAATGCTGGCTCTTTTCTCTTCGCCAATGCGCGAGGCAGTTGATAGGGCTCTAGAGCAACGAGATGAGCAGAATCTCTTGCAGCAGGCTGAACTACAGGCACTGAGACATCATCATAATGATGTTTTTTTTAAACAACACACTGAGTTGAGCGAGCTGAAAGAATCGCACAAGAAAATGGAGGAGGCGCTCTCCGAAAGCAGGGTGGAGATATCTAGATTGATAAATTCACTCAATGAAGTTTCATGTGAGCTTGGTGTCGTGGCTGCGCGAGAAGAAACTTGCCAGCAGCAGTTGCATGATGCCCAAGCGAGCTACGCGGACCTCCTTGCGCTTACCGCTAGCAGGACGTGGCTGGTGAAAAAAATCTTTTCGATTGCAAAAAAATAAGCCTTATTTGAATTGGTGGTTATATGAAGCGCGTATTATTTTATCTTTTCTATGATGAGCAGGGTCAGGTCGATGACTATGTTACTCATAAATTGAAATCGCTGAAGGACAGTATTGATACAATTTTTGTCGTGTCAAATTCTGCGCTGACAGTTGAGTCGAGAAAAAAGCTTGAAAATGTTGTTGATGTCGTTTATGTCCGTGAAAATATCGGTTTCGATGTTTGGGGATATAAAGAAGCTATGGAGACCTTTGGTCTCGATAAGCTAGAGGAATATGATGAACTGATTCTGATGAATTACACGTTCTTCGGTCCAATTTTTCCGTTTTCTGAAACGTTTGAAAAAATGGACGCGATGGAGTGTGATTTTTGGGGTATTACTGCGCACAAGGCGATGGTGCCCAATCCATTCACTGGCCGTGATGAACTCCCGCTTCATTTAAACTCGCACTGGATTGCTGTGCGTAAGAAAATGTTCACATCTCCGGAGTTCAAGCAGTATTGGCGTGAGATGCCAATGATCAACTCTTATGTGGACTCTATTCTTCAGCACGAGTCTCGCTTTACTAAGCATTTTAGTGATTGCGGATTCAGCTTTCAGGTTACATTTCCTGTAGAAGATTATCCAACTGAATACTCTGCGTTCCAGAGTATTGAGTTGATGTTTGAGAATCGCAGCCCAATTTTAAAACGACGCCCGTTTTTTCACGACCCAATATTTCTAGAACAAAACGCAATGACCCTGAAAGGGGTAATGAAAAAAATAGAAGAGGATAGTGATTACGACACTTCTCTTATTTGGAAGAATGTTGTCCGCAGTACTCAGCCGCGAACGCTTCATACCAATATGGATTTGCTCGAGGTTCTTCCGGGTGAGGATTTTGAAGAGCTGAGTAGTAAGCCGCGCCGTATCGCGGTACTGGCTCACTTGTATTATGATGACATGCTTGAAGAAGCTATGTCGTATATTACTAATATTCCATATGCATATGATCTTTATATCACTACTAGTGATGAGCAGAAGAAAAAGAATATCGAGCTTGCTCTGCTAAAATATGATGTGAATAAATTTGAAGTTCGCGTTACGGAGGAAAATCGTGGGAGGGACATGGGGTCCCTGTTCATGACGCTTCGTGATGTTCTTTTGTCAGGTCAATATGATTATTTGTGCCGGGTTCATTCAAAAAAATCCCCGCAAAATGGTCATAATATGGCGTTGCTGTTCAAGCAGCACATGTTCGACAATCTCTTGCACAGTCCTGGATATGTAAAGCGCGTTATTGGGTTGTTTGAAAAAAATGAAAGTTTGGGTATGGTTTTTCCTCCCGTTGTTCATATTGCCTACCCTACATTAGGACATGCCTGGTTCGAGAACCGCAAGCCCGCCACGGAGTGGGCGAAAAAGTTAGGCATTACCACCGCATTTGATGACTCAACACCAGTGGCGCCATATGGAACGATGTTTTGGTTCCGGCCAGAGGCTATCAAGAAAATTTCAACCTATCCATTCAAATGGTCCGACTTTGATCCTGAGCCGAATCATATGGACGGCGGTCTGGCTCACGTACTAGAGCGCTTGTTAGGTTATTCGGTGATGAGTGATGGCTATCACATGAGGTGTGTCATTAACACATATCAGGCATCAATCAATTACACCAAGCTGGAATACAAGCTTCAACGTCTTGGTTCTATGTTGCCTAATGGAAATATACAGTATCAAATTCAATGGTTGGATAAAGCCAAGGATATTTGTAATCGCGTAGACCATTATGCCTCAGCGAACAATACTTATGTGCCGCCTGCCGAGTGGCTGGATCAAGCGAGAGAGCTGCATGAGAAGCTGGTAACATTCTTGCCAGGTGGCACGTTTCGTGAAAAGATGGGAGCTTTGGATCAGGCTCGCCTTTTGAATGACAAATTGAACTCTTTCATGGGCGATTCGGATGTTTTGACCCGCCTGCGCTGGGTGGATCGAGCGAAGCTGTCCGTTCAACGACGAGTATTGAATCGACTCGTATCGTTGTTCAGAGGTAAGTAAGCAGCAATGATAATGGCGAATCTAACGGTTCGCCATTCTCATAAGTCTACGCATGTGCTTTTGAGTGTAGAGTACATACGGTTTGTTTGAGAGCTTAACGGAATCAGATTGAATATGCGTAGAGTTGCTTTTTATCTTTTTTATGATAATGACGGAGTTGTGGATGACTACATAGTCTATAAGCTTCGTAAGCTTCGCGCGCACGTCGATACCATATTTTTCGTTTCTAACTCTGAAATTGCTTCGGGTTGTCTCGAGAGGGTTGAGCAATTAGTCGATACTGTTTACTGCCGGAAAAATATCGGTTTTGATGTTTGGGCTTATAAAGAGGCGATAGAGAAGTTTGGTTGGGAGGAGCTCCGTCAGTACGACGAGGCGCTGTTTTTAAACTATACCTTCTACGCTCCGGTTTTTCCTTTTTCGGAGCTGTTTGATTCGATGAGTGAAGCAAAAGTGGATTTTTGGGGGGTGTCTGCTCATAATCAGATTTCGCCAAATCCATTTACTGGTAAAGGCATTTTGCCGTTTCATATTCAATCGCACTTCATCGCTGTGCGAAATGAGATGCTTTGCTCTGAAAGTTTTTATAAGTATTGGCATGATATGCCAATGATCAAGTCTTATGAGGATTCTATTTTAAAGCATGAGGGGCGTTTTACCCAGCATTTCAAAGAGTTGGGTTTTCAATTTGCTGTTTATTTAGATCCTGCGACTTACAATACCGATCATCCGGTTTTCTCCGAAATTGATTTAACCATCGAACGACGTTCGCCGATTTTAAAGCGACGGCCTTTTTTTCACGATCCCGCTTTTCTCGAATCCCAGGCAATTGATGTCAAACGTGCATTGGATTATGTACGAGAGAGGTCAGATTATGATGAAGCGTTGATCTGGAAAAACCTGATTCGTACCACGCCGTTGCGTACGATTTATACAAATCTCGAGCAATTGAGTATTCTTTCAGATTCTCATGCTAATTCCATTTCTCCTCGGCTCTCCCAGAAGAGGGTTGCAGTCATCGCGCATATTTATTACGTCGATATGCTGGATGAGATAATGGATTTGATAAAAAATGTTCCGTTGAGCTGTGCATTATTTGTCACTACTGATTCCGAAGAAAAGCAAACGCAAATCATCAATGCTCTCAGCCACTTGAGTGTGTGTGATTTTTCGGTATTGGTTTGCGCTTCCAATTTTGGCAGAGATACATCTGCATTATTTATTACTTGCCGCGATGTCGTGCTCCAAGGCGGATTTGATTATATTTGCAGGCTTCACAGCAAGAAGTCACCGCAAGATGGCTGGGCGAAAGCGTCGATGTTCAAACGCCACTTGTTCGAGAACCTTCTTTCCAGTAATGAATATGTAACCAATGTGCTTGAGATGTTTGAGGCCGAGCCGTGGGTGGGGGTTGCAATGCCGCCTGCAGTGCATATTGGTTATCCCACCCTAGGGCACGGATGGTTTCTCAATAGAGAGCGAGCTGTAGACGTTGCAAGAAAAATTGGCTTGAACGTCCCTCTAGACGTAGAGACTCCCATCGCAACGTATGGCTCGATGTATTGGTTTAAACCGGAAGCGTTGAAAAAGCTGTTTGAGCATGAGTGGAAATGGAGTGACTTTGATGAAGAGCACTATGGAGATGGAGACCTTCCCCATGTGCTTGAGCGGCTAGTTACGTATTGTGCTCAAGATGCTGGTTTTATAAGTCGGTGCATAATGACACCCGCGCAGGCGTCGAAGAACTATGTCAAGCTGGAGTATAAGGTGCAGGCGCTATCTAGTTGTTTTCCTTCGGGAGACCTGCGTGAACAGATGCAAATCGCCAGAACGGCACGCTTCGCAGGGGGAGTAATAGTTTCTTTGAAGCGTTCTATAATGTTCAGATTTCCACGGCTTGCACCACTTCTACGTAGTGGCTACCGTTGGGTGTTGAAAAAATAATAATGCCGAGAGGATGTCGATCTCGCCATTCTCTTGCGTAGGCAACAGTGCCATCGTTACCAACTGGAAAGTAGATTATGGTTTTTAGTTCTTACCTATTCATTTTTCTGTTTTTGCCCGCCTTTTTAATAGCTTACAAGCTAGTTGGGCATCGACTCAGAAATATTCTCATTCTGGTTGCAAGTCTGTTTTTTTACTACCTGGGAGACGCAAAAGGGGTCTGGATTCTCTTGGCTGCCATTGTCGGCAACTACGCGTTCGGTTACTTGATTGCTATATATCGACAGTCGGGCAGCGATGAAGGGGCAAATAAAACTGCCAGGATTTTTCTTATTGTTGGTCTTTTTTTCAACTTGTCGGTGCTAGGTTATTTTAAGTACATTGGTTTTATTACGCAGAACATCAATATCATCGCTGAGAAATTTGGTCACCCGTCGGCGGTTCCGGTTATATCGGTTCTTCTGCCTCTAGGTATCAGTTTTTTTGTTTTTCAAGGTATCAGCTATCTGGTCGATGTGTACCGTGGCACCATTCAAGCAACCAAAAGTTTATTGATTTTCGGTACATTCAAGTCGTTGTTTCCACAACTTATTGCCGGTCCTATTGTCCGTTACCGTGATATCGCAGCAGAGCTTCCGGATCGATCTGTCAATCCCGATATGGTCGTTGAGGGGATTACCCGATTTGTTATCGGCTTTGCAAAAAAAGTGTTGTTGGCTGATACCTTTGCAATCACTGCTGACGCCATTTTCGCACTGCCCTCGTCCGAACTGAATTTCGGAACGGCCTGGTTGGGTGCTGCCAGTTATACGTTGCAAATATACTTCGACTTTTCCGCATACTCTGATATGGCTATCGGATTAGGTCTGATGATGGGGTTCCGCTTTCCGGAAAACTTCAACTACCCTTATAAGGCGGCATCTATTCGCGACTTCTGGCGCCGCTGGCATATGACCTTGTCCGGGTGGTTTCGTGATTACGTCTATGTACCTTTGGGTGGTAACCGAGTTGGCGCCGCTCGAACTTACGTTAACCTCATGGCGGTTTTCATTCTGACAGGGTTATGGCACGGTGCTTCTTGGACATTCGTCGCTTGGGGTCTATGGCATGGTCTTTTCCTTGTTATAGAGCGCTTCACCAATATGGAGAGTCGCGGCATACCGTTCGTGCTGCGTTGGTTATATACCCTTGCAGTGGTGGTTTTCGGTTGGGTACTGTTCCGCTCTGAAACATTCGAGCATGCGTTCCACATGAGTGCCTTGATGTTGAACCTTCGCAGCGGCCCGGAAAATTATGTTATCGCCGAGTATATGAGCAACGGATTGTTGTTGGCCTTGGTGGTGGGAGCAATCCTCAGCTTCCCAGTTTATAAGTGGCTGTGTGATCGTCTATCATCCAGTCAACGAGTTGTTGTTGGCGTATTTGGACTCGGTTCACTCTTCCTGCTTGCAAGCATGAAAGTTCTTTCCGGCGCATACAGCCCTTTTCTCTACTTCCGGTTTTAATATATGAGATCAGTATTTAAGCCACGGGTCATCATTGGGTTGTTCATGCTCGCCCTGTGCGTGCCCGGTATTGCGGTGATGTTTTCTCCCCAATTCGCTCCTGCGATAAAATCCGTCATCAAGCATCCTGGTGAGTGGGCAAATCTGCGGGACGGAATTCGCAGAACCACACCGCTTTGGAACAACGCCGTCGAGGGCTATTCGAGTTTTCTTTACGCTCTTGGAACAACTAATGACAAGGCTATTGCTGTTGTGGGACGTGATGGCTGGGTTTTTCTTGGGGACTTCTTCAACAAGAACATGTCACAAGCCCTCGGCCGTCGTCACTACAATGAAGTTGAGCTGAACGCTTGGAGCGGCACAGTTGGGGGGCAAGAGCGGTGGTTGGCTCAACGCGATATACCGATGTTGTTTGTTGTTGCGCCAGCCAAGTGGTCTATTTATCCGGATAAGCTCCCTCAGTGGTCGGAAGGGCGCATTGGCACTCACATATTCGATCAGTTACTCAGTTCACAGCAGCATCTGCCATTGATTGATTTGCGACCAAGTCTGCAACAGGCTCGCTCAATTGGAGATACGTATTCCCCATTCAATAGTCATTGGACGGATTTTGGTGCTTGGGTAGGCTGGAAGGAAATCAGCCAAAAACTCGCCACCCTCAATCCGAAATTTAACGATCTGTACGTTCCTCCAGCTGATGGTGCCGTCGTCAATCCCGATTACGGTAGTGAATTCAAGGCAATGATCAGCCTCCCGGAGCCCAATCCCTGGACAATGCCCAAGCTGGCTTCTCCCTTGCCAGAATTTGCGATCGTGGGTGATGACGGCTCAGCTCAGATCGTGCCTGGCAGTACGCACACAGGTCTATTGGATCTACCAAGAAATACCCGTAATGAATCGGTGAAAAAACGCTTGAGAGCGTTGGTATTGCGGGATTCGATGGGTGACTCGCTATCGCCATATTTGCAAGCTGCTTTTTATGAAACGATTCAGGTTCGGCATAACATTGACAATCAGTCGCTCGCTCCCAATGTTCCGGCTCTGATTGAAAAATACAAACCGGATGTTGTGCTCTACGTGATGACTGAGCGTCATCTCGATAACGTTTTGAGCGAGAGTTATTTGTGGTTATCCGCTAATAACTATGATCTTGCTGTGAGCCAGGGCGCTCCCGTCTACGTCGCGAACGAATCCCCAGCCCTGATCACGAGCGGTAATTCGGATCTGAAGGGGCCCTTCGCTCTTACGTGGGCAGATTCGTCGAAAGGGTTGCGAACTGTGCGGGTTTTCCTGAAGGCGAGCGCCTCAGGCGTACTCAAGATTAAAGGGGTGAAGGACGGGCGACCGGTGGAGTTTGCCGAACGCTACGCACAGGGAGATAATGAACTTTTTTTGAGCCTGACCTCCGAGGTTGATGTGGCTCAAGTCAGTTTTGAAAATCTGGATCCTTCTGTTCAGGTGAGCTTGGGCAAGGTTTCCATGGTTGTGCAGGACGCGAAGTAATTTTTTGAATCAAGATCAGGAGTGGTTAATGAGCAAGACATGTCTAGTTACCGGTGGCGCAGGCTTTATTGGCTGTGCTTTGTCTCCTTTGTTGGCCGGGCAATTCAGCCGAGTTGTTGCTTTCGACAATCTCCACCCTCAGGTGCATCCAAGCGCAGAGCGTCCGGCGGCACTGGATTCGCGTGTTGAGTTTGTGAAGGGCGATGTCACCTGTCCTGAGGACTGGGATCGCGTCTTGAAAGAGTTTGCACCCGATGTTGTTATTCATTTGGCAGCAGAAACAGGTACCGGCCAATCATTGATGGAAGCGAGCCGCCACGCTCATGTCAACGTCACCGGTACGACCCAAATGCTGGATGCGCTCGTGCGCAACAATCCGGAAGCGTTGCCTGAGCGCATCGTTCTGACTTCCAGCCGTGCCGTTTATGGTGAGGGCGCGTGGAAAGATGCCAATGGCGCAATCGTTTACCCGGGCCAGCGTTCCCGTGAGCAACTAGAGCGTGCTGAATGGGATTTCCCTGGCCTCAAGGCTTTGCCATTTAACTCTCATACTACAACGCCTGACCCGACAAGCGTTTATGGTGCAACCAAGCTTGCTCAAGAGCATATCCTCAGCTCTTGGTGTCTTGCCTTGGGTGTGACGCCTGTAATGTTGCGTCTGCAAAACGTTTACGGCCCGGGTCAGTCGCTGATCAACTCTTATACCGGTATTGTTTCCTTGTTCGCGCGTATGGCGAAAGAAGGGAAGAGCATCCCGGTTTATGAAGATGGCGTAATTATTCGAGACTTCGTTTTTATCGACGATGTGGCCAATGCAATTTTTGCGGCGACCATCCATTCTGACGGTACCACCAAGCCTTATGACGTAGGTTCGGGCGAAGCGACTAGCGTAGCCCAGTTGGCGGGTATCATTTCTCGCTACTACAAAGCTCCTGAGCATCACATCAATGGCAAGTATCGTCATGGTGATGTGCGTCACGCTTCTTGCACCATTGACGAGACCAAAGAAGTTCTGAACTGGTCGCCAAAGATTATGGTTGAAGAGGGTGTACACATCCTTTGCAAGTGGATTGATGACGGCGCTCAAGCCTAAAATCGTCTGATACATGAAGGGTGATCGACTGATCACCCTTTTTTTCTGTGTTTTCTACGCAGGTGCTAATGCCGGTGCGCTAACTTTCAAACTTCTGGCATACACTTAATGCTACCGAGCGTGCAGCCACACGCAATTCGGGAACCGCAGTAAGCTCCCAATGATCGGCTTTTAACATAGGACCGACATAGCTTAGCCACTCATTAGGCTTCCCTTGAGCGTTTTTCAGATAGTAATGCTCATTTGCACAAATTCCCAATCCCAAGTTGTCCGAAACTACCAATCCCTCCTTCAATAGCTCCTTGATAAGCGGACTTTTCGTTTTTTCTGGATTGGAAGTGGGACCGGTGCAGTTCACAATCAGGTTGACTGTCAGTAATCTATTTGATGCCTTGCGACGTTCCTTTATCACCGCAGTCACAGAGCTGTTCACTACATCCATCGAGACAATGCGTCCGGCCAGGGGAATTAGTTGGCCACGATTCAGTGCATCCTCAAATATCTGGAATGTATCCGGCGCGACCCTGTGGCGATGTACGTCCCAATAGCTTTGGAGGTGGCGCAGGAATCGGCGGCGTTCGGTGTCGGGAAGGCGTCTCCAGAGCTCTGCCGTTACGGGACGAATCGATGCAATGATATCTCGCCAGTCAATCTGTTCATTCAGCCCGGTTTTTATCGCATTTCGGACGATTTTCAGATAGCCGAGTATTGACGGCTTTGACTCAAGAAGGCGGTTACGCGTTTGCATGTGATCCGTATGCTGGCCTCTCGCGACACGATGAGGTTTCGGTAACAAACCACGTCGCGAAAGCATATAGACCTTGCCGGTATGCTTTGACTTTATCAGGTTGCTGATGACATCTATTGCCGTGAGCCCGCCTCCGATCAAAAGTATTGGCTGATCCTTCTGGATTTTTGAGTCAGATCGTTGCTCCCAGGGATCCTGTTGATAGTAGTGTGTTTCGCTAACAGACCCGAGGCCCGATGGGTTGCTGGGAGGGAAATGTCCGAAAGCCAATGTGACTTGATCAGCTTTGAATATCTCTCCCGAGTCTAATTCAATTGTGGCCCCTTGACCGTTAGGGGTCAGGCTGACAACTTCGGCACTGATCTGAGTTGTTTTGACGCGAGGAGCTGAGCGTTCAATCGCCTGATTTAGCAAGTGTTCGAGATAATCGCCGTACACTTTCCGCGAAACAAACGAGCTTGCCGTCACTTCCATGTTGCGCTCGAGGCAATATTCCAGGAAGGAATCTGGCTCGTCTGCAAGGGCGGTCATATTGCCAGCTGGTACATTTAAAAGGTGCAGTGGACTATTGGTGCCATAAGCAAGCCCGCGAGCAATTAGTCCAGACCGGTTGATGATGAACAGTTGAGCTTCTTGTTGTATTCGATTCAAAAACTCGATAGCAGCAACGGTTCCGCTAAAGCCTGCTCCAACAACGACGAATGTGTTCATGCTTCCAGGTTTTCTTGAAGGACAGCAAGAATGCGCTGAACTGATTTCTCGAGATCCTCTTCAAGTGTGTTAATTCTTATTTTAGGCGCTAGAGGAACTTCATAGGCTGAATCAATTCCAGTGAAGTTCTTGATCAATCCCAGTCTTGCTTTTCCGTACAAACCTTTCGGGTCGCGTCGCTCACACTCGGTCAAAGGTGTATCGATATGGACTTCAATGAAATTTCGCTCGCCTATGACATTGCGCGCCAAGTCTCGGTCACGCCTGAAGGGTGAAATGAATGCTGTTATTACGATCAGTCCAGCGTCGAGAAATAGTTTTGAAACTTCTGAGATTCTTCGAATGTTTTCTTCTCGGTCTTGATCGGAGAATCCAAGATCATTACATAGACCTAGCCTGATGTTATCTCCGTCAAGAAGATAAGTGTGTCGTCCGGCTTTTAATAGTGCAAGTTCCAAGGCGTTGGCAATGGTTGATTTACCTGCGCCACTCAATCCTGTCAGCCATATAACAACCGGTCTCTGCCCTTTAAGGGCTGTTCGATTTTCAGATGTTACCACTTGAGGCGGTGAGGTAAGATTTCTGATCATGATATCTCTTTTGCAACAAATTGGTTACGAGCGCGGATTTATTTGATAGGCAAACAATATGTATTACTAATGTTTTCTAGAGTGCTTACATTTATTCTGAATAGCATTTCGAATGACCTCAAGTGTAGCTGATGTCCCTCTGCGTCTCAATTTCATTTCCGTTTTTTCGCCCTGACTTCTCTCAAAATATGACATTCTATGCATCAAAGGTTACATTTCAGTTGTCAGAGTTGCGGGATATTTGGTGTGCGAACGTCGTCGGCCGTCGTGGGCTGGCAACCAATTTGAGTTCACCTGGAGTCCTGGTAGACGGTTACAATGTGAAATGCTGACCTCGGTGAAAGGAGTGGGCACTAAGCCATTATGCTAATGGATAAAATTCGATCTTTTTTGTTGGGGCTACCGCGGCGCAAGAAACGCCTGATACAGGTCGCCACCGACGTCGTTCTTGTGTGGGGCGCGCTCTGGCTTGCGTTCATCGTTCGTCTGGGCATAGACGACATGTACAACCCCTTGAAAGTTCATTTCTGGCTCTTCGCTTGCGCACCGATCATCGCCATCCCGCTTTTTATCCGTTTTGGCATGTATCGCGCTGTAATGCGATATTTCGGCAACGATGCGCTCATCGCGATCATAAAGGCCGTAAGTCTCTCCTCGCTGTTTCTGGCTCTGGTGGTTTATTGGTACAGCAACCACGAGGCTGTAGTTCCTCGGTCTATCGTTTTCAACTATTGGTGGCTTAGTCTTGTCATCATTGGTGGTTTGCGCCTGTGCATGCGTCAATATTTTATGGGTGACTGGTTCACAGCAGCCCAACACGTACCCTTTACGTCCCGGGATGATGGTCTGACGAAGGTAGCTATCTACGGTGCCGGCGTTGCGGGTAACCAACTGGTCGCCGCGTTGCGCATGGGGCGAACCATGCGCCCTGTAGCGTTCATAGATGACGATTCCAGTATTGCCGATCGTTCAATTTCAGGTCTGCAGGTTTACAAGCCCAAGCATATTCAGCAGATGATTGACGCCACCGGGGCGCAGGAAATTCTTCTCGCGCTTCCGTCGTCGACGCGTGCTCGACGCAGGGAGATTCTGAATCTGCTGGAAGTATTCCCCCTTCATATACGCAGCGTTCCCAATTTCACGGATCTGGCTAGCGGTCGAGTAAAGGTTGAAGATATTCAGGAAGTAGACATTGCCGATCTGCTTGGACGCGATGCGGTGCCAGCACAGCCAGACCTGCTGGAGCGTTGTATCAAAGGTAAAACAGTAATGGTGACCGGTGCTGGTGGGTCAATCGGTTCGGAGTTGTGCCGACAAATCTTCTCACTGGAGCCGACGGCGCTATTGTTGTTCGAACACAGCGAATTCAACCTTTACAGCATTTTGACCGAGTTGGAGCAGCGTGGGTCTCGGCAATCGGTTTCCGTGCGGTTATTGCCGATCCTGGGCTCCATTCGTCATCAGGACAAGCTGCTTGATGTGATGAAAACCTGGAAAGTCGACACCGTCTACCATGCGGCAGCTTACAAGCATGTGCCGATGGTGGAGCACAACATTGCGGAGGGTGTCCTCAATAATGTAATCGGAACCCTCAATACCGCTCAGGCTGCGCTTCAGTCCGGGGTCTCGAATTTTGTCCTGATTTCTACAGACAAGGCAGTGCGGCCGACGAATGTCATGGGCAGCACAAAACGTCTGGCCGAGTTGATCCTCCAGGCGCTGAGTCGGGAGGTTGCCCCGGTGATGTTTGGTGACAAGGCCAACGTTTCCCGTGTCAATAAAACCCGCTTTACCATGGTTCGGTTCGGTAATGTTCTGGGGTCCTCGGGCTCAGTGATTCCGTTGTTTCACAGTCAAATCAAATCCGGTGGACCGTTGACAGTCACGCATCCCCGGATCACCCGCTATTTCATGACCATTCCCGAGGCTGCGCAACTGGTCATCCAGGCAGGCTCGATGGGGCAGGGCGGGGATGTATTTGTCCTGGACATGGGCGAGCCGGTAAAAATCGTCGAATTGGCGGAAAAAATGATTCACCTGTCTGGATTGAGCATCCGTTCTGAGCGAAATCCACAAGGAGACATCTCCATTGATTTTACGGGGCTTCGTCCGGGAGAGAAGTTATACGAAGAGTTGCTGATCGGTGACAACGTGGCAGCTACACCGCACCCGATGATCATGAGTGCCAGCGAAGATCATTTGCCATGGGACTTGCTCAAGCTTCGTTTGACGGATTTGCTGGCTGCCGTCGAGCAGGACGATTATGCCCGCGTCCGCCAACTCCTGCGAGAAACTGTCAGCGGCTATACCCCGGACGGCGAAATCGTTGACTGGATCTATCAGCAGCGTCGCCTCGAACCCTGATTGTTTCACATCCTGTAATAGACGCATTTTTGACACCCGCCAACCATCACCTAAGTTTGGAGAGCAGCTTCGGAAAAGCTGCTTTCTCAAACGATGATGGAGCGTCATTTATGCGTAACGGTTTTTTCTACTCTCTGGTTTTTGCTTTGCTCACCAGTGCTTCAATCGCTGTGGTGGCGGCACCTGCCGTTGTCCCGAACACGGATAACACAACGATGGTGAGCGACACCGTGACGACGTCTTCCAGTGAAAAAGTCGATCTCAACGGTGCGGATGCGATGACTCTGCAAAAACAGTTGTCCGGGGTAGGCGAGGCGAAGGCCAAAGCCATTGTTGCGTATCGTGATGCTAATGGGCCATTTGCCTCGGTGGATGAGCTGCTGGAAGTGAAGGGCATCGGCAAGGCGATCCTCGATCGCAACCGCGACAAGCTGGAAGTGAACTAAGCTGATTATTCAACGCCAAGGGGCCGGTCATTGACCGGCCTTTCTGCTTTCTGGTGGCAGAGATGCGGCAGAGGGAGCGCCGTCGCGTGTGTCGACGAGCTCAAAATTATGAGTATCATATTGTCTTGAGATTATGCCTATAATAATTTCCGTCACCTCCAGGCAAGTGAGCGTTGGAGGCCTATCTCCCAATATGTTTCAGGAGCGCTTTCATGAGTTCAGTCCAGTCTCAAGGTACGGCCGTCGTCACTGGCGCATCGTCCGGTATCGGTGCCGTCTACGCTCATCGGCTGGCAGCGCGTGGTTTTGATTTGCTGTTGGTTGCCCGTGATCAACAGCGTCTGGAAACCGCTGCGAACCAGTTGCGCGAGGCCCACGGTGTAAAGGTCGAAGTGCTCAAAGCCGACCTGACGCAAAAGGATGATGTCCTCAAACTCCAGCAACGCCTGCGCAGTGATTCGAGCATCAGCCTGTTGGTGAATAACGCGGGGGTCGCAGCCGATGGTTTGCTGGCCAATTCCGACGCCGAGCAACTGGAGCGTCTGATCCAGTTGAACGTCACCGCCGTGACGTTGCTGGCGTCGGCGGCTGCTGCCAGTTTCGCCAAGGCCGGACGCGGCACGATCATCAACATCGCCTCGGTGGTGGCGCTGTTTCCGGAGCGCTTCAACGCGACCTACAGTGCGAGTAAAGCCTACGTGTTGAGCCTGACTCAATCGCTCAACGCCGAGCTCGAAGGCACTGGCGTGAAGGTGCAAGCGGTGCTGCCCGGGGTTACCCGCACCGAAATCTGGGAGCGTTCCGGCATCGACGCCAGTGGCATACCGGCGGAGATGGTGATGGAAGCCGGCGAGATGGTCGACGCGGCGCTGGCCGGCCTGGATCTGGGCGAGTTGATTACCATCCCGTCGCTGCCTGACGCGGGTGAATGGCAGGCCTTTGTGCGTGCACGTCATGTCATGGCCCCGAATCTGTCGCGCAGTTCGGCGGCCCAACGCTACAAAAATTGATCAGAGGTAACTGCGGTATGAGTCAGCGTCGAATTGTTGTCACCGGTATGGGCCTGGTTTCGCCTTTGGGCAGTGATCTCGAGATTGTCTGGCAGCGCTTGCTCGCCGGGCGCTCGGGCTTGCGCAATTTGCCGGACGCGGTGAGCGCGGATCTGCCGACCCGGGTCGCCGGGATGGTGCCAACGGCGGCGGAGGACGTCGAGGCCGGTTTCGATCCGGATCTTGCCACGCCACCCAAGGAACAGAAGAAGATGGATCGCTTCATCCTGTTCGCCATGGAAGCGGCGCGCCAGGCGTTTGCGCAAGCCGGATGGCAGCCGTCCGAGGCCAGGGATCAGGAGCGTACCGCAACGATCATCGGCTCCGGTGTTGGCGGATTCGGTGCAATAGCCGACGCTGTACGCACCACCGACAGTCGTGGCCCGCGTCGTCTGTCGCCTTTCACCATCCCATCGTTTCTGGTCAATCTGGCGGCCGGACATGTGTCGATTCAGCACGCTTTGAAAGGCCCGCTCGGCGCACCGGTGACTGCTTGTGCGGCCGGGGTCCAGGCGATTGGTGATGCTGCACGGATGATTCGTGCCGGTGAAGCGGATATCGCGGTTTGTGGCGGAGCGGAAGCCTGTATTGATCGGGTCAGTCTGGCCGGTTTTGCCGCGGCGCGGGCGCTGTCCAGTGGTTACAACGACACCCCCGAACGAGCCTCACGACCGTTTGATAGCGGTCGCGATGGTTTCGTGATGGGCGAGGGGGCCGGGCTGCTGGTGATCGAATCGCTGGAGCATGCGCTGGCACGCGGTGCGCAGCCGTTGGCTGAGCTGGTCGGTTATGGCACCACTGCCGACGCCTATCACCTCACTGCCGGACCGGAAGATGGCAGCGGTGCGCGACGGGCGATGCAGTTGGCGTTGGCTCAGGCGGGTGTTGCGCCGGAGCAGGTGCAGCATCTCAATGCGCATGCGACCTCAACGCCAGTGGGTGATCTTGGTGAGTTGGCAGCGATCAAGGCGCTGTTCGGTACGGAGAATAAAATCGCCGTGACTTCGACCAAATCCGCCACCGGGCATTTGCTCGGCGCTGCCGGCGGACTGGAAGCGATCTTCACCCTGTTGGCCATCCGCGATCAGGTCGTCCCGCCGACGCTCAACTTCGAAAATCCCGATCCGGCGAGCGCGGGCGTAGACATCGTTCACGGCCAGGCGCGGTCGATGCCGATCGAATATGCGCTGTCCAACGGTTTCGGTTTTGGCGGGGTGAACGCCAGTGTGCTGTTCAAGCGCTGGCAGGCTTAGTCCTGCGATTGCTTGAGGTGATCGCGAGTGACGTCGAGAATGCGTTGGGCAAGCTTGGCGTCAGCGACACTGCGTGACAACAAGAGCGCGCCGACTAACGTCGACATGATGACGATGGCCTGGTCGGCGCTGTTGTCACCCTCGAGGGTGCCTTCGATTTGATTCAGTCGGGCATTGAGTACCGCATCACTGGTCGGGCTCGGCTGGCCGCGCAGACCCAGCTCTGAGGAAATGGTCAGCAGCGGGCAGCCTTCGTGCGGAGAGGTCTGATGCCATTCGGACAGGTAGGTGTCGATAAACGTCTGCAGCGGATGTTCCTGGGCAAAGATCTCGGCGCACAGGCCATCGACTTGATCGCCTGCCTCCTGCAAGGCTTTCTCGACCAGTTCGTCCTTGGATTTGAAGTGCGAGTAAAAGCCACCGTGGGTCAGCCCCAGCGCTTTCATCAGGGGTTGCAGGCCGGTAGCACCGATGCCGTCCTTGCGAAATCGCGCCGAGGCTTCCTTGATGATCCGTTGATGGGTTTGAGCTTTATGATCTTGCGAGTAACGCATGTGGAACTCTCCGCAACAAGGCCACCATCTTAACCAAGGTAAATGAAATGGTGACTGTACTTCTACTTCTTAAAAGCGTGCGGCTGAGTCCAACATGATCCTTGGAGTAATATTCTCCACAAAAAACAAACCCCGCCTGATCCGGCGGGGTTCTTCGTTCAGCGATCCTGCGCGTCCTTGATGTCCGCTTCGGCGTTTCGCTGCGCAACGCGTTTGCGTTCTTCGTCGGTCAGTTCAACCTTGTTGGCGGTGTCGCGCAGCATCATCAATCCGCCAACGATCGAGCCGATTGCAACGACCAGAATCAACCAGGCATACCAGGGCATAACGGCTCTCCTTAATGGCAGCTTGGCGGGCGAGGGTTCGCCAGCGACGCTGCATACCACTTATGAGCGAAGTGAGTTCGCAGTGGTTCCATTCTAGGCCCGATATCTCTGCCGCACCTTAATTCCTACATGATGGGTTATCGCCCCGTGAGCATCGCATCGGCCGGAGCGTCAGCGCGCAGTTGCCCGGTCAGCAGGAAGTAGCCAAAACCGACCGCCATGAAGCCAAGGAAAATCAGCCCGATCAGCGCGTTGAACCAGGCCATGGCGATCAGGCACACCACCGCCAGCACCAGTGCGATCAGCGGAATCAGCGGATAGCACGGCGCCCGGAAAGTGCGCTCGAGATTGGGTTCGGATTTACGCAGTTTGAACAGGCTGAGCATGCTCATGATGTACATCACGATCGCGCCGAACACGGCCATGGTGATCATCGCCGCGGTGAGGGTCATGCCGCCGAGGTTGATCAGGCCGTCGCTGTAGATCGCGGCGATGCCGATGATGCCGCCGGCGATGATCGCCCGGTGTGGAGTCTGGAAGCGCGAGAGTTTCGCCAGCGATGCCGGCAGGTAACCGGCGCGGGCGAGGGCGAAGAACTGCCGCGAGTAGCCGAGGATGATCCCGTGGAAACTCGCCACCAGACCGAACAGACCGATCCACACCAGCATGTGCAGCCAGCCGGAGTTGTCGCCGACCACGGTTTTCATCGCCTGTGGCAACGGGTCGTTGATGTTCGCCAGGGTGCGCCAGTCGCCGACACCGCCGGCGAAGAACATCACGCCCATCGCCAGCAGCACTAGCGTCAGAATGCCGCTGATGTAGGCCTTGGGGATCGTGCGCTTGGGATCCTTGGCTTCTTCGGCAGCCATTGCCGCGCCTTCGATGGCGAGGAAAAACCAGATGGCAAAGGGAATCGCGGCAAACATCCCGGCAATCGCTGGCGGCCCGAACACATCGGAGCCGGCCCAGCCGTTCAACGCAAAACTGCTGAAGCTGAACGCTGGCGCGACCACCCCCATGAACACCAGCAATTCGATCACCGCCAGCACGCAGACGATCAGTTCGAACGTCGCGGCCAGTTTCACCCCGAGGATGTTCAGGGTCATGAACACGATGTAGGCGCCGACCGCTGCGTGTTTCGGATCGAGGGCGGGAAACTGCACATTCAGATAAGCGCCGATCGCCAGGGCAATCGCTGGCGGTGCGAAGACGAATTCGATCAGCGTCGCCAGCCCGGCGATCAGTCCGCCTTTCTCACCGAACGCACGACGGCTGTAAGCGAACGGCCCGCCGGCATGCGGAATCGCCGTAGTCAGTTCAGTGAAGCTGAAGATGAAACAGGTGTACATCGTGGCGACCATGAACGAGGTCACCAGAAAACCCAGCGTGCCAGCCACGCCCCAGCCGTAACTCCAGCCGAAATACTCGCCGGAAATCACCAGCCCGACGGCGATGCCCCACAGGTGCAAGGTGCCCAGCGTGGGTTTGAGTTGTGTGTTCATGCGCTTGCTCCCGGAACGGTTTGGAAAGCTCGGGGGAGGGCGTGTGCAGTGGGCGTGCCATTGCTGTAAGTCAGGTCGTAAAGCGCTGAAAGCTGTCGTATCGGGGATGTTCGCGGCTGGATGAGCGTTTTTTGTGCGCCAGTTGGGTGCGATGTTGTCGGTTATGCCGTCTTCGCGAGCAAGCTCGCTCCCACATTGGATCTGTGGCGTTCACAAATCCCCTGTGGGAGCGAGCTTGCTCGCGAAGAAGCCCCGCCAACACGACGCGAAACCCACCTGTAACGAACGCATAAACCCACTCTTTACGCTTTCTTTATGCCCAGCCAACCCCCTCGGTCTCGTTCCTTTACAGCCTCCTTTCCGACAATGCCTCCACACGCGGCAATACGCCGTAACACGGAGATCTTCCATGAGCGTTCTGGACGGGGTGTCCCTGCTGTTGGCAGCCGGGCTGTTCATTTATCTGTTGGTTGCGCTGTTGCGCGCGGACCGGAACTAGGAGCGGCTATGCACAGTTATGACTATTGGCTGATCCTCGCGTTTTTTGCGGTGGTCTTGCTGCCGGCGCCGTTCCTCGGGCGTTTTTACTACAAGGTGATGGAAGGTCAGCGCACCTGGCTGACGCCGGTTCTCGGCCCGGTCGAGCGCGGTTGCTATCGGATTGCCGGGGTGGATCCGCAGGCTGAGCAGAGCTGGCAGAAGTACACGCTGGCCTTGCTGGCGTTCAACCTTGCCGGTTTCCTGCTGCTGTTCGCGATCCTGTTGTTTCAGGATCACCTGCCGCTGAACCCGCAAAACCTGCCGGGCCAGGAATGGACCCAGGCGTTCAACACCGCGGTCAGCTTCATGACCAACACCAACTGGCAGTCCTACAGTGGTGAAGCGACCCTCAGCTATCTGAGCCAGATGGTCGGCCTCACCGTGCAGAACTTCGTCAGTGCCGCCACCGGTCTCGCCGTGCTGGTTGCGTTGTGCCGTGGCATCGGGCGCAAGTCGACCAAGACTCTGGGTAATTTCTGGGTCGACATGACCCGCGCCACCCTCTATGGCCTGCTGCCTTTGTGCCTGCTGCTGGCGCTGTACCTGGTGTGGCAGGGCGTACCGCAGACCTTCGCGCAATACGTCAATGCCGTCACCATGCAGGGCGTCGATCAAGTGATCCCGCTCGGCCCGGCGGCCAGCCAGATTGCGATCAAGCAACTGGGTACCAACGGCGGTGGCTTCTTCGGTGTCAACTCGGCGCATCCGTTCGAGAACCCGACCGCGTGGAGCAACCTGTTCGAACTCGCCTCGATCATTCTGATTCCGGTAGCGCTGGTGTTCACCTTCGGTCATTACGTGAAAGACCAGCGTCAGAGCCGCGCGATCATCGCCTGCATGCTGGCGCTGTTCCTGATCGGCGGTGCGACCTCGCTGTGGGCCGAATATCAGCCTAACCCGGCGCTGAACAATGTCGCGGTCGAACAGACCGCGCCACTGGAAGGCAAGGAAGCACGCTTCGGTACCACCGCCACCGTGCTGTGGTCAGTGACCACGACTGCGGCGTCGAACGGTTCGGTCAACGGCATGCATGACAGCCTCAACCCGCTCAGCGGCATGGTCGCGCTGGTCAACATGATGGTCGGCGAAGTGATCTTCGGCGGCGTCGGTGCCGGGCTCTACGGCATGTTGCTCAACGCGCTGATCGCAGTGTTCCTCGCCGGCCTGATGATTGGCCGCACCCCGGAATACCTGGGCAAGAAACTGCAGGCGCGGGAAGTGCAATTGCTGGTGGTGACCTTGCTGGTGATGCCGGTGGGCGTGCTGGTACTGGGCGCCATCGCGGCTGCTCTGCCTGGCCCGGCGGCGACCATCAGCAACCCCGGCCCGCACGGTTTCAGCCAATTGCTGTACGCCTACACCTCGGCCAGCGCGAACAACGGTTCGGCATTCGGTGGCCTGAGTGCCAACACGCCGTTCCACAACCTGATGCTCGGTCTGGGCATGTTGATCGGTCGCTTCGGTTACATCCTGCCGGTACTGGCCCTGGCCGGCAGCCTGGCGATGAAGAAAACCGCACCGATCGGCCAGAACAGCTTCCCGACCCACGGCCCGCTGTTCGTGACCCTGTTGACCGTGACCATTTTGCTGGTGGGCGGCCTGACCTTCCTGCCGACTCTGGCGCTCGGTCCGATTGCTGAACACTTGAGCATGGGCTTCTAAGGAATCGATCATGAATATGCATGTTCCTGCAAAACCTGCAGTGCCGACCCAGTCGGCAGAAGCACCGAAAACCGCGATCTCGGCCCTGTGGCGTCCGGCGCTGGTGCAAGCCTTCGTCAAGCTCGACCCGCGTCAACTGCTGCGTTCGCCAGTGATGCTGGTGGTCGAACTGACGGCGATTTTCACCACCGTGCTGTGCTTCATCCCGGACAACGTCGTGCCGACTTTCGTCGCCGCGCAGATTGCTCTGTGGTTGTGGTTCACCGTGCTGTTCGCCAACTTCGCCGAAGCCTTGGCCGAAGGTCGCGGCAAGGCCCGCGCCGACAGTCTCAAGGCCGGTAGCGAAGGCCTCAGCGCGCGGCGCAAACTGGCCAACGGCAGCTTTCAGGTGGTGCCTGCCGCCAGTCTGCGCAAGGGTGATGTGGTGCGCGTCGAAGCGGGGGAGATGATCCCCGGTGACGGCGAAGTCATCGAAGGCATCGCGGCGGTCAACGAAGCGGCGATCACCGGTGAATCGGCGCCGGTGATTCGCGAGTCCGGCGGCGATCGCTCGGCGGTCACCGGCAACACGCGCCTGGTGTCCGACTGGTTGTTGGTGAAGATCACCGCCAACCCCGGTGAGTCGACCCTCGATCGCATGATCGCCCTGGTCGAAGGCGCCAAGCGCCAGAAGACCCCGAACGAAGTCGCGCTGGATATCCTGCTGATCGGCCTGACCCTGATCTTCCTGCTGGTTGTGGTGACCCTGCAGCCGTTCGCCCACTTCGCCAACGGCAGCCTGCCGCTGGTGTTTCTGGTGGCGCTGCTGGTCACGCTGATTCCGACCACCATCGGTGGCCTGCTGTCGGCCATCGGTATTGCCGGGATGGATCGTCTGGTACGGCTGAACGTGATCGCCAAATCCGGGCGCGCGGTGGAAGCGGCCGGTGACGTGCACGTGCTGTTGCTGGACAAGACCGGCACCATCACCTTCGGTAACCGTCGTTGCAGCGCGGTGTATGCCGCACCGGGCGTGAATGGTCGCGAACTGGCCGAAGGTGCGCTGTTCGCTTCGTTGGCGGACGAAACCGCTGAGGGCAAATCCATCGTCGAGTATCTGCGCGGTCTGCACCCGCAGCCTGAGCCTGCGCTCGACAGCTTGACCGCCGTGCCATTCAGTGCGGAAACCCGCCTGTCCGGTGTCGATTATCAGGGGCGCGTGTACCGCAAGGGCGCAGTCGATTCGCTGCTGGCCTTCCTCGGTCAACAACGCTCGGATCTGGCCCCGGCGCTGTCGCGGGAAATCGACAAGATCGCGCAGAGCGGCGGCACGCCGTTGCTGGTCTGCGCCGACGGCAAACTGTTGGGCGCGATTCACTTGAAGGACGTGGTCAAGCCAGGCATTCGCGAGCGTTTTGCCGAGCTGCGCAAACTGGGGATTCGTACGGTGATGGTCACCGGTGACAACCCGTTGACCGCTGCGGCCATCGCGGCAGAAGCGGGCGTCGATGACGTGCTGGCCGAAGCCACCCCGGAGAAGAAACTGGCGCGTATCCGCCTTGAGCAGAACGACGGTCGTCTGGTCGCCATGTGCGGCGACGGAGCCAACGACGCCCCGGCGCTGGCCCAGGCTGACGTCGGCATGGCGATGAACGATGGCACGCAAGCCGCACGCGAAGCAGCGAACATGGTCGACCTCGACAGCGACCCGACCAAGTTGCTGGACGTGGTGCAGATCGGCAAGGAATTGCTGGTGACCCGTGGCGCGCTGACGACGTTTTCCATCGCCAATGACGTGGCCAAATACTTCGCGATTCTGCCGGCGCTGTTCGCCGCGATTTATCCGCAACTGGGCGTGCTGAACATCATGCAGCTGACCAGTCCGCAGAGCGCGATCCTCTCGGCCATCGTCTTCAACGCCCTGATCATCGTGGTGCTGATTCCACTGGCACTGCGCGGCGTGCGCGTGCAGGCGGCGAGTGCCGCGGCACTGCTGCGGCGCAACCTGCTGATCTACGGACTGGGCGGGATTCTGGTGCCGTTCGTGGGGATCAAGGCGATCGACATGCTGCTCACGGCGCTGCATCTGGTGTGATCCCTTCGCGAGCAGGCTCGCTCCCACCTTAGCAATGCGGTCCCCTGTGGGAGCCAGCCTGCTGGCGATGAAGTCGACTCGGTCCACCTGAATCAACGCGGTATCCGCTTTCTGAATTCGAGGATTTTGCAATGTCCACAATGATACGTCCGGCCCTGAGCCTGCTGGTGCTGATGACCCTGATCACCGGCGTGGCCTATCCACTGGTGGTGACCGGCGTTGCGCAGGTCGCTTTCCCTGAACAGGCCAACGGCAGCCTGGTGCACGATGCCGACGGCAAGGTGCGCGGCTCGTCACTGATCGCCCAGGATTTCGTCGGTGATGCGTGGTTCCATCCGCGTCCTTCGGCGGGCGCGTTTGCTACCGTATCGAGCAGCGCCAGCAACCTCGCGCCGAGCAATTCGGCGCTGGCCACGCGGGTGATCGACGACGCCAACAAGTTGCAGGTGCCCGGCCAGGGGCCGGTGCCCTTGGCGTTGCTGACCACCTCCGGCAGCGGCCTCGATCCGCACTTGCCACCGGCGGCAATTGCCTATCAACTGGCGCGAGTCGCGCAAGCGCGCAACCTGCCGGTGTCGACCTTGCAGCAACTGCTCGATGCGCACATCGAACAGCCGCTGGTGGGGCCACCGGTGGTCAACGTGCTGGAGCTGAACATGGCGCTGGAAAAACTGTAATTCTGCGGCGCTGCCATTCGCGAGCAAGCTCGCTCCCACAAGAGCAACACTGAACCTGTGGGAGCGAGCTTGCTCGCGAAGAGGCCACAACTGGCAACGCATAAACATCTGACTGAAGAGATCAAGCATGAGCGACTCCGGCCGCGCCGACGCACTGTTAGCAGACCTGCCCCGCGACGGCCGTGGCCGGCTGAAGATTTTCCTCGGCGCCGCCCCCGGGGTCGGCAAGACCTACGCCATGCTCCAGGCCGCGCACACGCAATTGCGCCAGGGCGTGAAAATCATTGCCGGTGTCGTCGAAACCCATGGTCGTACGGAAACCGAAGCGCTGCTCGGCGGTTTGCCGCAGCAGCCGCTGGTGCGCTCGGAATACCGTGGCGTGATGCTCGAAGAAATGGACCTCGACGGCCTGCTCGCGGCCAAACCCAAGCTGGTGCTGGTGGATGAGCTGGCGCACACCAATGCCCCCGGCAGCCGCCATGCCAAGCGCTGGCAGGACATTCAGGAACTGCTCGCCGCCGGCATCGACGTCTACACCACGGTCAACGTCCAGCACCTGGAAAGCCTCAACGATCAGGTGCGCGGCATCACCGGCGTGCAGGTGCGCGAAACCCTGCCGGACTGGGTGCTGCAGGAAGCCTACGAACTGCTGCTGATCGACCTGCCGCCGCGTGAATTGCTGGAGCGTCTGCGCGAAGGCAAGGTCTACGTGCCGGAACAGGCGCGGGCGGCGATCGATGCGTTTTTCACCCAGACTAACCTCACCGCGCTGCGCGAACTGGCGATGCAAACGGCGGCGGCGCAGGTCGACAACGATCTCGCGCAAGGCTATCGCCAACTCGGTCAGGCAGCTCCGGCGGTGCGCGGGCGTTTGCTGGTCGGCGTCGATGGCGATGCGCATGCCGAACGCCTGGTACGTCACGCCAGTCGCGTGGCCCAGCGTCGGCATTTACCGTGGAGTCTGGTGCATGTCGACAACGGCACGGTGCGCGACGAGCAATCGCGCCTGCGCCTGCAAAATGCCCAGCAACTGGCCGAACGCCTCGGCGGCGAAGTGGTGTTGTTGCGCGCCGGCGAAGTGGCGAAAACCCTGATCCAGCATGCTGCCGAACGTCGTGCGAGTCTGCTGCTGGTCGGCCAGTCGCGGCCGAGTCTGCGCCGTCGGCTGTTCGGTGGCGGGCTCGCCGCACGGTTGCTGCGTCAGGCCCACGGCCTGGAAATCAACGTCCTCGACAACGACCATGAACACCCGCAGCCGCGTCTGCGGATGACGCCGACGCTGGTCTGGTTCGATTATCTGTTGGCGCTGCTTGCCACGTTGTTGGCCAGTGCCCTGGCGTGGGCGGTGTCGAGTATTTTGCCGCTGCCGAACATCTCGCTGGTGTTCCTCGCGGCGGTGCTGCTGGTGGCGGTGCGCAGCAGTCTGGGCCCGGCGCTGGCCTGTGCGGCGCTGTCGTTTCTGACCTACGACTTCCTGTTCATCCCGCCGAATTTTTCCTTCGCCATCCAGCGTGAAGAAGACGTTCTGACCTTGCTGTTCTTCCTGCTGATGGCGGCGCTCACCGGCAATCTCGCCGCACGCCAGCGCCGTCAGTTGCAGGCGTTGCGCGACACCCAGGAAGAGACCACGGAGCTGCTCGACCTGTCGCGCAAACTGACTGCGGCGACGGATCGTCAGGCCGTGATCAGCGCCGCCGCGCAGCACCTCAACGGCTGGAGCGATCTGCAATTGTGCCTGCTCAACCGCGACGGCCAGGGCGGTTGGAAAGTCGAGACCGGCGGGCCGCTGGAGTTCAGCGAATCCGAACGTGCCGCCGCCGACTGGGCCTGGCAGCACGATCAACCGGCCGGCATGGGCACCGGCACGCTGCCGTTCGGTCGCTGGTGGTGGTGGCCGCTGTCGGTGGAGGACGGCCCGCTGGCGCTGCTCGGGGTCTGCGCCAAAGAAGGCCAGACCTTGAGCGGTCAGCGTCGGCGCCTGCTCACCGCGTTGAGTCAGCCACTGGCCCAGGCGCTGGCGCGGGCGCAACTGGCGGACGATCTGGAAGCCGCGCGCCTGCACGGTGAAACCGAGCAGTTGCGCAGTGCGCTGCTGGCTTCGGTATCGCATGATCTGCGCACACCGCTGACCGCCATGCGCGGCAGCATCGACAGCCTGCTGGCCCTCGGCGAAGCCATTCCGCTTGAAGATCGCCGCGAGTTGCTCGAAGGCACCCGCGACGAGGCCGAACGTCTCGACCGCTATATCCAGAACCTGCTGGACATGACTCGTCTTGGCCACGGCGCACTGAAACTGGCGCGGGACTGGGTAGCGCCGGCGGACATCGTCGGCAGCTCGCTCAATCGCCTGCGCGCGGTGCTGGCGCCGTTGCAGGTCAGCACCGATGTGCCGGCCGAGCTGCCGCTGCTGTTCGTGCATGCCGCATTGATCGAACAGGCGTTGGTCAATGTGCTGGAAAACGCCGCACGCTTCTCGCCGCCACACGGTCGTTTGGAGTTGAGTGCCGGCGCCGATGACGAGGAGATTTTCTTCACGGTCAGCGATGAAGGGCCGGGGATTCCCGAGGACGAACGAGCGAAGATTTTCGACATGTTCTACACCGCCGCCCGCGGTGATCGCGGCGGGCAGGGCACGGGGCTGGGGCTGGCGATCTGTCAGGGCATGGTCGGCGCGCATGGCGGACGCATCAGCGTCGCCGACGGCATCGACGGGCGCGGCACCAGCATCACCCTGCACCTGCCATTGCAGGCGCAACCGGGGATGGACAATGAAGCCTGAGCCCGGCTGCGCTACTCTCTTGCCAATCTTTTGTGTTGATGTGAATTCATGAGCCAGACCGCGACCATTTTGGTCATCGATGACGAACCGCAGATCCGCAAATTCCTGCGCATCAGCCTCGCCTCACAAGGCTACAAAGTGCTGGAGGCCGGCACCGGCGCCGAGGGCCTGGCCCAGGCGGCGCTGAACAAACCCGACCTGCTGGTGCTCGACCTCGGCCTGCCGGACATGGACGGCCAGCAGGTGCTGCGCGAGTTTCGCGAGTGGGCCACCGCGCCGGTGCTGGTGCTCTCGGTGCGGGCCAGCGAAGGGCAGAAAGTCCAGGCGCTGGATGGCGGCGCCAACGACTACGTGACCAAACCGTTCG
Source organism: Pseudomonas sp. GM30 (assembly GCF_000282275.2). Lineage (NCBI taxonomy): Bacteria > Pseudomonadati > Pseudomonadota > Gammaproteobacteria > Pseudomonadales > Pseudomonadaceae > Pseudomonas > Pseudomonas sp. GM30. The sequence goes on along the minus strand of NZ_AKJP02000031.1, from coordinate 136,509 downwards.
GCATTCAGGAATTTCTCGCCCGGGTCCGCGCGTTGTTGCGCCAGGCACCGGCCGGCGAGGCCCAGCAAGCGGCGCTGACGTTCGGCCCGTTGACCGTGGATCTGGCCTATCGGCGGGTGCTGCTTGACGGTGCCGAAGTGGCGCTGACCCGCAAGGAATACGCGGTGCTGGCGCAACTGGCGCGGCACCCGGGGCGGGTGATCACCCAGCAGCAATTGCTCAAGGACATCTGGGGGCCGACGCATACCGAGGACAGTCATTACCTGCGAATTGTCGTCGGGCATTTGCGTCAGAAGCTGGCGGATGATCCGACGCGGCCGCGGTTTATTGTGACGGAGGCGGGGGTTGGGTATCGGCTGTTGAGTGAGAACAGCCTGTAGCTTTGTAGTGGCCGATCCGGCGCTTTCGCGAGCAAGCTCGCTCCCACATTTGGAATGCATTCCCCTGTGGGAGCGAGCTTGCTCGCGAAGAGTCCAGAAAAAACACTGAAGTACTTTCAGGATTTCAACCCTGCTCACTCTCATACCGATCCAGCGTATCCCGCGCAATCTCCCGCCCCAGCGCGATCAGCTCCGGCGCCTTGTAGAACTCGAAAAACCGGCACACGCGCTTCGGCACGTTGATCAGAATGTCCGGCGGATAGCCGGCGATCTTGTACTGCGCCAGCGAAGTCTGCATCACCTCGAAACTCTGGTTGATCAGGTCCAGCAGTGACGCCGGCCCGACGTTGTCGATGATGAACGAACCGGTGGCGGACTTCGGCGCACCTTCGCGCTCAGGGGCGGCTGCCGGTTGCTGACTTTCCGGCTCGCTGCCCTCCAGCCACGGATTGATGTCTGCCGCTTCGGCGCGCAAGGCTTCCTGTTCGAGCAACAGCAATTGTTCGGCCTGTTTGCGGCGGAACGGCATCTTCGAACCCAGCGAACTGAGCAGGCTGTCGAAGCGCGAACGAAACGCCGGCGGGCGCTGGATCACCGGCAATTTGTAATGCCGCTGGTTGGTTGCGTTGAGATTGACGGCGATGATCAGGTCGCAATGACTGGACACCACCGGCACGATCGGCAACGGATTGAGAATGCCGCCGTCCACCAGCATCCGGTTGCCCTGCATCACCGGGGTGAACAGGCTGGGAATCGCCGCCGAGGCGCGCATCGCCTGATGCAGGCAACCTTCCTGAAACCAGATTTCCTGCTGGTTGGTCAGATCGGCGGCGACCGCGGTGTAGGGGATGCGCAGGTCTTCGATGTTGATCTCGCCGACGATCTTGCGGATCTGCCCGAAGACCTTTTCGCCACGAATCGCCCCAAGGCGAAAACTCACGTCCACCAGCCGCAGCACATCCAGATAATCGAGGGATTCGATCCAGGCGCGGTACTCGTCGAGTTTGCCTGCCGCATAGATCCCGCCGACCACTGCGCCCATCGAACAACCGGCAATGCAGGCGATGTCGTAACCGCGTCTTTCGATCTCCTCGATGACCCCGATATGGGCATAGCCCCGGGCGCCACCGGAACCCAGTACCAGTGCGACACGCTTTTTCATCCAGCTTCCTCCCCGACAAGCTTGCACAATGCACCCATCCGGGGGCGGGCGACAATCGTCAGGGTCGTTCGGGGCCGCAGGGGCGTCGTTTTTTCGATACTCCATGACCACTCGGCGCTATCCTTTGGTCACCGCAGATTCATGGGGCGCCAAGGCACTTTTCCCGCGCCGCAACGTCTTACCTGCACGACTGTTGACCTATTTTGAGGTGTGAGTGATGAAAGCCTGGATCTGTGTGCCGTTGATCGCGCTGGCATTGGCCGGTTGCGCGGGCAAGACTGCTTATCGGGACAGCTGTGGCAGTCAGCTGGATGCGGCGTGGCATGAACTGGACCTGGCCAAGGCCGAAGGTTTCGCCGGCACGGTCAGCTACTCCAAGGCGCTGTCGTTGCTGACGGCGGCCAAGACTCAACAGCAATTCGAAGGCTTTGAAGGCTGCAGCAACAAAGCCGAGAAAGCCCGTTTCTATATTCGCGAATCCCGCGCCGGGCGCTAAGCTGCTGACTTGACGCAAGGATGCGTCTGCCTTGCAGCGGCAGACTGGTCTTTCAAGCCATTTGAATCAGGAGCAAGCGATGTCTGCGTTGGTTGACCGGTTGGTGGCTCATGTCCTGAGCCTGGAAGTTCGACTGCTCGCCTGTCAGGCGCGCCTGACCGCGCGTACCGACCCCGAGGCGCTGCACGACTTGCGCACCACGGTGCGGCGCTTGCGCAGCCTGTTGCGACCCTTGCGTGGTTTGCCCGGAGTCGAGCAACTGGAAGTGGCGGCATCTGCGGTGGGGCAGTTGACCACACCGTGGCGCGACCGCGAGGTGTTGGCCGCCTACCTGCTCAAGCACGATCAGCCGCAAGCCGCACAGCGACGCATGGCGCAAATGGACGAAGCCTATCCCGCATTGGCCGCGAGCGCCGAAGTGGCTTCGCTGCTGATCATCCTCGACGCCTTCCCGCGATTCCTGCGTGCTTCCGAGCGTCAGGGGCTGCTCAAGGGCTTGGGCAAGCGCATCGAAAAACGCCTGCACAAACAATGGAAAAAACTCGACGAGGCCCTGCACGATCCGGCCCATGACCGCCATCGTCTGCGCCTGCTGATCAAGCGCGTGCGTTATGGCATCGAAGCCTACCCGGAACTCGATCGCCTGCCTGAATCAGCGCTGGCGCGATTGAAGTCTGCGCAGGGCGCGCTGGGCGACTGGCACGATTGCTGGCAGTGGCAGGCGCGGGCCGAGCTGGAAAGCGATCTGCAACCCTGCGTCGCGACCTGGCAGGCGGGCCTGATCAAGGCTGAAGCCAAGGCCGATCGCGTGCTGGATAAACTCAGTTCAGCCTGCTTCAAATAACCCCCAATATCGGCACATATCTCCTGTAGGAGTGAGCCTGCTCGCGATAGCGTTATATTCGTCAACATTGATGTCGACTGATACGAACTCATCGCGAGCAGGCTCACTCCTACAAGGGATCTGCGGTGCGGTTGATATTGAGTTAAGGCCTTTCTGTCAGTCCATTTGACCGGAATAGACGCTGCGGCGCTTTGCCATGCTGGTTAAGATCGCTGCATTCCTTTTTTCGCTTGCCGAGGTTGTCATGCGCTTTTCCGATCTGATTGAGGCGGTTCGCCGCGATCCAGAACTGACCATTCCTGCCGAATGGGGCCAGGGTCGAGCCAGTTTTGGTGGCCTGGTAGCAGCGCTGCAATACGAAGCCATGCGCGCCAGGGTGCCGGCCGAGCGCCCGGTGCGTTCGCTGGCGATCACCTTTGTCGGCCCGGTGGAGCCGGACGTCCCGGTGCGTTTCGAAGTCGATGTGTTGCGCGAAGGCAAAGCGGTCAGTCAGGTACTGGGTCGTGCGATGCAGAACGGTCAGGTGGTGACGATCGTGCAGGGCAGCTTCGGTGCTTCGCGGCCTTCGGAAGTGGCGGTCGAGGCCTACCCGGCGGTGGAAATGAAACACTGGGACGAATGCCCGGAACTGCCCTATATCAAAGGCGTGACCCCGGAGTTCATGCGGCATCTGGCGATGCGCTGGAGTGTCGGCGGCATGCCGTTCACCGGCAATCAATCGCGGCAGATGGGCGGCTGGGTGCGCTTGCGTGGCGATGTGAAGGAAGAGCCGGTCAATGAAGCGCATCTGCTGGCGCTGGTGGATGCGTGGCCACCGGCACTGTTGCCGTACCTGAAGAAACCGGCACCGGGCAGCACGCTGACCTGGACCATCGAATTCGTACAGCCGTTACGCGACTTGAGCACGCTGGACTGGTGTAAATACCTGGCGGACATCGAGTACGCTGCCGACGGCTACGGCCATGTCGCCGCCAAGCTGTGGAGCGCGGAGGGAGAGTTGATCGCCATGAGTCGCCAGACCGTGACGATTTTTGCCTGAGTCACTCAGTGCCGACGGTGGCGCTCACGCCAGGCGCGCCACCAGCCGCCGCTGAGGAAAAACCGTGGAAAGGTCAGGAACTGCTCGACCAGCAAGCGTGACACCGCATCTTTGCGATCACTGAACGGCTCGGAGACTTGCGCCTCCAGGCTGTGGCCGTGGCGCTGCAGACCCAGCGCCGCGACGATACCGATCATACCAATGGCGACACTGGCCAGACTCAGGCTGAACACCCCGGACACGATCAGCAGAAACGCAACGATGAACAGCGGCACGGCAATCAGGTGCAACACCAGATTGGTCGGGTGCTGGTGATTGTCCGGGTACGCGCGCCATTGCCACGCGGGAAGGTTAGGGTGACGTTTGCCCATGTTGACTACTCCTCGATCCATGTTGAACACATGCTTGAAGAATAGGCCGGGGCAAGGGGGGAGGCGAATCAAGGTTGGCTATGGTGGTGATAGGCGTCATCGCCGGATTCGATGTTGACCCGGCTGACGCCTTCGCGAGCAAGCTCGCTCCCACAGGATATCTGTGGTGTACACAAATCCCCTGTGGGAGCGAGCTTGCTCGCGAAGGCGCCTTCAGAGTTTCAACTGCCCGATTGCCTTGCTCAGCTCCCCGGCCAATGTCGCCAACTCATTGCTGGTAGTCGCCGAATCCACGGTCTGTTGCACAGTGTTTTCGGTCACATCACGAATGCTCACCACCGCCCGATTCATCTCTTCCGCGACCTGACTCTGCTGCTCGGCCGCCACCGCAATCTGCGTGTTGCTCTCGCGCATCTGCGCCACCGCGCCAGTGATTTCCGCCAGCGCCTCGCCCGCCTCCTGCGCCTGCTGCACGCAGTCGTCGGCCTTGTACGAACTCTCCTGCATGAAGTCCACCGCATCGCGGGTGCCGGCCTGCAGCGCCGAGACCATGGTGGTGATTTCATCGGTGGAAGTCTGAACGCGTTTGGCCAGATTGCGCACCTCGTCGGCGACCACCGCAAAGCCACGGCCCATCTCGCCGGCACGCGCCGCTTCGATGGCGGCGTTGAGGGCAAGCAGGTTGGTTTGCTCGGCGATGCTGTGGATCACACTGACCACACCGTTGATCTTCTGGCTGTCCTCGGCCAGGCGCTGGATCATCTCGGCAGTCTGCTGCACACCGCTGGAGAGTCCGGCAATCGACTGCTGCACCCGACTGACCACTTGTTGACCGCTGCCGGCCAGACCATCGGCGGTCTGCGACAGATCGCGAGTGGCGCCGGCGTGCTGGGCGATGTGATAAACCGTGGCGGTCATCTCGTTGATTGCGGTGGCGGCCTGATCGGTTTCGCTCTGTTGACCGAGCATGCCGTGGCGCACTTCGTTCATGCTCGACGCCAGACGCGCGGCGCCGACGTCCAGTTGCCGCGCCGTGTTGGCAACGGTGGTAACCACGCGCTGATAACCGGCCTGCATCGCGTTGAACGCATTGGCCATCTGCCCGACTTCATCCTTGCAGGCCAGCGGCACGCGTGCCGAGAGGTCACCGCTTTTCTCGACATGCAGCATCACGTCCTTCAACGTGTTGAGCTGACTGAGCAGGAAGCGGATCAGCAGCTGCGAAGCGCAGAGCATGGCGAACATCAAGATGAACACGGCAACGGCGTAGTTGGCAAAGCGTTCGCTGAACACCTGCGCCAGACTTGGGCCATAGGCGATGACCGCGACTTGCTGGCCGTCGGCACGACTGAACACTTCGGCACCCATCAGTGGGTTGTTGCCTAACAGCGGCAGGTGATTGACCTCGTTCCAGCCGTTGCTGTCGCTGATTTCCAGCACAGGCTGGTCGTTGAGGCGCGGTGCTTCACCCCGTTTGAAAGTCAGCACTTGATCGGCCTTGGGCAGCGCCTGCCCGGCCGGCCAGGCCTTGAGCAATTGCGCCTGGGCCTGTGCGGAGGTTTTCGACGCCTGACTGCGGGCCTGCTGCTCAAGCTGCACGGCGTACAACACCAGCAGCAGGGTGGTGACGAAGGCGACCGCATTGACCGCCCAGAATTTGTATTTCAGCGAGATATTGCTAAGCCAGGCACCCATGGAGGTCTTCTCTGATAGCGGAAACAGTTTCGGCAAGGTGCCATTATTGTGCCTCTATGTTGGAAGTCGGGCTTGATGTGGGTCAACAGATCAAAAGATCGCAGCCTTCGGCAGCTCCTACAGGGAATTCACCCTCTCAATGTAGGAGCTGCCGAAGGCTGCGATCTTTTGCTGTTTAAACCAGTGCCGGCAGGTTGAAGAACGCCCGGGCACACGCCGTGGTATGCGCCGCCAGATCGTCCTCGCTCTCGCCGCGGTGCAACGCCACTTCGCGCAGCACTTCGGTCAGATACGCCGGCTCATTACGACCGTTCTTCGGTTTTGGCCGCAAAGTGCGCGGCAGCAGGTACGGCGCGTCGCTTTCGAGCATCAGTCGTCCGCGCTTGATCTCCTTGACCAGCGGATGCAGGTGCGTGCCGCGGCGCTCGTCGCAGATCCAGCCGGTGATGCCGATGTGCAGGTCCAGATCGAGGTAACTGAACAGGGCTTTTTGCTCGCCGGTAAAGCAGTGCACCACGGCGGCGGGCAGTTGATCGCGGAAGTCCCTGAGGATTTCCAGCAGACGCTGACTGGCATCCCGCTCATGCAGGAACACCGGCAATTGCAGTTCTACTGCCAGCGCCAGATGTTCTTCGAGGACTTTTTCCTGTTGCGGGCGCGGCGAGAAATCGCGGTTGAAATCCAGCCCGCATTCACCCACGGCGACCACGTTTGGCTCTTGCAGCAGGCTGCGCAGACGGCGCGCGCTGTCAGCGTTCCAGTCACTGGCCGAATGCGGGTGAATGCCGGCGGTGGCGAACAGATGCTGGCCGCTGTCATCCAGTTGCCGGCAGAGCTCCAGCGCCTGTTCGCTACCCTCGACGCTGGTGCCGGTCAGCACCAATTGGCAGACCCCGGCGGCGTAGGCGCGATCAAGTACCGCCTGATGTTTTTCGGCGAAACTGGGGTTGGTCAGGTTGACGCCGATATCGATGAGTTGCATGGTTCTACCTCGGGCCGAAGGCCGGAAAGCATACCAGAGCAGTAGATTTATAAGAAAAGCCAAGAACTACAACGAGTTATAGCTGTCTTTTGATGCCGTGACGCAGCCCGGGTTGGCGCAAATGCCATCACTGTGCCAGTCTCTCGCACTTTGCCAGCGCTCCAGGCGCTCTGTTTTTGTCGGTGTTTTTGACCGTTCAGCGGTAAAACGCCCCGTATTCTTTCCGGAGAGTGGATGCATCGTCCCTCGGTTTTGCTCCTGCTGTGTGCGTCGCTGCTGCTGCCGATAACGGCGGTTGCGCGCTTGCCCGGGCCCCTGCAAGCCGTGCCGGCCGCCAAGGTTCGCGACCTGTCGGAGATTCGCAGCAGTCGCGTGTTGCGGGTGCTGGTCAACCAGAGCCGCAACAGCTCCGGTGAAGTCCAGGGCCAGGCCATTGGCGTCGAATACCATCGCCTGCGCGCCTTCGAGCAATACCTCAATGGCCACGCCCGTGACGGCCAGGAAATCACCCTCAAGATCATTCCCAAAGCCAAGGATCAACTGCTCGGCGCGCTGCAGCGCGGTGAAGGAGATCTGGTCGCGCCCGGTGAGCTGCTCGATCTGCAACCTGGCCACGCGGTTGCCAGCAGTGAGCCGATCGCCAGCAACGTGCCGCTGGTGCTGGTCGGCATCAAGGGCGAGCGCCGTTACACCAAGGTCGAGCAGCTTTCCGGCAAGACCCTGGCCTTGCCGACCGGCAGTGCGGCGGGGGAGGCGGTCAGCCAGCTCAATCAGAAACTGGCGTTGCACAAACTGGCGCCGATCAAGATCGAATGGGTCGACCCGACACTGGCGGTCGAAGACGTGCTGGAGATGGTGCAGGGCGGGATTTTCCACCTGACCATCGTCGAGCAACCGATCGCCGAGCGTTGGGGCAAGATCCTGCCCAAGCTGCGTTTCGACCGACAATTGATGATCAGCGAGCCGGGTGAGGAATACTGGTTCGTGCGCCGTGATGCCTCGATGTTGCGGGCGAGCATCGATCGCTTTCTGGGCGGCTACAAGAAGCCGGCGAACGAGGATGCAGAGTTTCTGCGGATCTATCGACGGCTCTACCAAGTGCACTATCCGTTGGCCAAGGCTGACCGCCAGCGTCTGGAGAAACTGCGCCCGACCCTGCAAAAACACGCCGACGCACAAAGCATGGACTGGCTGAACCTGGCGGCGCTGGCCTTCAAGGAGTCAGCCCTGCAACCCAGCGCCCGTAGCGGCAGTGGCCCGACCGGGTTGATGCAGATCACCCCGTCCGCAGCGCAGCGGGTCGGCGTGAACAATATTCAGAATCTCGATGCGAACGTGCAGGCCGGGGCCAAATACCTGGCGATGATCCGCCGCAAGTTTTTCAACAGTCCGAAACTCAATGAGCGCGAGCGCATGGCATTCACTCTGGCGGCTTACAACATCGGCCCGGAGAGGGTGCAAGGCATGCGCGCCGAGGCACGCCGGCGCGGGCTGAATCCGAACCAGTGGTTCTTTCAGGTCGAGCGCATCGCCATGGAACAGGTGGGCATGGGTCCCGTCAGCTATGTTAATAGCGTGAACAAGTACTACCTGGCGTACGACCGTGAGCGGGAGTCGTTGGAGCCCCGGGGCCAGAAAGTCGCCTCACGGAAGTAATCGAATAATTTGATTGTTATGGCGGAATAATTGCGCTTTTAACATGAATTTAACTGATTAATATAGCGGCCAATCCCAACACACTTCTCGCTAAACAAGGAATGCCCCATGAGCTCTCTGATCAACAAGGTTCTGTTCACCCGCGCCGGTTACGGCCTGACCATTCTGCGCATCGCGGTCGGCGTGATCTTCGCCGCCCACGGTTCGCAAAAGCTGTTTGGTCTGTTTGGTGGTTATGGTCTGGCGGGCACTGCGCAATACATGGACAGCATCGGCTTGCACCCGGGTTACCTGATGGCCACGCTGGCCGGCGGTACCGAGTTCTTCGCCGGCCTGGCGCTGATCATCGGCCTGCTGGTGCGCCCGGCAGCCTTGGGTTTGACCTTCCTCTCGCTGGTGGCGATTTTCACCGTACACATCAGCAACGGTCTGTTCATGGCCAACAACGGTTACGAGTTTGCCCTGGCGCTGCTCGGTGGCAGCCTCGCGGTGATGATCGAAGGCGCCGGCAAGCTGTCGGTGGATCGCGCCATCGCCGGTTGAGCGCTCTGGATCAAGCAAAAGGCCCGCATTGTGCGGGCCTTTTTTGTTGCGGCTGATTCTTGACACCCGTCGGTCACGTTCTCTAGGATGTTGCTCATGCGCCGATTTAAACAGCTACTTGCGGGGCGCCAGGTGACTCAGACAGTTGCCGTCAGAAGCCGGAACAGGGCTTCGAAATACCGCTAAAGCGCTGGTTCGGTGTTGCCTCTCACCTGCCATGCAGACTTTTGAGGCAGAGACACGACACGATGAATGCACTACGCCCTCCAGCACGTCCCGCGCCGATCACGGCACATATCACCCAGCGCAACCCGAAAATCCTGCTTGGCGGCAAACATCAGCCAACGCTGTTGCGTTATCTCGATGGCTGGCCACGTCGCAGCGGCGGTCCTGCCGCGTTCCTGATCCAGTTCGTTGAAGACGGCGAGTCGCTGGCGCGGTTCGCCAGTGACAGTTTTGATCTGGCAGTGATTCAGGCGCCGAGCGCTGAAGACGCTCCGGAAATGATCAAGCAACTGACCCGCGTTGCGCGGCAGGGTTTGATCACCCGCCGCTGAATCGCTCAGGGATAATCGATCGCCACGATATAGACAAACTGTTCACCGGTTGGCGTCTGTACCCGGACTTCGGCGTCCAGCGCCTTGCCGATCAAGGCGCGGGCCAGTGGTGAGTCGATGCTGATCAGACCCAGTTTCAGATCCAGTTCATCCGGGCCGACGATGCGGTAGCGCGATTGCTTGCCGTCTTCGTCCTCGATGGTGACCCAGGCGCCGAAGTAGACCTTGTTCGGATCGCTGGGTTTTTCGCTGACGACCTTTAGTGCTTCGAGACGCTTGGTGAGAAATCGCACGCGACTGTCGATCTCGCGCAGCATTTTCTTGCCGTAGGTGTACTCGGCGTTTTCCGAGCGATCACCCTGCGCCGCCGCTTCGCTGACCGCTTGCGTCACCTGCGGGCGGCGCACATGCCACAGCTCATGGAATTCGGCGCGCATCCGCGCTTCACCTTCAGGGGTGATCAGCGCGGTGCCGGCGGTGCGGGGAGGGCGATAACGGCTCATGGCAACTTCTTGTGGTGACGAAGGCTGGAGTCTATCAACCCTCGCGCAAGACTGTCAGCGGACTCGCATTCAACGCCCGACGCGTGCCGAACACCCCGGCACCGCCAATCAGTGCAGCGCCAATCAATGGCAACACCAGCAGCCACGGGTGCGGATGCCATGGCAGATCGAATGCGAAGCGATACAACACCAGACTCACCACTTCCGAGCCGATGGCCGCGAGCAGGCCGCTGACCGCCCCGAGCAAGCCGAACTCGATACGCCGGGCCTTGACCAGCAATTGCCGTTGCGCCCCCAGCGCACGTAACAGCGCGCCTTGGCGAATGCGTTCATCCAGCGTTGCCTGCAAGCCGGAGAACAGCACCGCCATCCCCGCCGCCAAGACAAACAACAACACGTATTCCACCGCCAGGGTGACCTGGGCGAGGATGCTGCGCAGTTGTTCCAGCAGCGCTTCGACCTGCAGGATGGTCACCGCCGGAAAGGCCCGCGACAGCTCGACAATCTGCTGATCGTGACCGGGTGCCAGATAGAAACTGGTCAGGTAGGTCGCCGGCAGATCTCTCAGCGTGCCGGGCTGGAAGATCATGAAGAAGTTCGGCTGGAAGTTGTCCCAGTTGATCTCGCGCAGGCTGGCGACCTTCGCCTCACGATTGACCCCGCCGACACTGAACACCATGTGATCGCCGAGTTTGAGCTTGAGGCTTTCGGCGACTTTGCCTTCAACCGATACGCCCGGTACATCATCCGAGGGTTGCCCGGTCCACCACGAACCGGCGGTGAGCTTGTTGCCGGCCGGGAGGTCGGCAGCCCAGGTCAGGCTCAAGTCCCGTTGCACGGCGCGGTCGCCGGCCGAATCCTTGCTGACGATTTGCTGCACCGGTTCGCCGTTGATGCTGATCAGCCGTCCCGGCACCACCGGGTACAGCGGCGCCGCTTGCGCGGACACATTGACCAGATGATCGGTGAAGGCCTGCTTATCGGCGGGCAGAATGTTCAGGGCGAAATAGTTCGGAGCGTTTTTCGGCAACTGGTTTTGCCAGGTGTCGAGCAGTTCGCCGCGCAGCAGGGCAATCAAGGCCATCGACAGCAGGATCAAACCGAACGCCAGCGCTTGCCCGGCCGCTGCCAGCGGATGACGCAGCAACTGGCCCAGACCGAGGCGCCACGGCAGCGGCGCACGGGCGAGCATCCGTCGCAGGCTGTTGAGCAGCAACAGCAGCAAGCCACCCAGCACCAGCGCGGCGACCACGCCACCGCCAAGCAGGGCGAAGGTCAGCAGCAGATCGAGACTCAGACGCCACATGATCAGGCCCAGTGCACCCAGTGCCGCGCCATAGACCATCCAGGTACTCGACGGGATCGGCAGCATGTCACGGCGCAGCACCCGCAGCGGCGGCACCCGACCCAGCGCGGCAAGTGGCGGCAGGGCGAACCCGGCGAGCGCCACCAGCCCGGTGCCGATCCCGGCGAGCGCCGGAAACAACCCACCCGGTGGCACATCGGCGGGCAACAGATCATGCAGCAGAGCGAACAGTCCCAGTTGTGCCAGCCAGCCGAGCACTGCGCCACTGAGGGCAGCGAATAGACCGAGTACGGTCAATTGAATGCTGAACAGCAGCATGGTTTCCCGACGTGACAGACCAAGGCAGCGCAATAGCGCGCTGGCATCGAAGCGGCGGCTGGCGAAGCGGTTGGCCGACAACGCGACTGCAACGCCAGCGAGCAACACTGCGACCAGACTGGCCATGTTCAGATAACGCTCGGCCTTGCCCAGCGCGCCGCCAATCTGCCGGTTGCCGTCGCGGGCATCCTGAATTCGCTGATTCGCCGCCAACCCTGGCTTGATCAGTTGTCGATAGGTTTCCAGTGCCTGTGGTTCGCCGCGCCACAACTCGCGATAGCTCACGCGGCTGCCGGGCTGCACCACACCGGTGGCGGCGAGGTCGTCGAGGTTGATCATCACCCGAGGCGTGAGGCTGTAGAAGTTGCCGGCGCGATCCGGTTCGTAGGTCAACACGCGGGTCAGCTTCAGGGTTTTCATGCCGACGTCGATGCTGTCGCCGATCTTCAGATCCAGCGCAGTCAGCAGACGAGCTTCAACCCAGGCTTCACCGGGTTGCGGCTCGCCGCCCGGCGTTTCAGCGGCAAACGGGGCCGGGGCACTTTTCAGTTCGCCGCGCAGTGGGTAGGCGCGGTCGACGGCTTTGATGCTCGATAACTGAATGCCGTTGTCGGTGGCAATGACGCTGGAAAACTCCACCACCTGCGCATGATTCAAGCGCAGCTCGGTGCCGCTGCGAATCTGTTCGTCGCGGGCCGGCGAGCTGCCCTCAAGCACCAGGTCGGCGCCAAGGAACTCGGTGGCGCGCAGCATCATTGCACCGTTGAGGCGGTTACCGAAGTAGCCGATGGCGGTGCTCGCCGCCACTGCGACGACCAGGGCAAAGAACAGCACGCGCAATTCCCCGGCGCGGGCATCGCGCAGGAGTTGACGTAGGGCGAGACTGAACAGACGCAACAGCGGCAGACGTGCCATCAAGGCTCCAGAGGGGCAACCAGCAGCCCGGCTTCAAGTCGGATCAGGCGCCGGCAGCGATGGGCCAGGCGTTCGTCGTGGGTCACCAGTACCAGAGTAGTGCCGCGTTCCTTGTTCAATTCGAACAGCAAGTCGCTGATGCGCTCGCCGGTGTGGCTGTCGAGGTTGCCGGTGGGTTCGTCGGCGAACAGCACGTCCGGCTCGGCAGCGAAGGCCCGGGCAATCGCCACGCGCTGTTGTTCGCCGCCGGAGAGCTGGCGCGGCGAGTGCGTCAGGCGCTGGCCGAGACCGACCCGTTGCAGCAGTTCGGTGGCGCGTTCGCGGGCGTCTTTGCGGCCATCGAGTTCCAGCGGCAGCATGACGTTTTCCAGGGCGTTGAGGCTGTCGAGCAACTGGAAGGACTGAAAGACGAAACCCACGTGTTCGGCACGGATTCGCGCGCGCTGGTCTTCGTCGAGATTGCTCAGGCCCTGCCCCGCGAGGATGACTTCGCCGCTGCTTGGCAGGTCGAGGCCGGCGAGCAGGCCGAGCAGGGTGGATTTGCCGGAACCGGACGCGCCGACGATGGCCAGGCTGTCGCCCTGGTTCAGTTCCAGGCTGAGTTCGTGCAGGATAGTCAGTTCACCTTCCGCGCTGGGAACCACTTTGCTGAGGTTCTTCGCGGTGAGAATGCTTGCGCCCATGGAGAATCCGATGCGTGTTTGGTTTTTGAGTGCTGGCCTGGCCTTGATGTGCATGGCCCAGAACGCAGCGGCGGGTACTGTCCTGATCGTTGGCGATAGTATCAGCGCCGGTTTCGGACTGGATACCCGCTTGGGGTGGGTATCGCTGCTCGAGCAACGGCTCAAGCAGGAGGGTTTTGACGACAAAGTGGTCAATGCCTCGATCAGCGGCGACACCAGTGCCGGAGGCCAGGCACGCCTGCCGGCGCTGCTTGCAGAGCACAAGCCGGAACTGGTGATCCTTGAGCTTGGGGGCAATGACGGCCTGCGCGGAATGCCGCCAACGCAATTGCAACAAAACCTTGCGGCGATGATCGACAGCTCGCGTCAGAGCGGCGCCAAGGTCCTGTTGCTCGGTATGCAACTGCCGCCCAACTACGGCAAGCGTTACACCGATGCCTTTGCCGAGGTCTACGGCAAACTCGCCGACGATAAAAAAATCCCGTTGGTGCCGTTTTTCCTCGACGGCGTAGGCGGGCATCCCGAGCTGATGCAGGCCGATGGTCTGCACCCGGCAGCCGGGGCTCAGGGCAAGTTGCTGGAAAATGTCTGGCCGACGCTAAAACCCTTGCTTTGAATTGGCCGTACGGAGGCTTCAGAAGGGAGTGAGCTGTTTGCTGTATCCAAACTTGATCCCGGACGCGAAAAATCCTCCGCATTCGCTTTGCCTTCGGCAGGTCAGGCATTCCGGCGCAAACTCATTTTTCCAGTCGCTGATTGATTTTCGGTAATGCGGAAGAATGTCTGGGTTGACCAGACACAGCTGATGGTTGTAGACCGAAACGTTCATTCCATATTTGGTAAGAATCTGTACCGATTTGCTGAGAATGTCTTTGTATTCAATGGGGTCAATCCAAAGCTCATCAAGATTGGCGCGGGTAAACCCCATCATTTCAAGCCCCATCAACGCAACCTGATCGACGAACAAGAGATTGCGCGCAATGAACTCACATAGCTGAGGAAGCCGCTGGATCGACAGTTTGTGCAAGACGACCCGAATCTCAACCTTCTGCCCCAAGCGTTTCAGGTTCAGAATGCCCTGAATGGTTTCGTCGAATGCACCTTGAGCTTGCACGATATAGTCATGAAGGGTTGGATCATCTGAATAGACGGGAATCCCGACCATTGCATCAGGTAGCCCTATTTCCGCATATTTTTCAGCAAACCTTGAGTCTTTGAAGCTTCTTCCGTTCGAAAGGATATGAATGGCGGTTCTCGGTAGGTAGCTTTTCGTCAGGCTGACAATTTTGAGAAAACGCTCCCTATTAGTCGTTGGCTCTCCACCAGTGAATCCTAGCTCGCGGGTTTCTTTTGGGATCAACGGGATCAAGCTTTCGATTTCATCGAGTATCCATGAGTCATCGACTGCTTTGGGCGGCTGTGAGCACATGAGGCAATAGTTGTTGCACTGCTCAGTTAGCAGAATGCTGTTGTTCGGCGACGAAGCCCGAAACAGAACCCGTATGCTTTGACGATCAGCAGAAAGCCGGACAATGTCATTGTTATCGATGTAATCGTAGTCATTCGGCAGAATCGAGTAGTCGGAATCCAGCGGGAGTTCTTTAGCCAAATCCTGATGCTGCTCAGTCAGAAGATAATGCGCAAATCCCACGGGGAGAGGGTGCCCGGTAACCAAGTAAGCCATTTCTCTTCGCAGGATCTGGGGCAGGTCCCTGTTTGTGGAAACCTTGATTAGCGTGAGATCCCTGGAAACATCAACTGCTTGGATGCGGATTATTTTGCCACTGAGCTTTAGCATCGATTGGCCCATCCCATGAAAATCCGTTTTGTGCCTTCGTCGTTTTCCATCAACTCAATGAGGTGCTTAAAGATCGCCATGTTTCGCTTACAAAAGGAGGATTCTGGCTTTCTTCCTACCAGATCCTTGTGCATGGCGTGATGGTAAACAGGTTCTGAGCCACAGAAGGGTTCAAATGCGCAGTCTGAACACATGGGCGAACTCAGTGTGAAGGAATCTTCCAAGGCATCTAAGAGTTGATCCGAGAGGATGATCTCCTCATAGGATTGTTCCAGAATATTACCTAATCTGAAGGTGTGGTCGCCCATTTCAGCAAGCATGCGACTCTCATCCGAAGCGTAAACGGAGCCATCATAATTGAAGACGATGGCAGCAATTCCAGCACCTGCGGGGTTCATCAGATCAACGAATCCGGGGTCTGTTGATGTGAGCATTTTTGCCAGCACAAGCGATGAGTACTGCTCCACAAATCGTATGCCGGACTTGTTCAGCTTGATGATGTATTCAAGACCTTCTTTGTAAAAGTCTAGCCAGCGCTCAGTATCATATGACAGGAATTTCTTGGTTTTGATTGCGAAGCCATACGGCGAGAGAGTTCGGAGAAATATCCCATCAAAGCCGAGGCGCAGGTACTCATCTATGATGGCTTTGACGTGGGGTAGGCTCTTGTCGGTGGTCGTCATCAGAGCAGACACTTGATCGTACCCGAGTGCTGCGCGTGCTTTTGTTAACCCTTCTTCGAATCGTTGGTGACTGTCCCGCCCAGGGCGCGGGCGATTGGCATTGTGGAGATTCACCGGTCCGTCGAGGGAGGATGAAAGGACAATGCGGTGCTGCTTGCAGAAAACAAGCATTTCATCTGTTAACAGCGAAAGCGTGGTTGCAATCACGAACTGAAGGTCACGGCCCTCTTTGAGGTTGCGTTTTTCAGCCTCAAGGACAATGTATTTCACCATCTCAAAATTCAGCAGGGGCTCACCGCCCTGAAACTCAATTTTGATGGCCGGATTCGGTGACATGAAAACGAAATCCAATGACCGATCAGCCATCTCTGAGGTCATGTCGAATTCATCTCTGCTTTCCGATTGCCGTGAGACTTGGCAATAGGGGCAGCTATGGTCACATCGAAGGGTTACAACAAAGATATGCAGATTGGTGAACTGAGCGAGCCTGGACAAGCGGGTGCGTATCTTGAGAGCGAGTAGCTGGAGAGGCGCCTCCTCTTCTTGAAAGCGAATGAACTGCTTCGAACGGAGCGTTGGGATCAGCTCTGAGGTAAGTGGCAGCGTTCTGCTGATCAGCGGTTCGAGTGCAGGCATTGGCAGGACGAGGTACTCGCCCGCCATATTGGTAATGACGTATTCGCAGTCATTTAAACGGTCGAATTTGAATGGCAGCAGCTCGTAAGGGCGTTGCTGAGCATAGAAATCCAGCTTCTGAAATTTACTCACTGATCAGTCCGGTTTTCGAGAAAGCCAGCCCAAGAATCAGGTTTTTGATGGGCAACGTTTCAATATTCAACTGGTAGCGCAGTTGGTAGTCGATCACGTCTTTCTTGAATTCTTGGACAGCGAGTAGAAATGAAGGCTCTTCGACGCCGATATTCGAGGACAAAACGCAGCTAAATTTTCCATCAGCGCACGCGATATCAACCGTCAGCGAGCTCATCGCCCGATAAGCAGCTTTTTGCAGAACTTGCGCTTCGTAAAGCTGCTGGTCAAATACGAGCGTCGTTTCCTGCTTCATGTCAGGAGCCAGAATGATGGGAACTATGTGAACTGTGCGACGAGTGGGAGCTGTGAGAGCTGTGGTAGGCCATGAATTGACCTTGGTCTCCGCGTTTCAGCACAAATGTGAACAGATCGTTGCCGCCGCGTACCGAAAGGTTTTCGCTCTGAGAAGGCGACTGGGTTGCGATTGTTTGGTCAATGGCGGGGACGGTGATCTGGTGAGGTGCTGATGCTGAGGCATGCTCTGTAGAAATTGCTGCTGCCAGAGTCGCCATAGGTACCAAAAAGGAGCGATTTTTCATTATTGGATTTCCTTATCAGGGGTGGGGTTACTCGCTGAGTCTCTCCGTCCGATGAGCGTGATGTCAATGTGGAATTAACTTGGCTGAGCGTTCCGCAGTAAAAATCCGACAGACGTAACAAGGAATCTAGGTTTCAGGCTGATACATCTATGAATAGTCTCCCGTTGGTGCCGTTTTTCCTCGACGGCGTAGGCGGGCATCCCGAGCTGATGCAGGCCGATGGTCTGCACCCGGCAGCCGGTGCTCAGGGCAAGTTGCTTGAAAATGTCTGGCCGACGCTAAAACCGCTGCTTTGAGGCTTTTCTAGCGGCAGGCTTTCGGCTAATGTGGCGCCCCCTTATTTGGAGCCCCCGATGCCGCGTCCTGCCTGGTCCCTGTTTGCCTACCAACTGATCGAGCCTGACGAACAGCTGGATCTGTTCGCCTGCCAGGAAGTGCGGGTGCATCTGGTGACCCGTCAGCTCGAACTCGGTGGCTCGGCAGACCGCACGTTGTGTGGCAGTCTGCTGCCGGCGCAACCGCGCTGGTCGAGTGTGGATCGCCGGGTGTTCCAGGATCAGCGTCTGTGTTCGTTGTGCCGGGCGATTCTTGAATCGCAGAAGCGCGGCACCTCGCCGATCTGGCCGGAGTTGCGTTTCGAGCTTTAAGATCAACAGATCGCAGCCTGCGGCAGATCCTACATGAAGACTTCTGGCTGCCCATCGGCGCATCTCCCCGAATTCTCGAGGTGCGGTGTACAATCGCGCTCTTATACCCTTGTTGATCATGCGAAGGATTTTCCGGATGTTGCCGCGCTTTCCTGCCGTCACCCGCTGCCTGTCACTTGCCGCCCTGTGTGTGGCCGGTCCCGTTGCTGCATTGGAGTTTCCCCTGCCACCACCCGGTGAGGACATCATCGGCCAGGTGCAGGTGATCAAGGCCAAGTACGAAGATACCTTCGCTGACCTGGGCACCCAATACGACCTGGGTTATTCGGAGATGGTTGCGGCCAACCCGGGCGTCGATGCCTGGCTGCCGGGCGCCGGTACCGAAATCGTCCTGCCGACCCGGTTCATTCTGCCGCCGGGTCCGCGTGAAGGCATCGTGATCAACCTTGCTGAATACCGCCTCTACTATTTCCCGAAAGGCCGCAACGTGGTGTACACCTTCCCGCTGGGGATTGGGCGTGAAGGTTGGGGCTCGCCAATCGCGCACACCTCGATCACCGCCAAGACGCCGAACCCGACCTGGACGCCTCCGGCGTCGATCAAGGCCGAGCACGCCGCCGACGGTGATCCGCTGCCGAACGTGGTACCGGCCGGCCCGGACAACCCGCTGGGTCCGTTCAAGTTCACCCTGGGCACTCCGGGCTACCTGATCCATGGTTCGAACAAGAAGTTCGGTATTGGCATGCGCACCAGCCACGGTTGCTTCCGCATGTTCAATAACAACGTGCTGGAAATGGCGGCCATGGTGCCGGTCGGCACTTCGGTGCGCATTCTCAACGATGCGTACAAGTTCGGCAGCAGTGGCGGCAAGGTGTATCTCGAAGCGCACACGCCAATCGATGACAAGGGCAACCCGTCGGTGGTCGACAAGCACACAGCGGTGATCAACGCGATGCTCAAGCGTGAAGATGTCACCAACAATCTGCGCGTGAACTGGGATGTGGTGCGTGACGTAGTGGCGGCCGAAGATGGCCTGCCAACTGAAATCGGCACGCCGAATACCTCGGCGCCGATGGTTTCGAGCACACCGATCGACTTGCAACAGTAAGCGCGATCCGGACCCGCCGATGCTTAAGCGTCGGCGGTTTTTTATTGCCTGGACAAAGCTGCCGGCAATAAAAAAGCCGACCCAAAAAATGGGTCGGCTTGATAACAATCCCGAGGGATTATTACTTGCGGCTAGCTTTGTCCAGCATGCGCAGAGCACGCTCGTTAGCTTCGTCAGCAGTCTGTTGTGCTTTTTGAGCAGCAGCCAGAGCTTCATCAGCTTTACGGTAAGCTTCGTCTGCACGAGCTTGGGAGCGAGCAGCTGCGTCTTCAGTAGCGGTCAGACGTGCTTCGGTTTCTTTCGATGCGCTGCTGCAACCGGTAGCCAGAACTGCGGCCAGAGCCAGAGCAGAGAATTTCAGAACGTTGTTCATCGTGTTCCCCTTCAAGGACTTTCAATTAAGTGGCTTTCTCCTCCGATTGAGGAAATAGCCGGCGTACATACTACCCATTACTTGTAGTAAGTAAACTGACGGAGCGCAAGAAGCAAAAAAAATTGTAGGCGTTGATTCTTTTTCGAGCAACTTTTAACTGGGCTGTATAAAAAATATCCAGCTGCAAGCCCCGGCCTGAGCGTGTTAATGAGAAAAAGTTCCCGCTGCCCGGTGCTGTTTCTGCGTGTTGCACCAAGTCTGCCTAGATGAATTCGTCTACACTTTTGTTCCGATTTTGCATGACGCCTCACATATCTTTGTCACTCTTGAGGTGACTTTAAAGAAGCGCCCGCGTCTTAAGTCTCGACATTCGGCAATGTTCCGGTGAGCGCTTCGGGAAGATCCTCCCTGCTCTCGCCGCTGCGTCCATCGGAGTCACCCGGTCAACCAGCATGATGACGAGCGCACCTTGAGCATTTTCGCCAATGGTGCCTACTATTTATCACGTGCTCGGTTGTGCGAGATCGGTGTGGTTTTTCTCGGTGTCCATCAGGCACGGGGTGGCGTAGATGTTCCTTCGCCGGAAAAACATCGGTAAGGTAGGGGTCAGAATTCAAGACCCGCGAGGAGTAGTGATGAGCGAGGCGTTGTCCATCCACCATGACCAGGCTGGTCATCAGTTCGAGACCAATGTGGACGGTCATCGTGCCTACCTGACCTATATGGATCTGGGGAAACAGACCCTGGATATCTATCGCACCTTCGTGCCCAATGCCTTGCGCGGCCGTGGCATTGCCGCCGCGCTGACCGAAAGCGCGCTGCAGTACGCCGAAGAAATGGGCTACACGGTGATCCCGTCGTGCTCCTACGTCGAGCGCTACATGGAGCGTCATCAGCGCCGCGCCGCCAAGATCTGAATCGCACACACAAAAACGCCGGGCAATGCCCGGCGTTTTTTTATGCCCGTGAAACGCAGATCAGCTGCGCTGACGTTTCGGCAGAACATCCTTGAGCTTGGCGTGCATGCTGCGCAGGGTGTTCTCGGTGGCGGACCAGTCGATGCAGGCATCGGTGATCGACACGCCGTATTGCAGGTCGGCGAGGTCTTTCGGGATGGCCTGGCAGCCCCAGTTCAGATGACTCTCGACCATCAGACCGATGATCGACTGGTTGCCTTCGAGGATCTGGTTGGCGACGTTCTCCATCACCAGCGGTTGCAGGGCCGGGTCCTTGTTGGAGTTGGCGTGACTGCAATCGACCATGATGTTCGGTTTGATCTTCGCCTTGTTCAGCGCCTGCTCGCACAGGGCGACGCTGACCGAATCGTAGTTCGGCTTGCCGTTGCCGCCACGCAGCACCACGTGACCGTAGGCGTTGCCCTTGGTGGTGACAATCGACACGCCACCTTCCTGGTTGATACCGAGGAAACGGTGCGGGCTGGACACCGACTGCAGGGCATTGATCGCCACGGTCAGGCCGCCGTCGGTGCCGTTCTTGAAGCCGACGGCTGAGGACAGGCCGGAAGCCATTTCACGGTGGGTCTGGGATTCGGTGGTACGCGCGCCGATGGCCGACCAGCTGATCAGATCCTGCAGGTACTGCGGGGAGATCGGGTCGAGCGCTTCGGTGGCGGTCGGCAGGCCTTTCTCGGCCAGGTCCAGCAGCAACTGGCGGCCAATGTGCAGACCGTCCTGAATCTTGAACGAGTCATCCAGGTACGGATCGTTGATCAGGCCTTTCCAGCCGACGGTGGTCCGTGGCTTCTCGAAATACACGCGCATGACCAGATACAGGGTGTCGGAGACTTCCGCCGCCAGCACCTTGAGGCGATCGGCGTATTCGTGGGCAGCCTTGATATCGTGGATCGAGCACGGGCCGATCACTACGAACAGACGGTGGTCGGTGCCATCAAGAATGTTGCGAATGACTTCGCGGCCCTTGGTGACGGTGCGCAGGGCAGCGTCGCTCAGAGGGATATCACGCTTGAGCTGATCGGGAGTGATCAGGGTCTCGTTAGAGGCGACGTTTAGGTCGTTGATCGGTAAATCAGCCATCGTTTACTCGTCAGGTCACGGGTGCCGGCCGCCAGCGATCCCCGCGCGGCGGAGCACAGCAGATTTAAGCGCGTCGGGGAGCCGAACCTTAGCGCGTCAGACGCGGCTCGACAATGGGCAAACGCGGCTTTAATCCAGCACTGGCTGGGCAAAAGCCTTGCGCACGCTGTCGTGCGAGAACTCGTCGGCGTGTTGTTCGACCCATTGCAGGGCCAGCGCCTGAATATCCTGCAGATCGTCGTGGGCCTCGTTCATGCGGCAATAACGTTCGATCTGGCACACCTGTTCGCCCATCCGGGCACTGAACAGCGTCTGCTCATCGGTGAACGCGATCCCCACCAGATAGCCTTTTTTGCGCCGCAGACACCATGCGACATAGCCCGGATAACAGATGTCGGCATTGAGTGTCGGCATGCGCACCTGCAGCGCCGTGCCGTGGCGCCAGGCGCGGTGATAATTGCAAGCGATCCCGCCTAGGCTGATAGTGTGCAGCTGTTGCCTGGAAATACACTCGGGCTTGAGCAAGGTTAATTCAACCGGCACTTCGTCCGGATGAGGAATGAAACGTCCCATGAGCACAGACTCCCTGTGTCGGCCATTTGACATTGTTTCCCCCAGTATAGTGGTCGAATCCAAGCTGACCGATTTCGACGCCGACCAGCGGCTGCTGGCGATGAGCGGCGTTTCGCTGGTGATTTTCACCAGTGTCGGCTGTTCCAGCTGCCGCTATGCCAGAGAGGTGTTGCCCGGGTTCGAGCTGGCGGTGGATCGCCTGTGCTGGATCGATGCCGGCAACAACGGCGGGTTGGTGGAGCGCTATCAGGTCTTTCATTTGCCGGCGCTGTTTGTGGTGCGCGACGGCGAGTTCTTTGGGGCATTGCACACGCGCCTGACCGCCGCTGCGCTGAACGCGGCTGTGGCTCAGGCACTGGGTCGAATTGCAGAGGAGTTGCCATAGATGGTGGGAGCAGACAGCAAACCGGTGATCGGGATCATCGGCACCGGCGCGATTGGCGGGTTTTACGGGCTGATGCTGGCGCGGGCCGGTTTCGATGTGCACTTTTTACTGCGCAGTGAATTCTCGGCGGTGGCCGAACGTGGTTTGCAGGTGGACAGTGCGGTGCATGGCACGCTGACGCTGAACCCGGTGCAAGCGTATGCCAAGGCCGAGGACATGCCGGCCTGCGACTGGTTGCTGGTCGGCGCCAAGACCACCAGCAGCGCCGGTCTGGCCCCGGCGATCATTGCTGCGGCCAGGCCCGGCGCGAAAGTGCTGGTGCTGCAAAACGGTCTGGACGTCGAAGACAGCCTGCGCGAGTTGCTCCCCGACTCCCTGCATCTGCTCGGTGGTCTGTGCCTGATCTGCGTGCATCGCGAAGGGCCGGGCCACATCACCCATCAGGCGTTGGGGGCGGTGAATGTCGGCTATCACAGTGGCTCGGCGGCGGATGAAGCGGCGCGCACGGCACTGGTCGAGGAGGGCGCCGGTCTGTTCCGCGCCGCCGGTATCGATTCGCAAGCGATGGCCAATCTGCATCAGGCACGCTGGCAGAAACTGGTGTGGAATATTCCCTACAACGGGCTCTCGGTGTTGCTCGGTGCCGGCACTACGCCGCTGATGGCTGACGCTGATAGTCGCGCGCTGATCCAGGCGTTGATGGCCGAAGTGGTGCAGGGCGCGAGGGCTTGTGGTCATGAAATACCGCCCGGTTATGCCGAATACCTATTCATGATGACTGAAAATATGCCTGACTATTGGCCGAGCATGTACCACGATTTCCTGCACAAGCGGCCGCTGGAACTAGAGGCTATTTACGCCCGGCCATTGGCCGCCGCCAAAGCGGCAGGATGTGAGTTGCCACGGATCGAAGCGCTGTATCGCACATTGAGTTTCATCGACCGACGCAACACCTGAGTCGGTTTTCTGGGGGAGTGGGGAAGGCATGGCCAAGAACATCGATGACAAACTGGTGCTGGCGATTTCGTCTCGCGCCTTGTTCGACCTGAGCGAGAGTCACAAGGTCTACCTGGCGAGCGGTGTCGAAGCCTATAGGCAATACCAGATCGAGCACGAAGACGAGATTCTCGCGCCCGGCGATGCCTTTCCCCTGGTGGAAAAACTCCTGAGCCTCAACAGTCGCCTCGACCGCGTCCGGGTCGAGGTGATTCTGGTTTCGCGCAACAGCGCCGACACCGGCCTGCGCGCCTTCAATTCAATCCATCATTATGGGCTGGACATTTCCCGGGCGGCCTTCGTCGGCGGGCGCAGTCCCTATCCGTACCTCAAAGCCTTTGGCTGTGACTTGTTTCTGTCGACGCACGCCGAGGATGTGCGCGCCGCGCTGGAAGCAGGATTTGCGGCGGCGACGATCCTGTCCGGTGGCGCCAGTCGCGCCGCCAGTGACGAATTGCGCATCGCCTTCGACGGCGACGCGGTGCTGTTTTCCGATGAGTCCGAGCGCATTTATCAGTCCGGCGGGCTGGAGGCGTTCCAGGCCAAGGAACGTGAGTCGGCACGCGAGCCCTTGCGCGGCGGGCCGTTCAAAGGTTTTCTGGCGGCCCTCAATGCGCTACAACGCGAGTTCCCCGAGGACGACTGCCCGATCCGCACGGCGCTGGTCACCGCGCGTTCGGCGCCGGCGCATGAGCGGGTGATTCGTACCTTGCGCGAATGGGATATCCGTCTCGACGAGTCGCTGTTTCTCGGCGGGCTGACCAAATCGGCGTTTCTCGAAGCCTTCGCTGCCGATGTGTTCTTCGACGATCAGACCGGCCACTGCGAGGCCGCGCGCGAAGTGGTCGCCACCGGTCACGTACCGCATGGCATCAGCAACGAACCGTCGATCTAAAGCCCCTGTGCTTCAAGACGTTGCGTGGCACGTCGTACTCGCCAAGGCACTGCTAAGCTGAATCAATCTCCGCCATGTTGGCACGCGAGGAGGTCATATGATTCGTTCGATGCTGTATGCCACTGACCTCGGTCTGTACGCACCGTTAGTGATGCAGCATGCCTTGGCGCTGGCGCGGACATTCAATGCCGACTTGTATGTGGTGCATGCAGTGGAACCCATGGGGCTGTTTGCCGAATCGGTGTTGCAGAGTTATCTCGACGAACAGGCATTGAACGAATTTCACAGTCAGGGTCTGAAAACTGTCATCGCCAATATCGAGCAGCGGGTGCTGGACAGTTTTCGTGAAGAACTCGGCGACGAGGGCGAGCAGGATCTGCAGCGGATTCGCGCGGTTCGGGTAGTGCAGGGCGATCCGGCGCAGGTGATTCTCGACCAGGTGCAGAAACTCTCTGTGGATTTGCTGATCGTAGGCACTCACAGCCACGGCGTAGGGGCGGAAACGCCTTTGGGGCGCACGGCGACCCGGGTCCTGCAATTGGCCAAGGTGCCGGTTTATCTGGTGCCGTTGGTGGAGCGTCGGCGCCGGGAGGATCGCTGAAGCGGGAATAATGGCGTTTTGATAAAAAAGTTCTAGATTTATTCGTCAAACCATTAATATAGTTATATACCGTCGCTGATGCCCGTGGCGTCTACCTGCTTTGAGGGATACATATGAAGCTTCAACAATTGCGCTACATCTGGGAAGTGGCGCACCACGACCTCAACGTTTCCGCTACCGCCCAAAGCCTTTACACCTCGCAACCGGGTATCAGTAAACAGATCCGCCTGCTGGAAGACGAACTTGGCGTTGAAGTGTTTGCCCGCAGCGGCAAGCACCTGACCCGCGTCACCCCGGCCGGCGAGCGCATCATCACCACCGCCGGCGAAATCCTGCGCAAGGTTGAAAGCATCAAGCAGATTGCCCAGGAATTCTCCAACGAGAAGAAAGGCACCCTGTCGATCGCCACCACCCACACCCAGGCGCGTTATGCATTGCCGCCGGTGATCAGCAATTTCATCAAGCAATACCCGGACGTGGCGCTGCACATGCATCAGGGTTCGCCGATGCAGATCGCCGAGATGGCCGCTGACGGCACCGTCGATTTCGCCATCGCCACCGAAGCACTGGAACTGTTCGGCGATCTGGTGATGATGCCGTGCTATCGCTGGAACCGTTGCGTGGTCGTGCCGCAGGGCCACCCGCTGACCAAGCTGCCGAAACTGACCCTCGAAGCGCTGGCCGAATATCCGATCGTGACTTACGTGTTCGGTTTCACCGGTCGTTCGAAACTCGACGAAGCCTTCAGCCATCGTGGCCTGACGCCGAAAGTGGTGTTCACCGCGGCCGACGCCGACGTGATCAAAACCTACGTGCGTCTGGGCCTGGGTGTGGGCATCGTCGCCAAAATGGCGGTCGACACCAAACTCGATAACGACCTGGTGGTGCTGGATGCCAGCGAGCTGTTCGAGTCGAGCATCACCAAGATCGGTTTCCGTCGCGGTACTTTCCTGCGTGGTTTCATGTGCGACTTCATCGAGAAGTTCGCCCCGCACCTGACCCGCGAAGTGATGGCCAAAGCCATCCAGTGCCACAACAAGCAGGAGCTGGAAGAGCTGTTCGACGGCGTCGAACTGCCGGTCCACTAAGACCCTGTCTCAAAGCACCTCGGTGACAGCGAACTGTTGCCGGGTGCCCGCCACCAGAATCTCCACCTCATCACCTTCGAACTTGCCCAGCAGGCTTTTGCCCAACGGTGAGCGCGGGGAGATGACGGTAATCGGTTGACCCACCACATCGACTTTCAGGCCCGCCGCATCCGGGGCCAGAAACAGCCATTGCTCGCGACCCTTTTCGTCTTCCAGACCCAGCAGGGCGCCGATCTCGATGCCGCGATTTTCGTCGTAGGCGCGCAGCGTCAGGTTCTGGCACAGCGCCAGTGACTGACGGATTTCCTCGACCCGTTTCGCCTGGCCCGCTGCCAGATAAGACGCCTCAAGCCCGAGCGTGTCGTACTTGTTCTCGGCGATGTTCTCCTCGTGGGTCGCGGTTTCGTAAGCGGTCTGCGCGGCGCGTTCGGCGATGTCGAGGTCGACGCGCAGTTTGTCGAGGATCAGTTGGTGGACGGTGTGTTTGTTCATGATCAATCGCAGAATTGCAAAACGTTGGCGCGGCTCTTTTCGCTCGGTGCGGTCTGGTCCTGTTGCAGCCAGAACTGGCACTTGGGATTCGACTGGTTGCGCGTGCTGCTGCGAGCCTGATCGAGGCGATTCTGCTGCTCGTTCTTGCGCAGGTTTTCCTCATATTGGTCGAACAGCGGACTCTGTGGCGGAATGTCCGGTTGCACCTGGACCGCCGCTGGCGGCTTGGCCAGTTGCTGCACGGCCTGGGCAACCGGTGCCAGTTGCTCGGTCAACACGAACCGCGAAATCAGCCAGCAGGTCAGGGCGATGGCCAGAAAGCCCAGCCACATGCCCAGGGCAATGCTGCCGGTCAGTTGCAGCGCGCTAAGCTGAACGGGCAAGGGACGACGCGGGTTGGGGCGATAGGGCATGGCTGCCTCCTGGCGGATGATTGCGGGCAAGTGGCGATTGTCGCACGAAGATTAATCGCCGTCGGCTCTTCTGCGCGAGGTCATTTATGCGGACAATCAGCGCTTTTGCCAACGGGAGACTTGCATGCCGGTACCGAAAACCCGCTGGGATATTTTTTGCACCGTGGTCGACAACTATGGCGACATCGGCGTGACCTGGCGTCTGGCCCGGCAACTGGTGGCCGAACATGGTGTGACGGTGCGGCTGTGGGTCGATGACCTGCGCGCCTTCGAACGTATCTGCCCCGAGATCGACATCCACCTGGCGCAGCAATCGCAGCAGGGCGTCGAGGTGTGGCACTGGCCGAGCGACTGGCCGCAAACGGAAGCCGCCGCCGATGTGGTGATCGCCGCATTTGCCTGCCAGTTGCCACCGGCGTACATGGACGCCATGGCCGAGCGGCAACGGCCACCGCTGTGGATGAACCTCGATTACCTCAGCGCCGAAGACTGGGTCAGCGGTTGTCACGGTTTGCCGTCAGTGAAGTACAAGTCGGTGCAGAAGTTTTTCTTCTTTCCCGGGTTTCAGCCGGGCACGGGCGGTTTGCTGCGTGAAAGAGGCCTGCTTGAGCGGCGTCGGCAATTTCAGCAGGATGCAGCTGCGCAGCGACAATTCCTGCAAGCCCTGGGCGTAGATCGCGCAGCGGACGCACAACTGATTTCGTTGTTTGCCTACGAGAACGCCGGTCTCGCCAGTTGGCTGGATGTGCTGGCCGCCGATGACGCGCCCACCCATCTGCTGGTGCCAGAAGGGCGGATTCTCGGTGACGTTGCGCGCTGGCTTCGGGTCGACTCTCTGGCTGTTGGTGACCTGAACGTGCGTCAGGCGCTGACGGTACAGGTGCTGCCGTTCGTCCGTCAGGATCAATACGATCAGTTGCTGTGGTGCTGCGATTTCAACGCAGTGCGCGGTGAAGACTCGTTCGTCCGGGCGCAGTGGGCCGGGCGACCGATGCTCTGGCACATCTATCAGCAGGACGAAGACATTCACCTCGACAAGCTCGATGCCTTTCTCGCGCTCTACACCAAAGGGCTTTCGCCGGCCGCAGTCGAGGCGATGAGCGGTCTGTGGCGGGCCTGGAGTGCCGGGCAGCCGATCGGCGAGCACTGGCTCCAGGCCCGTAAACACTGGCCAGAACTGCAGGAAAACGCCGAGGCGTGGTGTCTGGAACAAGGCTTGCAGGCGGATCTTGCCACGGCGCTGGTAAGGTTTTACCTAAATTGGATATGATACGCGGCCTAGATTTTTGTAAATCCCATCCAAATTCGGATATTCGCAATGAAAACTGGTAAAGAACTCAAACCCGGTACCGTGATCCGTATCGACAACGATCCTTGGCTGGTTCAGAAAGCTGAATTCACCAAGTCGGGCCGTAACAGCGCGATCATGAAGACCAAGCTGAAGAACCTGCTGACCGGTTACAAGACCGAAACCGTTTACGGTGCGGACGACAAGCTGGACGACGTGATCCTCGACCGCAAAGAAGCGACCCTGTCCTTCATCAGCGGCGACACCTACACGTTCATGGACACCACTGACTACACCATGTACGAGCTGAACGCCGAAGACATCGAAAGCGTTCTGCCTTTCGTTGAAGAAGGCATGACCGACGTTTGCGAAGCCGTGTTCTTCGAAGAGCGTCTGGTTTCCGTAGAACTGCCGACCACCATCGTGCGTCAGGTTGACTACACCGAAGGTTCCGCTCGCGGTGACACTTCCGGCAAGGTGATGAAGCCTGCCAAACTGAAGAACGGTACCGAGCTGTCGGTTGCTGACTTCATCGAAATCGGCGACATGATCGAGATCGATACCCGCGAAGGCGGTTCCTACAAAGGCCGTGCCAAATAAGCACTGCTTTTTACGGAAAGAAAAAGCCCGACCATTGAGTCGGGCTTTTTTGTGCCTGCGATTCCACGTCTACCACCTAACCCTGTGGGAGCGAGCTTGCTCGCGAATAGGCCCGGTCAGACAACCTGTTTGTTGAATGACACACCGCATTCGCGAGCAAGCTCGCTCCCACAGTGGATTGGCGTTGTTCTCAAACGGTGGTGTGCAGGCGTACGTCAACGTTGCCACGGGTGGCATTGGAGTACGGGCAGACCTGATGCGCCGCTTCGACCAGGCTCTGTGCATCCGCTTGCTCCAGGCCTGGCAGGCTGATGTGCAGGTCGATGTCCAGACCGAAACCACCAGGGATCTGGCCGATGCCGACGTGCGCGGTGATAGAGGCGTCGTCCGGGATTTTGCGTTTGGTCTGGCTGGCGACGAATTTCAGCGCGCCGATGAAGCAGGCGGAGTAACCGGCAGCGAACAGTTGCTCAGGGTTGGTCGCAGCACCACCGGCCCCACCCAGTTCTTTCGGAGTGGCGAGTTTGACGTCGAGGATGTTGTCGCTGGAGATCGCACGACCGTCACGGCCGCCAGTGGAGGTTGCGATTGCGGTGTAGAGAGTTTGCATGGTGTGGGCCTCGTTGGATGTATTTTTTCGCGCTAATTGTTTGCGCGCTAAGTAAGTGCGAGGTGAATGTAGCTCGCCAATGTTTGGTGCGCAAGATAATTTTTGAGAAAGCTGAATCTCGGTCCTTTAAAGGCACTGTCGAACAGCTTGAAAGTGAAGATTTAGAGCGGATGGTGGGGGCGTGGGCTGAAAAATATTTCTCCTGGGGAACCGATCCTTTGTAGTAGTGAGCCTGCTCGCGATAGCGGTGGAGCAGGCAATACGGGGGCTGACTGAACCACCGCTATCGCGAGCAGGCTCACTCCTACAAGAGGGCAGCGCTGTTATCCGGTCAGGCTGTCTTGCAGATGGCTGCGCAGGGCTTGCAGCTCGGATTGAAGATTTTGCAGGCGTTCCAGGGTGAACCCGCTGGCCCCGAGAATGCATTGCGGAATGCTGTTGGCCCGTTCACGCAAGGCCCGGCCCTGCGCGGTCAACTCGACAATCACCACACGCTCATCCTCGCGGCTGCGAGTTCTGCTCAGAAGGCCTTCACCCTCCAGACGCTTGAGCAGTGGCGTCAGCGAACCCGGATCGGTCAGCAACCGGGTGCTGATCTCGCCCACGGTCAAACCATCCTTTTCCCACAGCACCATCATCGCCAGATACTGCGGATAGGTCAGGCCCAGCGCTTGCAGTAGCGGTTTGTAGACCTTGGTCATCATCAGCGAAGTGGAATGCAGAGCGAAACAAGCCTGGTTGTCCAGCAGCAGGTGCTCGCAGTTATCGGGTGTGTCGCGTTCGGTGGTCATGGCAAAGCCTTGTTCGGTGATGGGCTTGAATCTAGCGCTCGAATGTTTAATGCGCCAGATAATTATCCAGAATCTAGTGCCGGCCCAGTTCACGCTGTAGCGCCAGATCCCACGGCGGCACCGGGCTGAAGCGGGTCTTGAGGTATTCCAGGAGCAGGCGGCTGCGCGAATGGGTCTGCTGTTCCATGCGCAGTGCATAGATGCCGGTGCTCTCTGGTTGCGGCAGACCGTTCTCGCAGAACAGCGGCAGCAGTTCGCCGCGCAGCAGGTACTCACTGGCCAGCCAGGTCGGCAAATGCGCGACGCCCAGCCCGGCCAGTGCCCCGCACACTAGCGCTTCGGCATTGTTGGCGCTCATGCGGATGCGTGCGGGGCGATGCAATTGCATTTGCCCGTCCAGTTCGAAGCGCCAGGCGAAGGGTGGGGCGAGACCTTCCCAATCAAGCCCGTCGTGTTCACTCAACTGCGCGGGATGGCTCGGTGCGCCACGGCGTTTGAGGTAGTCGGGGCTGGCGCAGGCAATGCGCACCATGCTCGCCAGGGGCGTGGCGACCAGCCGCGTATCGGCCATTTGCCCCGCACGCAGCACCAGATCAACTTTGCCCAGATTCGAGCCGTGCATGTCGATGAAGCTGTCGATCAGGTGCAACTGCACGTCGAGGCCCGGGTACAGCACCAGAAAATCAGCGATCACCGGAGCCAGATGGCGGCGACCAAAAGCGGCCGGGGCATCGATGCGAATCAAGCCTTCCGGCGCACTGCTCAACGACACCGCTTCGGCACGGGCCAGTTGCAGCTCGCTGACAATGCGCCGCGCCCGCTCGGCAAACGCCAGACCCGCCGGGGTCGCCCGCACGGCGTGGGTGCTGCGAATGAACAACTGGCTGCCGACCGCGCTTTCCAGGTTGTCGATGCGCCGCGCCACGGCAGAGGGCGTCAGCGGATGCCGACGAGAAGCTGCAGAAAAACTGCCACTCTCCAGTACATCGAGAAAAAGCCCGAGCTGTTCGGTCAATTGATTGGGATTCATGAATGCTTCGGTGGTTGTGCGAAATCGGCATAGCCATTGTGCGTTGCTGTGCGTTTCCCCGCCAGCTTCGACTGCGTAGGATGAATCGTCTGACGGATGAGGACATCGCTGTGATCGAGTTTTTGTTGTACCTGCTGTTTGGCGCCGCCCTTGGAACCCTGGGCGGGATCTTCGGCATTGGCGGTGGTTTGATCGCCATTCCGCTGCTGGGCGTGTGGTTCGGCCTCGATCAACAGATCGCCCAAGGCACGGCGCTGGTGATGGTGGTGCCGAACGTGATGCTGGCGCTGTGGCGCTATCACCAGCGCAATCGCATCGAGCTGCGTCATGCGCTGCCGTTGGCGGTGATGGGCTTTTGCTTTGCGTGGATCGGTTCGATCTGGGCGGTGGGCATCGATGCGCAGACCATGCGTATCGGCTTTGTCGCGTTCCTTGTGGTGCTCTCGGCGTACAACCTGCTGAAGATGTTTGGCAAGCGACCCGCCGCGACTTCCGAAATGCGCTATTCCTGGCCATGGCTGGGAGTGTTGGGCGCAGCGTCCGGAACCATGGGCGGTCTGTTCGGTGTCGGTGGCGCCGTGGTGGCAACGCCAGTGCTGACCAGTCTGTTCGGTACCAGCCAAGTGGTTGCCCAGGGCCTGTCACTGGCGTTGGCGTTGCCCAGCACCGGCGTAACCCTGGTGACCTACGCGGTGCATCACGAAGTGGACTGGATGATCGGCCTGCCACTGGCCATTGGCGGTCTGGCCAGCATCAGTTGGGGGGTGAAAGTCGCCCACGCCATGCCTGAACGGCTCTTGCGCGGGCTGTTTTGCGGCTTTCTGGTGCTGTGCGCGGTGATGCTCGCGTTTAAAGTTTGAAGCCTTCGACGATGTGCTCGGCCAGGCATTCGGTGATCGGCGACGGATTGTTCAGGTTGCGGATCAGCATGATGCTGGCCTCGGGCAACAGCGGCAGATCCTCGGCAGCGCCAAGAATGCGCATGTCCGGGGTGATCAGGCTTTCCAGTTGCGCGGTGATCGCCAGACCGGCGCTCACCACCGCCATCAGTGCCGACAGGCTGGTGCTGTTGTAGGCGATGCGGTATTCGCGGCCCATTGCGTCCAGCGCATTGCAGGCCCACAAGCGGCAGAAACAATCACTGTTGAACATCGCCAGCGGCAGCGGCGTCTGCTCATGGGCGCTGAAATTTTGCGCCTCGGCCCAGACGAATCGCTCCTTGCGCAGCAACTGGCCGATCTCGTTGCCCGGCTCGCGAGTGACGATCGACAGGTCCAGATCGGTGCGCTGCAACAGCTGTTTGCTGGATTCGCAGTGCACTTCGATCTGGATCAGCGGGTAGAACTGGGCAAACCGCGAGAGGATCCCCGGCAGAAACCGCATCACGTAATCGTCCGGCGTACCGATGCGCACCGTGCCAACCATGTGCGGCTCGCGCAAGGTGTTGAACACTTCGCTGTGCAATTTCAGGATGCGCCGCGCATAACCCAGCAGCACTTGGCCTTCGGCTGTCAGGCGCACCTGGCGACCGTCACGCTCGAACAACTGACGCTGCAACACGTCTTCTTCAAGGCGCTTCATCTGCATGCTCACCGCCGATTGCGTGCGGTTGACCATCTCGCCGGCGCGGGTAAAACCGCCCTGATCGGCAATTGCAACGAAAGTGCGCAGGACATCGGTATCGATACTGGGGTAGGCCGACAATTGATGAATCTCCGTGATGAATGCCATCAGAAACATTCGTTGGATTGATCTTAGCGCCAGCGCGAGACTTGAGCCATCCACAAGGAGGGCAACACGATGAAAGGTCAAAGAGAGTATGTAGACGACACAAAATTTTCCGGCCACGGCCATATCGTTTCTGATCTGCTGCACAAGTTTAGCCGTTGGTACGAACTGCACCGTGAGCGTGAGTTGCTTGCCAGCCTGAGCGATGAAGCGCTGAAGGATATCGGGGTCAGCCGTGCCGACGTCGAACACGAGGCCATCCGGCCGTTCTGGGACGATCCGATGCATAAATGATCAGGGCCTTACTACACAAACCACTTTCAGGTGAGGTAGGTTGCGAGCAGACAAGGAGATGCTCATGCCCGCGACTCTGGCCTTTTCCCTTAAACAGGCGCGACGTCTGGCGCTGGCGGCCCAAGGATTCAACGGGCGCCAGCCGCCGACGGTCAAGGCGCCGCAACTCAACCGGCTGATCGAACGGCTGGGCCTGCTGCAGATCGACTCCGTCAACGCCGTGGTGCGCTCGCACTACCTGCCGCTGTTTTCCCGTCTCGGTTCCTATTCTTCCGATCTGCTCGACCAGGCTGCCTGGAGTTCGGGTCGTCGGCGTACGCTGTTCGAATACTGGGGCCATGAAGCGTCGTTGCTGCCGCTGGCGATGTACCCGCTGATGGGTTGGCGGATGCAGCGGGCCAGAAATGGCCGGGACATTCATCAGCAACTGGCCAAATTTGGTCTTGAACAGCAGGACGTCGTACGCCGGGTTTTAAGCGCGGTTGAGGCGCGCGGTGCATTGGGCGCCGGCAGCCTGTCGACCCGCGAGGACAAGGCCGGGCAATGGTGGGACTGGAGCGCGGAAAAGCATGCACTGGAATGGTTGTTCGCCGCCGGTGAAGTGACGGTGGCCGGCCGTCGCGGTTTTGAACGTTTGTATGATTTGCCGGAGCGAGTCATTCCATCCTCAATTTTGCAGCAAGCGTTACCTAACGAGGCTGAAGCGCAGCGGGGCTTGCTGCTGCACGCGGCGCAGGCCTTGGGTGTTGGCACTGAAAAAGACCTGCGCGATTACTTTCGCCTGAATCCGGGAGATGCGCGACCACGTCTCGCGGAGCTGGTCGAGGACGGGCAGTTGCAGACCTGCGAAGTCGCCGGCTGGCGACAGATTGCCTACTGCCTGCAGCAGCCGAAAGTCCCGCGTAAAGTTGTCGCCAGTGCTTTGTTGTCACCGTTCGATTCGCTGATCTGGGAGCGCAGTCGTACCGAGCGGCTGTTCGATTTCCGCTATCGGCTGGAGATTTATACGCCGCAGGACAAGCGGGTTTTCGGCTATTACGTACTGCCGTTCCTGCACAACGAGCGGATTGCCGCGCGGGTCGATCTGCGCGCCGAGCGGGCGGCGGGGCGGTTGGCGGTGCATGCAGTGCACGAGGAAGCGCCGGGGCTGGACGAAGAGGGGATGCTGGCGCTGGCGTTGAATTTGCGGCAGATGGCCGATTGGCTGGGGCTTGCGCGGGTGCAGCTTAATTGTCAGCGCGAAAGTGCGGGGCGGTTGCGGGTGGCATTGGCTGAAATCTGTAGTGACTGAGCTGGCCTCTTCGCGAGCAAGCCCGCTCCCACATGGGTTTTGTGTACGACACAGATCCAGTGTGGGAGCGAGCTTGCTCGCGAAGGCGGCCTGCCAGACGCTTAAAATCTGACTGATTCAGCGGCGAACCTGTTTCAGAGTTTCGGCAATCAAAAACGCCAGCTCCAGCGACTGATCGGCATTCATCCGCGGATCGCAGTGGGTGTGGTAGCGGTCCGATAGCCCGTCTTCAGTGATCGGACGCGCGCCACCGATGCACTCGGTGACGTTCTGCCCGGTCATCTCGATGTGTATCCCGCCGGCATAAGTGCCCTCGGCTTCGTGTACCTGGAAGAACTGCTTCACTTCGCCAAGGATCTGCGCGAAGTCGCGGGTCTTGTAGCCGCTGCTGGCCTTGATGGTGTTGCCGTGCATCGGGTCGGAGCTCCACAGCACCTGCTTGCCCTCACGTTGCACCGCGCGGATCAGCGCCGGCAGGTGATCGCCGACCTTGTTCGCACCCATCCGCGCAATCAGGTTCAGACGGCCCGGATCGTTGTCCGGGTTGAGCACATCGATCAGTCGGATCAGATCATCCGGGTTCATGCTCGGGCCGACTTTCACCCCGATCGGGTTGTTCACTCCGCGCAGAAATTCGACGTGGGCGCCGTCGAGCTGACGGGTGCGGTCGCCGATCCACAGCATGTGCGCCGAGCAATCGTAGTAATCGTTAGTCAGGCTGTCGCGACGCACGAAGGCTTCTTCGTAGTTCAGCAGCAGCGCTTCGTGGGCGGTGAAGAAACTGGTTTCGCGCAGTTGCGGCGAGCTGTCCATGCCGCAGGCGCGCATGAACGCCAGGGTCTCATCGATGCGGTCGGCGAGGTGGCTGTATTTTTCCGCCAGTGCCGAGTTGGCGATGAAATCCAGGTTCCACTTGTGCACCTGATGCAGGTCGGCAAAACCGCCCTGGGCGAAGGCGCGCAGCAGGTTCAGGGTGGCGGTGGACTGGTGATACGACTGCAGCAGACGCTCCGGATCCGGCACCCGGCTCTTTTCATCGAAACCGATGCCGTTGACGATGTCGCCACGGTAGGCCGGCAGGGTCACGCCGTCGATGGTTTCGTCGTTGGCCGAGCGCGGCTTGGCGAACTGGCCGGCCATCCGCCCGACCTTGACCACCGGGCAGCCGGCAGCGAAGGTCATGACGATCGCCATCTGTAGCAATACTTTGAAGGTGTCGCGAATCTTCGCCGCCGAGAACTCGGCAAAGCTTTCCGCGCAATCGCCGCCCTGCAGCAGGAACGCCCGGCCCTGGGTCACTTCGGCAAACTGACGGCGCAGCTCGCGGGCTTCACCGGCAAACACCAGCGGCGGGTAGCTGGCCAGGGTCTGCTCGACCTGGCGCAGATGCGCCGCATCAGGGTATTGGGGTTGTTGCTGGATCGGCAGGGCGCGCCAGCTGTCAGGGCTCCACGGTTGGCTCATCACGGTCTCTAATTGGTTCTACGCACGGGAAGCCCATGGTAGCAGCAATTAGTGCGTGACCTGCTCCCGCCCCATCACCGACAATCGCCGCTTTGCCACGGCGCCGGAGCGGTGCCATCGCGTCACCGCGCCCGGTGACCATCAGGAGACGAAATGACTGAGGAGCGCGTCGAGCTGTTGCTCGCCGAGGTACAGGATGAGTTCGGCGTGATTCGCGTGCTGGAAGTGGCCGATTACCGCTTTCTGGAATTCGGCGATGCCATCGAGCAGAGCTGCGTGTTCACCGCCGATCCGAGCTGGCTCGAATACGACTACACCCGGGCGATGCTGATTGGCGCGTTGTGCCATGAGCAACCGGAGAGCGCGCTGTTTCTCGGCCTCGGTGCCGGCACCCTGACCCAGGCTTGTCTCAAGTTTCTGCCGCTGGAAGACGTCGAAGCCATCGAACTGCGCCCGGACGTGCCGCGCCTGGCGATCGAATATCTCGGCCTGGATGACGACCCGCGCCTTTACATTCGGGTCGGCGATGCGCTGGAACTGCTGCCGACGGCCGAGCCTGCGGATCTGATCTTTGTCGACCTGTACACCGACGTAGGGCCGGGTGTCGGGCATCTGGCCTGGAGTTTCCTCGGTGATTGTCAGAAGCGTCTGAATCCGGGTGGCTGGCTGGTGATCAACCAGTGGGCTACCGATGACGGCAAGCCGCTGGGTGCAGCATTGCTGCGCGGGCTGTATCACCGGCATTACTGGGAGCTGCCGGTGAAGGAGGGCAATGTGATTCTGATTGTGCCGGCGGATCTCGATCAGGACCTGGACATGCAAGCCCTGACCACCCGGGCCGAAGCGCTGGCGCCGCGGTTGGGGTATTCGTTGCATTCGTTGATCAAGGCGATTCGCCCGGCGACATGAGTGGTCAGTAATGGCCCCTTCGCGAGCAAGCTCGCTCCCACATTTGAAATGCATTCCAAATGTGGGAGCGAGCTTGCTCGCGAAGAGGGCCTGAAGAGCACCCGTTTTCTCAGATCCCTTTGAAGATTCCAGGGCGCCGCTCAACCAGCGACCGTACCCCTTCCTTGGCATCCTCAGTCCCCAGCAACTTCTTCACCAGCGCCGGCAACCCCTGTGCCGCCGCCGTCTCACCTTCATACCGCGCCTGCCGCGCCGACATCAGCGTCGCCTGCACACCCAGCGGTGCCTGCCGGGCAATTCGCTCGGCCAGTTCGATTGCCCGTGGCAACAGGTCTTCGCTGGCCATCACTTCCTGCACCAAACCCAATCGCAGCGCATCATGCGCATCGAACTCATCACCGGTGAGCAGCCAGCGCATCGCATTGCCCCATCCCGCCACTTGATGAAAACGTAATGTCGCGCCACCAAAAGGAAAAATCCCACGCTGCACTTCCATTTGCGCAAAACGGGTGTTGCTCGCGCACAGGTTGATATCGGCGGCCAGCATCAACTCGATGCCGATGGTCAGGCAGTAGCCCTGCGCGGCAACAATCACCGGTTTGCTCACTCGCGGTCCGACGAAAACACCCCATGGGTCGCAACCACCGGTCGGAACCTGCCAGCCTTCGGCAAGCGCAGAGCTCGCATTCAGTAAATCCAGACCGGCGGTAAAGTGCTCGCCATGCCCGAACACCACGGCCACCCGCGCTTCGGTGTCGGCCTCGAACTCACCGTAGGCCAGGCTCAGCGCGTTGAGCAGATCGAGGTCGAACGCGTTGCGTTTGGCCGCTCGATCCAGGCCGATCAGGTGGACATGACCACGACGTTCACGGCTGACGCGGCCGGGGCAGGGCTGATTCATGGGTAAATCCTCGGGCGGGGAAGGGCGGGTGCAGCGACGGTATGCCGCACATCGGTGAATCGTTTAAGCGTCATCGCCCGCAAGGCCGGGCCTTTGCAAAATAGACCTTCGCACGATTATCCGCAAAACCCCGTTACACAGCGGTGACACAGCGATTCAGCTGATAAAAAAAGCTCCCTTTTCGGGCAAATTCCGGTATAGTGCGCGCCGGCCTTTAACCGGGCCGCGTTTAGGTAGCGCAATTCCCCGAAGTCAGCTTCGGCTGCACGTCCGCACTGCGGGCTCTTCCTTGACGATTCTTTTTCATTCATACGTTTTCGCAAATCCCCGCCGACAAAGCTGCCAGGGCGACTCTTGAGTCTCAACACGGCATGTGCAGCTTTGGAGCATGGGTCTTTGCGGATGCACTTAGAGGCAGACCCATGACCCAGGAAATCGGCGGCTTCGCCGCTCTTGAACTTCATCCCAATATTGTCGCTGCAGTAGTCGCTACCGGCTATGAAGAGCCTTCGGCCATTCAGCAGCAGTCGATCCCGATCATCCTCGCCGGTCACGATATGATTGGTCAGGCGCAAACCGGTACCGGTAAAACCGCTGCCTTTGCCCTGCCTATCCTGCACCGCATTGATCCGTCCAAGCGCGAGCCGCAAGCTCTGATCCTGGCCCCAACTCGTGAGTTGGCGCTACAAGTTGCAACCGCTTTCGAAACCTACGCCAAGCAAATGCCGGGCGTAACTGTTGTGGCTGTCTACGGCGGCGCGCCGATGGGCCCACAATTGAAGGCAATCCGTAATGGCGCACAGATCGTTGTCGCCACTCCGGGCCGTCTGTGCGACCACCTGCGTCGCGACGAAAAAGTCCTCGCTACCGTGAACCACCTGGTTCTGGACGAGGCAGACGAAATGCTCAAACTGGGCTTCATGGACGACCTGGAAGTCATCTTCAAGGCCATGCCGGAAACCCGTCAGACCGTATTGTTCTCGGCGACCCTGCCGCAGTCGATCCGTGC
Organism: Pseudomonas sp. GM30; assembly: GCF_000282275.2. Lineage (NCBI taxonomy): Bacteria > Pseudomonadati > Pseudomonadota > Gammaproteobacteria > Pseudomonadales > Pseudomonadaceae > Pseudomonas > Pseudomonas sp. GM30. Next base: position 97,689 of record NZ_AKJP02000031.1, on the reverse strand, counting down.
CATCGCCGAACGCCATCTGCGCGATCCGAAGCACGTGAAGATCCAGAGCAAGACCCAGACCGTTACCGCGATCGAGCAGGCTCACCTGCTGGTTCACGCTGACCAGAAGACCTCTGCCGTTCTCAGCTTGCTGGAAGTGGAAGACTTCGACGCTCTGATCATGTTCGTGCGCACCAAGCAAGCGACCCTGGATCTGGCCAGTGCCCTGGACGCCAAAGGCTACAAAGCCGCTGCGCTGAACGGTGACATCGCCCAGAACCAGCGTGAGCGCGTCATCGACTCGCTCAAGGATGGCCGTCTGGACATCGTTGTCGCGACCGACGTGGCTGCCCGTGGTCTGGACGTTCCGCGCATCACCCACGTGTTCAACGTGGACATGCCGTACGATCCGGAATCCTACGTGCACCGTATCGGCCGTACCGGCCGTGCCGGCCGCGAAGGTCGTGCGCTGCTGCTGGTGACTCCACGTGAGCGCCGCATGCTGCAAGTGATCGAGCGTGTCACCGGTCAGAAGGTTGCCGAAGTGCGTCTGCCGGACGCTCAGGCTGTTCTCGATGCACGCATCAAGAAACTGACCAACAGCCTGTCGCCGCTGGTCGCTGATGCCGAGTCGACTCACGGCGAACTGCTGGATCGTCTGACTGCCGACATCGGTTGCACTCCGCGTGCACTGGCCGCTGCTCTGCTGCGCAAGGCCACCAATGGTCAGGCGCTGAACCTGGCAGCGATCGAGAAGGAACGTCCACTGGTGCCGAACAACGCACCGCGTGGCGACCGTCCTGAGCGTTCCGGTGATCGTCCTGATCGTGGTGACCGCGAGCGTCGCGCGCCAATGCCTTTGGGCGAAGGCCGTGCCCGTTGCCGTACCGCGCTGGGTGCGCGTGACGGTATCGCCGCCAAGAACCTGCTGGGCGCCATCCTCAACGAAGGTGGTCTGGCCCGCGAAGCGATCGGTCGCATCCAGGTGCGTGACAGCTTCAGCCTCGTCGAGCTGCCGGAAGATGGTCTGGACAAACTCCTGACCAAGCTGAAGGACACTCGCGTCGCTGGCAAGCAGCTGAAACTGCGTCGCTACCGCGAAGATTGATCCGCCCTTGGGCTGATTGATCGCACATGAAAAATCCCCGACTGGTTCGGGGATTTTTTTTGCCTGTCTTTCAAGCTCAAAAGATCGCAGCCTGCGGCAGCTGTTACAGGAGAAACGCATTCCAGATGTAGGAGCTGCCGCAGGCTGCGATCTTTTGATCTGCCTTTAACCAAAGCGATAGATATCCATGCCCAATGCACCCATGGTGAACCCCTGGTGCGCCACGCTGAACTCACCCCCGGCACCCCGTGCGAAATACAACGGCAACAAATGCTCATCACTCGGGTGGCTGCGCACGGCATTGGGTGCCTGCTGACGGTAGTCATGCAGAGCCGCTTCGTCGTTGGCTGCAAGCTTGTCGATGACCCAGTCGCGAAAATCCCTGGCCCATGGCTCGACACTGTCCGGGCCGGCATGCCAGTCCAGCTCGCGCAGGTTGTGGGTGATGCTGCCGGAACCGATCAGCAGAATGCCTTGCTCGCGCAGTGTCGCCAGCGCTCGTCCGACACGGGTTTGCAACACCGGGCCGCCGTGACTCGGCAGCGACACCTGCACCACCGGAATATCCGCCTGCGGGTACATCAGCGACAGTGGCACCCAAACGCCGTGATCGAACGGGCGTTGCGGGTCGAGGCGTGCCGGCAGATGCGCGGCGTCAAGCAATTCAGCCACTTCGGCCGCCAGTTGCGGATCCCCCGGTGCCGGGTACTGCACTTCGAAAAGGGCGCGCGGGAAGCCGCCGAAGTCGTGCCAGGTTTCTGGACGAGGGTTGCTGCTGACCAGCAACTCCTGGCTTTCCCAATGCGCGGAGACAATCACGATGGCTTTCGGCCGCGGCAGTTCGGCAGCCAGGCGCGCCAGAGCCGGGCCACTGGCACCGGGTTCCAGGGCCAGCATCGGTGAGCCGTGGGAGATAAACAGGCTGGGAAACATGGAAAGGTTCCTGAGCGGTAAGATGGCCTCATCTTCAGTCAGATCATTGATCTAAATCTAATATAAGTTTTAACGCCTTTTGATCGAATTTTTTGGGGTGATGCATGCAGCCTGAGTTTTGGCACAAGAAGTGGGAATCCAATCAGATCGGCTTTCATCTGCCTGAGGTGAACCCGTATCTGCAGCGGCACTGGGCGGTACCGGCAACGGCGCGAGTGCTCGTGCCGTTGTGTGGGAAAAGTCTGGATTTGGCGTGGCTGGCCGGGCGCGGCCATCAGGTGCTCGGGATCGAACTGTCGGAAAAGGCTATTGAGGACTTTTTCAGTGAGCATCAGGTGCAGCCGCAGATCAGCCAGAAGGGTGCGTTCAAGGTCTATAGCGGTGACGCCATCGAGTTGTGGTGCGGTGACTTTTTTGCGCTGACGGCAAGCGACGTAGCCGATTGCACCGCGCTATACGACCGCGCCGCGCTGATCGCCTTGCCACCAGCGATGCGTGAGCGCTATGCGGCGCATCTTCAGCAGATCCTGGCGCAGGGTGTGCAAGGGCTGTTGATTACCCTGGATTACGATCAGGCGCAGATGCCAGGGCCACCGTTTGCGGTGGGGGATGATGAAGTGCAGCGGTTGCTGGGTGATGTCTGGCAGGTGCGGATGCTGGAAGAGCAGGATGTGCTGGGGGAGAGCTGGAAGTTTCTGCAGGCGGGCGTGACGCGGTTGGAGGAGCGGGTTTATCGGGTTTCTGGCCGATAGGTTTTTATTGACAGGGCGGGCCTCATCGCTGGCAAGCCAGCTCCCACAGTGATCCGTGTTGTATCAGAAATCCAGAGAACACCACAAAACCCTGTGGGAGCTGGCTTGCCAACGATGAGGCCAGAACAGGCAGCGCATAACCCCCCGAGTACAAAAAAGGCCCGCATCACTGCGGGCCTTTTCGTTAATGTGCCAAACCGATCAACCGCGACGACGCAGCGCGTCGATACGCTCTTCCAGCGGCGGGTGGCTCATGAACATGCGGGCAAAGCCCTGTTTGATGCCGCCGTTGATGCCGAAGGCGTTCAGGGTGTCCGGCATGTGCACTGGCAGGCCCTGTTCGGCACGCAGGCGTTGCAGCGCACCGATCATCGCGTTGGTGCCGGCCAGGCGTGCGCCGGCTTCGTCGGCACGGAATTCGCGCTTGCGCGAGAACCACATGACGATGGCGCTGGCGAGGATGCCCAGGACCAGTTCGGCGAAGATCGTTGCCACGTAGTAAGCAATGCCCTGGCCTTCTTCGTTCTTGAAGATCACCTTGTCGACGAAGTTGCCGATGATCCGGGCGAAGAACATCACGAAGGTGTTCACCACGCCCTGGATCAGCGCGAGGGTGACCATGTCACCGTTGGCCACGTGACCGATTTCGTGGGCCAGAACGGCTTTCACTTCATCCGGCGAAAAGCGTTCGAGCAGGCCCTGGCTGACCGCGACCAGCGCGTCGTTCTTGTTCCAGCCGGTGGCGAAGGCGTTTGCTTCGTAGGCCGGGAAAATACCGACTTCGGGCATCTTGATCCCGGCTTCGCGGGACAGTTGCTCGACGGTTTGCAGCAGCCATTGCTCATGCCGGGTACGTGGCTGGCTGATGATCTGGGTGCTGGTGCTCATCTTCGCCATCCACTTGGAGATGAACAGCGAGAACAGCGAACCGGCGAAACCAAAGACCGCACAGAAAACCAGCAGCTGACTGAGGTTGAGATCAACCCCGTTGGCCGCCATGAACCCGTTGAAGCCAAACAGGCTCAGGGTGATGCTGGCTATCAGCACGACCGCCAGGTTAGTGGCCAAAAACAGCAGGATGCGCATCATGGTTGTAGAAATCTCCTCAAGCTAAAGATGTAGCGTACTGCGGGGTATATAAGGTGCGGCACCGGGTGATTCAACCGAGTGACTATTTCAAACTGTGTCCTACAGCGACTTCCCGAGTCTGCAGGTCATTGCCCACGGCCAAAACCGAAAGGGATTACAGCCAGCCGCCACCCGCCACCTCTACGCCAGAGGCGTGTGAGCCATACGAATCGCAAGTGTAGAAGGCGCAGCGGGGCGGAGAGTGCAGAAGTGTTGCTGAATCAGACAGTGCGCAACGTTCGGGCCGTTGCGCACCGTTGACCGGTTACTGGCGGTAGGACTTGAGGAAGTTGCCGATACGGCCGATGGCCATCTCGAGATCGTCGACACGGGGCAACGTCACCACGCGGAAGTGATCCGGCCACGGCCAGTTGAAGGCCGTGCCTTGCACCACCAGCAGTTTCTCGGAAAGCAGCAGGTCGAGGACGAATTTCTCGTCGTTGTGGATCGGGCAGACCTTCGGGTCGATCCGCGGGAACGCATACAGCGCGCCCATCGGTTTGACGCAGCTGACACCCGGAATATCGTTGAGCAGCTCCCAGGTACGGTTGCGCTGCTCCAGCAGGCGACCCTGCGGCAGCACCAGGTCGTTGATGCTCTGATAACCGCCGAGGGCGGTCTGGATCGCATGCTGACTCGGCACGTTGGCACACAGGCGCATGTTGGCCAGCATGTCGATGCCTTCGATGTAGCTCTGGGCATTGTGTTTCGGCCCGGAGATGGCGATCCAGCCGGAGCGGAAACCCGCCACGCGGTAGGACTTCGACAGACCGTTGAAGGTCAGGCACAGCAGGTCCGGCGCCAGCGAAGCGGTGCAGATGTGCACGGCGTCGTCGTAGAGGATCTTGTCGTAGATCTCGTCGGAGAACACCACCAGATTGTGTGCGCGGGCGATTTCCAGCATGCCCAGCAGCACTTCCTTCGAATACACCGCGCCAGTCGGGTTGTTCGGGTTGATGATCACCATGGCCTTGGTGTTCGGGGTGATCTTGGCCTTGATGTCAGCCAGATCAGGGAACCAGTCGGCGCCCTCGTCGCACAGGTAGTGCACGGCGTTACCGCCGGCCAGGCTGACGGCTGCAGTCCATAGCGGATAGTCCGGGGCCGGCACCAGCACTTCGTCGCCGTTGTTGAGCAGCGCCTGCAGCGACATCACGATCAGCTCGGACACGCCGTTGCCCAGGTAAATGTCTTCGATGCCGATACCTTCGACATTTTTTTGCTGGTAGTACTGCATCACCGCTTTACGGGCGCTGAACAGGCCTTTGGAATCGCTGTAGCCCTGGGCCGTCGGCAGGTTGCGGATCACATCCTGAAGAATTTCGTCCGGAGCTTCGAAACCAAACGGCGCCGGGTTGCCGATGTTCAGCTTGAGGATGCGCTGGCCTTCCTCTTCCAGACGTTTGGCGTGCTTGAGCACCGGGCCGCGAATGTCGTAGCAGACGTTGGCGAGCTTGTTCGATTTGCTGAACTGCATGGCGATGTGATCCCGAAAATGAACGATCCAGACGGCGGATGGCCAACCGTACTGGGATTCCTGCGTCTTCGCACAGGCGGAGTCTTGCGCCGTGGCGCCGAGAATCCGTTTGAATGCGCCCGGTCTGGCTGCCAGACTGGCGTGTGACGAGGCGCAATCATACGTGCCACCCGATCCGTGGAAAAGGTACAGATCGGGCTTTTTCAGCCGCTGAGGTGTGACGATGGAAAAGTTGGAAAAAACCCTGGAAGAATGGCGTGCGATGCTCGACCCCGAGCAGTACAACGTATGTCGCCTCAGTGCGACCGAACGGCCGTTCTCCGGTAAATACAACGCCACCAAGACTGACGGCGTTTATCACTGCGTCTGCTGCAATGAGCCGCTGTTCGACTCCAAGACCAAATTCGATTCCGGCTGCGGCTGGCCGAGCTTCTACGCGCCGATCGGCGAAAGCGCCATGACCGAAATCCGCGATATCAGCCACGGCATGATCCGCACCGAGGTCAAATGTGCCCGCTGCGACGCGCATCTGGGCCACGTGTTCCCCGATGGCCCGCCACCGACTGGCTTGCGTTATTGCATCAACTCGGTGTGCCTGAATCTCGAGCCGCGCGAATGAATTGCCCGCTCGACCGGATCGCTTGATCTACCCTGTAGGAGCTGCCGAAGGCTGCGATCTTTTGATTTTCAAGATCAACAGATCGCAGCCTCCGGCAGCTCCTACAGGGTTATGTGCAATTAATTAAATTGCACGCAATTTAATTGCTCGCTATGTTTACGCCTTCTTCCAGAATTCAGAGTGCGGATCATGAGCGACAACCTGCTGAATATTCCTGTCACCACCATCAAGGGTGAGCAAAAGACCCTGGCCGATTTCGCCGGCAAGGCGGTTCTGGTGGTCAACACCGCCAGCAAGTGCGGCTTCACCCCGCAGTACAAAGGCCTGGAAGAGCTGTGGCAGACCTACAAGGATCAGGGCCTGGTGGTGCTGGGGTTTCCATGCAATCAGTTCGGCAAGCAGGAGCCGGGCAACGACGGCGCGATCAGCGAGTTCTGTGAGTTGAATTACGGCGTGAGTTTCCCGCTGTTCAAGAAGATCGACGTCAACGGTTCTGCCGCGCATCCACTGTTCGTGCAGTTGAAAAAACGCGCTCCGGGTCTGCTCGGCTCCGAGGGCATCAAGTGGAACTTCACCAAGTTCCTGATCGGCAAGGATGGGCAACTGGTCAAGCGCTTCGCCCCGACCACCAAGCCGCAGGACATCAGCGGCGAGATCGAAGCCCTGCTCAAATGAGCAGCCTGCCCGACGATTCGCTGAAGCTCGACAGTCAGTTGTGCTTCAAGTTGTATGCCGCGTCCCGGGCGGTGATTCGTGCTTACAAGCCGATGCTCGATCAGCTCGGCCTGACCTATCCGCAGTACCTGGCGATGCTGGTGCTGTGGGAATGGCAGGACAGTGCGCCGGCGCAACCGACGGTCAAGGCCTTGGGCGAGCGTCTGGCGCTGGATTCCGGCACCCTGACGCCGTTGCTCAAGCGCCTTGAACAATTGCAGTGGGTGCAGCGCCAGCGCTCGGCGCGCGACGAGCGTGAAGTGCATCTGAGCCTGACCGCGCAAGGCCAGGCGTTGCGCGAGCAGGTCGGGCCGCTCAAGGCCCGGTTGTTGTGCGACAGCGGGGTGGACCTCGATCGACTCAACGATTTGCGTAACGGCCTCGATCAGCTGCTGGGGCAGATCAAAGCGCTGACGTAGCCGGAATCCACTGGTCGAGCAGGGCCGCCAGCTCTTCGCGGCGGAACGGCTTGGCCAGGTAATCGCTCATGCCGGCCGCACGGCAGCGCTCGCGTTCTTCGGACATGGCGTTGGCAGTCAGCGCGACGATCGGCAGGTGCGGCCAGCGCCCGCTCTGGCGAATCTGCCGGCTCGCTTCGTAGCCGTCCATCACCGGCATGTTGCAATCCATCAGTACCAGATCGAATTCATCGTGCTCCAGTTGATCCAGCGCTTCGGCGCCGTGGGCGGCGACCACCACATCGCAACCGAGCTTGCCGAGCATGCCTTTGGCCACCAGTTGGTTGACCGGGTTGTCCTCCACCAGCAGCACCTTTGCGCGCCGCCGAACCGGCAGGCTCTCGAGCTGCGCATCGTTGATTGTGGTGACGTCCGCCAGCAGGATGCGCCGCAGGATCTGATACAGCGCGTTGCGCGCCAGTGGTCGGGCCTGTTGCTGCAATGGCGCCAGCGCTGCGGCCTCTTCGCTGGGCATGAAACTGCCATAAGCGGTGACAACGAGGATCGGCGCGCTGAGGGTCGGGCGCAGACTGAACAGGCATTCCGGGCAGTCGGTGATCAGCAGATCGGGTGACAGACCCAGCAACGGGTCGTCCATCGTGCGCTGTTCATAAGTCACGCCCCACACCGGCAGCAATGTCTTGAGCAGTTCTGCCAAGCCGCTGCTGGCCGCAGTGATTGCCAAGACCTTGCCGTGCAGCGGTGGCGGCATCACCGCCCGGGTGTGACACGGCAATGGCAGATCGGCACAGAACTGGCTGCCGAAACCGGCCTCGGAACTGATGGTCAGCCGGCCTTGCATGGCCTCGCACAGGTTGTAGGTCAGTGCCAGGCCGAGGCCGGTGCCGCCGTACTGCCGCGTGATGCCGGCACCGGCCTGGGTGAACGGCTGGAAGATTTTCACCTGGGCTTCCTGGGCGATGCCGATGCCGGTGTCACAGACCTCGATGCGCACCCCGTCGTTATGCGCTGACAAACGCACATCGACCCGGCCGAAGCGGGTGAACTTCAGCGCATTGGACAACAGGTTGCTGACAATCTGCCGTACCCGGGTCGGATCCCCCAGCACCAGCGCCGGGAAGTGCGGGTCGATCAGGCAGGTCAGTTCGACGCTGGGCGCGGCGTTCTGCGACAGCAGGTTGGCGGTGTCCTCGATCAGCGAGCCGAGGTCGAACGGGATGTGTTCCAGCTCCAGTTGCCCCGCATCGAATTTGGACAGGTCGAGAATATCGTTGAGCAGCTCCACCAGCACCTTGCCCGAGTCATGGGCAATCGACAGCTGTTGCTGTTGCTCGGCGTTCAGCGGCCCGTCGAGGGACAGGGCGATCATCCCCAGCAGGCCATTGAGCGGGGTGCGAATCTCGTGGCTCATGTTGGCGAGGAATGCCGAGCGCGCTTCGGCCATGTCCAGTGCGGTGCTGCGGGCCACCTCCAGTTCCTCGTTGGATTGGCTGAGCCGGGTATTGATGGCCTTGAGCTCGGCGGTGCGGGCCGAGACGATGTGTTCCAGTTGCCCGAGGTAGTCGGTCAGACGGTTTTCCGCGTTGCGCCGTTGCTGGATTTCCGTGGCGATGTTGTCGAACTGCTGGTTGGCGACTTTGACCAGTACGCCGATCTCGTCATTGGCGTGGCCGGCCGGACATTCCAGGGTCGTCGGTTCCGCACTGCGTGCGTCGCGCGCGCTAAGTTCCCGGATCAGGCGCACCAGTGGCTTGGTCAGCATCACGTAGAACAGCGCCAGCAGGATCCCGGTGAGAATCAGGCTGCGGGCAAAACCGTTGAGCAGGGTGACTTCGGCGCGGCGCAGGAAACGGCTGCCGAACGCGTAGGTATCGACCTCAAGACTCAGCGTGCCCAGTGATTCTTCGGGCAGGTGATCGAGGTACAGGCGGTCTTCGAACTGGCGCTTGGCGCCGAACAGGAAGTCGCTGATCACCCGATAACCGCTTTGCAGCTCAGGGCGTTTGACGTTGGCCAGGACGTTGCCGTTGTTGTCGGTCAGTTGCGCCGAGATGATCGCCGGCGAGCGCAACAGGCCCAGGGTCAGTTCCTGCGCCAGTTCCGCGTCGATGTTGTAGGCGATACGCGACGCCGGATTGTGGCTGATTTCCAGCAAAGACAGGATTTCACGGTTGATGGAGGCGTCTTCGCTGGCATAATCGATGCCGATCTGCAGCAGGCTGAGCAGCGTGCCCAGAATGAACCCGACCAGCACAGTGAATCTGGCTTGCTTGTAAGACAGCCGGTGGGTGAATTTGATATCCATGGGGTGTTGAACCACTTCCGTTTCCCTTCGCTGCTCAAGCATAGTCGATCATGTATGGATACCGAGGTTCCCGAATCGCCTTGTAACAAGGCCTGAGCGGGGTTTGTTGATCTGATTGTCGTCGCTGAAGCACCATCATCACTTTGAACGTGCCCGAGGAGAAGACGTGGATTCCCGATTGAATGCTTTTCTTGAACGTGCCGAGTCGGTTCTCGCGCGGATCGAACCCTTGCTGCCGGCACCGCGTCCGCTGATCGACTGGGAAACCTGCCTGGCCGCGCGCTGGCAGCGTGACGGGCGCAGCGGCTATTTGTTGCCGCTGGACGTCAGCCTCGACATGCGCCTGTCCGACTTGATCGGTGTTGACCGTCAGTTGGAACAACTGGGCCGCAACACTCAACAGTTTCTCGACGGCATGCCGGCCAACCATGCGCTGCTCTGGGGCTCGCGCGGCACCGGAAAATCCTCGCTGGTGCGGGCGTTGCTGGCCGAACACGCCAAGGCCGGCTTGCGTTTGATCGAAATCGAGCGCGACCATCTGGCCGACCTGCCGCGCGTGGTCGAGCAGATCGCCAAACTGCCACAACGCTTCGTACTGTTCTGCGATGACCTGTCGTTCGAGTCCGGAGAGGGCGATTACCGCGTGCTGAAAAGCGTGCTCGACGGCTCGCTCGAACAGGCTCCGGAAAACGTGCTGCTGTACGCCACTTCCAACCGCCGCCATTTAGTGCCGGAAAAGGAAAGCGACAACGAAAACTGGAAGCGCGTCGACGGCGAACTGCATCCGAGTGAGGCGGTGGAAGACAAGATCGCCTTGTCGGACCGTTTCGGCCTGTGGCTGTCGTTTTATCCGTTTACCCAGGAACATTTCCTCAACGTCGTCGAACACTGGATCGGCCAGTTGGCGGCCAAGGCCGGCTTGAGCTGGCAGCGCGACGAAGCACTGGACATCCTCGCCGTGCGCTGGGCCACCGGGCGCGGCAATCGCAACGGACGTTGCGCGTACCAATTCGCCCGTTACTGGGTGGGACTGAAATTGCTGGAGCACAAGGCATGATTGATTTGCAACAAAGCGGCCAGGGCCTTGAAGGCTATGGCATGTTGGCCGCACAACTGGAATCGCTGCTGGCGGACGAGCGCGACTTCATCGCCAACGCCGCGCAGTTTTCGGCGTTCCTGTTCAATCAACTCGACGATTTGAACTGGGCCGGTTTCTACCTCAATCGTAACGAGGAACTGGTGCTTGGCCCGTTTCAGGGGCAGATCGCCTGCGTGCGCATTCCGTTCGGTCGCGGTGTGTGTGGCGCGGCAGCGGCCAGTCGACAGACCCAGCGCGTTGAAGACGTGCATGCGTTCCCCGGTCATATCGCTTGCGACAGCGCCTCCAACAGCGAGCTGGTCGTGCCACTGGTCAAGGACGGTCGGTTGATCGGCGTACTCGATCTCGACAGCCCGAAACTGGCGCGTTTCGGCACTGACGATCAGGCCGGTATCGAGCAACTGGCGGCGATCTTCCTGCGTCTGACCGACTGCTGATCAGGCGCTCAGGCCAGCCTTGCGCAACAGGCTGGCCGGATCCACCGCATCGATCTGGCGCGGATCGAGAAACCGTGCGGCGTACTGCATGTACACTTCGTCGTTGATGAACAGTGCAAACAGCTCGGGGTCGATGTGCGCCTCGCGGGACATGGTGGCCATGATCCCCAAGGCTTCGCTCAAGGATTTGGCCTTCTTGTACGGTCGATCCGCCGCTGTCAGCGCCTCGAAGATATCGGCAATCGCCATCATCCTCGCCGGCAGGCTCATGTCCTCGCGCTTCAGGCGTTTGGGATAACCGCTGCCGTCCATCTTTTCGTGATGACCGCCGGCGATTTCCGCGACGCTGTCCAGGTGCCCGGGGAAGGGCAGGTGGCTGAGCATCAGGATCGTCTGCACCATGTGGTGATTGATGATGTAGCGCTCCTCGCGAGTCAGCGTGCCTCGGGTAATGCTCAGGTTATACAGCTCGCCGCGATTGTATTTATAACGCGGCACATCCAGTTTGAACCCCCACGGATTGTCTTCCGGAATCAGCTCGCTGTCGGCACGCTGGATCAGATGTTCTGGCTTGTCCGCCAACAGTGGCTCGCTGACTGGCAGATTCGCCGCTGGCGTTTGCACCTGGCGGCGGTTTTCCTCCCATGACACGCCCAGACGATCATCGAGGGTGCGCGTCCAGCGGCGCTCGGCGATGCGCTCAAGGCGCTGCAGATCAGCGGGTGCCATGGCTTCACCACCCAGATTGCAGCGGGCAACGAAGGCAAAGTCATCGTCCAGTTGCGTCAGCGTGGCGTCACGCAGTTCGCTCAGTTGCACCTCGTTGCCGCCCAGCACCAGCGCCTGCCAGTAACTGATCCAGGCATCGCGCTTGAGCACTTCGAAGCGGGTGCGGATTTCGTGGATGCGATCGTTGAGGGTTTCCAGTTTGGTCGCCTTGTCGACGACATATTCCGGGGTCGTGACCTTGCCGCAATCGTGCAGCCAGGCGGCGATGTGCAGGGCTTCCCATTCGTCTTCGCTGGGCTGATAGCTCTGGAATGCCGGCGCCTGACTGGCGGCAGCGGCCTGCGCGAGCATCAGGGTCAGCTCCGGCACGCGCTGGCAGTGGCCGCCGGTGTAGGGGCTCTTGGCGTCGATGGCGCCGGCCAGCAACTGAATGAACGCGTCGAGCAACTGCTTCTGCTTCGCCTGCAGGCGCTGACTTTCGATACTCACCGCCGCCGCGCCAGAGACTGCTTGCAGGAAGGCGATGCGGTCCGGACGCAGTTTCTCCAGATCCTGAGCGCTGCCGCTGTCGTTGATCAGCAAAAGCAGCAGGCCGATGGTTTCGTTGTGGCGGTTGCGCAGGCGGATGCCGATCAGGTGGATGCGCGGCGAGGTCATTGCCAGCAAGACTTTCTGCAAGTCCCCGGCCTGTTCGAAGCCAAGGCTGCTGACCACGTTGTCAGCGTTGATCAGTTGCTGGAACCACGCCGGCCCTTGATCGGCCAAGAGATCCCGGCCCAGCACAGCGAACTCGCCCGGCTCGTGCGAGGCGCCATCAATGACCAGTCCGTAAGGCTCCATCCGGTTGCCATCGCTTTCGCGCAGGTAGATCAACCCAGCCTGCGCCTGGGCAATCTGAACGGTCTCGAACAGCACCCGTTGCAGCAGCGGGGCGAAGCGGGTTTCGGCGCACAGACTGTCGGTGATGCGGAAGAAACTGGCGAGTGTTTCCTTCATGCGGGCCATCGACAGGCTCAGCTGGTCGACCTCCAGCACCGGCGAGCGGCGGGTGACCGGAAAGTTGAAATCGAAGCTGCGGATCGCGTCGGCTTCCTTGACCAGCGCATGCAGCGGCTTGACCAGAATCCGTGAGGTCAGCCAACCCAGTGGCAGGCACAGCAGCAAGGTCGCCAAGGTGATCAGTGCACCCTGCCAGCGCATGCGGTAGGCGTCGGCCAGCAACTCGTCCTCTGGCACCACCAGGGCCATTTGCAGACCTCTCGGCCCACCCTCCTGCAAATGGCTGCGGGCGACGATCCAGTGGCGGCCATCGACGTTCAGCCGTTTGCCCTGATGCGTGGTGGACAGTAACGCGTGCAGAGTCGGGCTCAGGTCGGCGGCCTTGGCCAGGCGTGCACTGCTGTCGTCGACAATCAACCGGCGGCTGTCCGGGTAGGCCACGGCGTTGCCATCGGCATCGAACAACACGATTTCGGTGGAGGGGGTGACCACGTGTTTGAGCAAGGTGGCCGAGAGTGCTTCCAGCGTCAGGTCGGCACCGATCACACTGGTTGCGCCGCTGCGTCGGGCCAAAGTAGTGCCCACGTTGTGCGTGGAGAAAAACACATAGGGTTCGGTGGTGATCTGATCTCCCTGTTGCAGGGCGTTGGTGTACCAGTTGCGAGTGCGCGGATCGTAGCGGTCGTCGGGATTGTCCTGGCGCCCGACGGGCGTCAGCGCCTGGTCGAAGAATAGCGACTGCGACGACGCAGCGCCGCTGGCACCGTGCTCAATGCTCCAGACCTGATAGGCCGCCGTCGGCGGCGCCTTGAGCAGGGTTTTCAGGGAGCTGGTGCGCAACGGCCGAACCATGAAGAAGTCGCCGTTGCCGTAGCCCAGATACAGCGAAGCGAGATCGGTGTTGTCCTTGAGTGACTGACTGAACGGCTTGAGCAACGCCAGACGCTGCTGCAGGTTCGAGGCCCCGGCGGCCTGATTGTCGGCCAGCAGGCTCAGCAGATGACGGATCGGTTCGTAGGTTGAATGCAGGTCCAGGCGCACGTCCTGTTCGATGCGATTGAACAGGTTTTCACTGCTCGACAGGATGATCCGGGTGGTCTGGCGATAATTGAACAGCCCCAGCACCACGCCTGTCAGCAACAGCAGAAAGGTGAACATGACGCTGATGTGCACGTGCAACGGGAACCGGCGTTGATCCGGGCGCAGTGGGCTGGGCATTGCTGACTCTCCATTGAAGTAAACACACTGCTCAGCGTTCAAGCATAGTTAAGGCTCGGTCATTGTGCTTTCAGCGAACGGTTCCAATTGTTGCTGCAACGCCTGCTCCAGTTCGACCATCGCCGCGTCGGTGGCCTCGATGCAGCGCACGATGGCCGGCACCGACGTGGTCTGCTGGCAGGCATGTTCCAGCGCATCGCAGCAGACGATCAGACGCGAAGCCTGGGCGATCCGGGCGGCGCCCTTGATCTTGTGCGCCACCACCGCCAGTGCCTCGCGATCATTGTGCGGCGCCAGGGCCAGCAGCTCCTCGCGATCGAGGCGGCTGCTCTTGAGCAATTGCGTGAGCAGGCGCCGGGCTTGAAGCGGATTACCGCCGGTCAGTTGATGCAAGCCCTCGAGATTGAACGCGGGTTGCGGTGTTGCCGGTTGCAGCCCGTTGACCCACTGGCTCAGCGCGCTGAGGCTCAGGGGTTTGAACAGGCAGTCATTCATGCCCGCCTGTTTGCAGCGTTGCACTTCCTCGGGCTGCGCGTTGGCCGTGAAGCCAAGGACCTTGCAAGGAGGACGGCCTGTGCGTTGTTCTTCCTGGCGGATGGCCGCCGCCAATTCGTAGCCGTTCATCAACGGCATGTTGCAGTCGGCGATGACCAGGTCGAATTCACCGGCCTGCCACTTCGCCAATCCGCTGCGACCTTCTTCGGCAAGGCTGAAGCGATGCCCGAGGAATTCCAATTGCTGGCACATCAGCAGGCGATTGGCGGGATGGTCGTCGACCACCAGAATATTCAGCGGCGCACCTGACACGCGGATCGGCGATTCGGTTTTCGCCGTGGCCACCCTGCATGGCAGCGTATGCAGCGGCAGCGACAGGCAGACCTGGGTGCCGATCCCCGGCTGGCTACTCAATTGCAACTGACCGCCCATCATTTCACAGAGGTTGCGGCTGATCACCAGCCCCAGTCCGGCGCCGCTGCGGGCCTGCTGGCGGCCGCCGTCAGCCTGGGCGAACGGCTCGAACAGACGTTGTTGATCTTCAATGCTGATGCCGACGCCGGTGTCGTGGATCGTCAATTGAACGAGCGAACACTTGCCGGCGGCATTGGGCAGCACGTCCAATGTGACCCGCACCTGCCCGCTCTGGGTGAACTTGATGGCATTGCTGATCAGGTTTGACAGGATTTGCTTGAAGCGCAGCGGATCCAGTTCCACATCGACTTCGAGCCCTGGAGGATTGACGGTCAGGGGCAGGGCGAGGTTTTTCTGCCGCGCAAGGCCGTCGAAGATCCTCACCACCGAAGCGACGGTGTCGACCAGATTGATCCGCTCGGGCGCCAGGCTCAGGCGTCCGGACTCGATCCGGGCGATATCGAGGATGTCGCCGATCAGCCCCAGCAGATCCTTGGCCGAACAGTAGGCGGTTTCGATGGACGAGCGATCCGGCGCCTGATCGGTCATGCGTTCGAGCGTCAATTCGAGCATGCCGATGATGGCATTCATCGGCGTACGGATTTCGTGGCTCATGGTCGCCAGAAAAGTACTTTTCGCCCGGTTGGCGTTGTCCGCCTGTTCCTTGGCCGTGCGCAGTTCATCGAACAACTGGCGGCGATCACTGATATCGATCCAGCCACCGATGATCCCTTGTACATCGCCGCTGGAGTCGCGGTAAGGCAGGATCCAGTGATAGATCGTCAGACGCCGGCCACCGATGTGCAACGGACGGTCGAGCAGCAGCGGCGTCCCCTCGGCCACAACCCGCTGGTAATCCGCCTCGAAGGCCCGGGCTTCGAAGGCATTGCTCAGGGTGCCTTGCATGACACTCTTGCCGATCACGTCTTCGCGTTTCGCGTTGAAGGCTTCGAGGTAGCTGTCGTTGCAGCTTTGCAGCAAGCCTCGGCGATCGCGCACGTAGATCGGATGAGGTGTGCCGTTGACCAGTGAGCGCATGAACTCGAACTGATCGTTGAGTGCCCGCTCCGCGGCCTGGCGTTGCTTGATCTGGCGCCGCATGTAGGCGTTCCAGATCAGGGACAACAACAGCAGCAGACAGGCTGCGCCGATCAGTTGGTAAAACAGACGCTGATAGTGATGCCAGTTGCTTTGCGCGGCATTGGAAAAACCGCGCCAGCGGCTGTTGATGACCCCCAGCTCTTCGGGGCTGATGCTCAGCAGGGCCTTGTCGAGGATCGATCCGAGTTCGCTGTTGTCACGGGCCGTGGCCAGCGAAAAGGCCGCCTGCCGGGTGCCAAGGGTGGTGGTGATCTGCAACTGATGCTCGAAGATCCGCGACGAAATCAGATAGTTGGCGATCACCAGCGAGGCGACGGCACCATCGGCCTTGCCTTCGGCGAGCAAGGTCGCGGCGCCGAAGGTGTCGGAGGTTTCGGTCAGATGGATATCGGGGAACTCGCGGCGCAGGTAGGCGGCCATGGGACTGCCTTGGGCAATCGCCAGGTATTTGTCCTTGAGCTGCGCAGGATGGGTCGGGCTCTCAGTGGATTTGCGGGTCAGCAGGACGAAGGAGTTTTCCAGATAGGGACGACTGAATTGCAGGGTCTTTTCCCGTTGCGGGCTGGGCAGCAACGCCGCGATCAGATCGGCCCGGTGCTGATTGATCTGCTCGACCATGTCAGCGTCGCTGCGGCTGCGCACCAGTTCGAAACGCATGCCGGTACGCAGCCGCAGCAGTTCGAGCAGGTCTGCGGTGATGCCGCGCAGATTGCCGTCACTGTCAAAGAATGTCAGCGGCGCGAACGCCTCGTTCACCACCACGCGCAACA
This sequence comes from Pseudomonas sp. GM30, assembly GCF_000282275.2. Classification (NCBI taxonomy): domain Bacteria; kingdom Pseudomonadati; phylum Pseudomonadota; class Gammaproteobacteria; order Pseudomonadales; family Pseudomonadaceae; genus Pseudomonas; species Pseudomonas sp. GM30. The sequence continues at coordinate 80,993 of NZ_AKJP02000031.1, read as the reverse complement.
CCGGATGCTGTTTGAGCCACTGTTCTTCGTGGTCGGTCAGTTGCAGTTTCTGGTCGGTCAGCAGGATGTCGCTGCCGGCGCTCCAGCGCTTGGCGATGCTGTCGCGTTCACTGGCCGGTATGGCCAGCAGTGCGGTATTGATGATGGCCAGCAGTTGCGGGTTATCGGCGTGCACGGCAAAGCTGAAACCATGGGCTTCCTGTTTGCCGAAATTGGCCATGCGGATGTTGTTCAGATAGCCCTTGTTGATCATGTAGTGGGTGGAAATGGTATCGCCCAGAAACACGTCGGCCTGATCGAAAGCCACTGCGTTGACTGCGTTTTGATAGGACGGGTAGGACGTCAGGATGGCTTTGGGGTAGAGCGCCTTGACTTCGTCCTGCGGCAGATAGTGATAGACCATGCTCAGGCGCAGTCCGGCCAGTCCCTCGGTGAGCGCGCGGGTTTCGTCTTCGCGGGTGACCAGTACCGGCTGGTCGATGGCGTAGGGGATAGAAAGCAGGATGTCGGCGTTACTGGCCTCGAAACCGTTGGCGGTACCGAGCATATCGACCTGCCCCGCTACCAGCGCGCGTACCGCAGCTTCCCGTGAGGCAAAGCGCTTGACCCGGACTGGCAAGCCCACGGCCTGTCCGAGCAGGCCGGCGTAGTCGGCGGTAAAACCTTCGTAATCGCGACCGCTGGCGGTCATATCGAACGGCGGATAATCCGGTGCGGAAGTGCCCAGTACCAGTTCGTGGCGAGTCTGTAACCATTGCCGTTGCGCGGGCTGCAGAGACATGGACAGCGCTTCGTGGCTCGAACGGCTACGCAGCACATAATCCTGCGCTGTGACAAGGTCGGCCTGTGCCTGAGAAGTCAGGCACAGGCTTGTGCACAATATGGCGAGATAGATCTTTAAACGACTGGGCATTCAGGCTCTCACACTAGCGCGTTGCGTTTGGCCATCTCGATAAGTTCCACCAGGGACCTGGCTTTCAGTTTCTGCATCAAGCGTTTTTTATAAGTGCTGACGGTTTTGTTACTGAGGAACATGCCCTTGGCAATTTCCTTGTTGGTGCGCCCCTGGGCAAATAATTGCAGGACCATGAGTTCGCGGTCATTGACGGCCTTGAACAATTCCAGCTCGGCGTAACGCACATCGTCACTGCGTACCGGATTCAATGCCTGACTGGGGAAATAGTTGTAACCGGAAAGTACCGCTTTTATGGCGCTGACCAGTTCGCTCAAGTCTTCTTCCTTGCACACATAACCGGATGCGCCGGACTGCATGCAGCGAATGCCGAACAGCGTCGGGCATTGCGCCGTCAGTACCAGGGTCTTGAGCGGAGTGCCCATGGCATTGAAGCGGGCGAGGACTTCCAGGCCGTCGAGTTTGGGGATGCTGATATCGAGGATGATCAGGTCGGGCATGCATTCGCGAACCATCTGCATGGCATCGACCCCGTTATCGGTTTCGCCGACGACCTTGTAACCTTCATGCTCGAGGAGCATTCGAACGGCAAGTCGGATGACGGGGTGATCATCGACAATAAAAACGGAGTTCATAATCAAATCCCATACGTGCGCGAATAAAGCGCGCACCTTAGCTCAGATAAAAGAGCGATCGCATGAACTCACAGGGCTCTAGCAGCAATATAGGATAAGTCCTACACACTAAAGGGAAATTGACTACGACAAAACTCTGTGTCGCGTAAGGAAGTGTTTAGATTATTTGTTTATCTGAATGTTTTAAGTTGCTGTTAGATTATTGAGAAAACAGCGTTTGTTTGCGTTCTGTCGTCGTTAAACGGATTACGTTTGGTCGGCGCGGCTGTCGAATACCGCTGAGCCGCTTTCATGGATCATCCTTCAACCGGGTGTCGCACTGACCCGGTTGAAGAAGGTTCTGTCAGTGGCTGGAGCGCCCGGTCATTTCCAGCGCCATGTCACTGGCGTAGCTGTCGGTCATCCCGGCGATGAAGTCGATCATGCGCAGGAACGAGGTGTGCAACGGCCCGTGGGGATCCGGTGCATTGTTGCCCAGCAGGTCGAGGATACGGCGGCTCTTGAACGACGGCGTGCGACCGCCATGTTGCTCCAGCGCGGCGCCGCAGAACGCGTTGAGGAGAATTTCCAGCGTGGTATAGGCGCCGATTTCATGCAGCGTCTTGCGCTTGTCCTGGAAGATCTTCTTGCGGGCGATGTCCTTGGCGTTGAGCACGCAGCGTTTGGCCGGGCCGTGCATGTGTTCCACCAGGTCGCCGTGCAGGGTGCCGGCCAGCAGCGCATCCTGTTGCTCGACGAATGCCCGGGCGGCGGCGTTGGTCAGGTGCTCGATGGCCTTGCCGCGCAGGATCGCCAGTTTGCGTCGACGCGAATCCTGCGGGCCGAGCTGGCGATAGGTTTCCGGCAGATCGTCACCGACCAGACCGAGCAGCAGCGATTCAACCTCAGCGTACTCCAGCAGCTCCATTTCCAGGCCATCTTCGAGGTCGATCAGCGCATAGCAGATGTCGTCGGCCGCCTCCATCAGGTACACCAACGGGTGGCGCGCCCAGCGTTGGTCCTCGAGTTGCGGCAGGCCGAGCTTATGGGCGATCTGCTCCAGCAGCGGCAGTTCGCTCTGATAGCAGCCGAACTTGTGTTTCTTGTAACCCAGCGAGTCGGCGTGACGTGCGGTCCACGGGTATTTCAGATAGGTGCCGAGGGTGGCGTAGGTGAGGCGGGTGCCGCCGTCGAACTGGTGATACTCAAGCTGAGTCAGCACCCGGAAGCCTTGCGCGTTGCCTTCGAAATTGAGGAAGTCACCGCGCTCGGCTTCGCTCATGCCGTCGAGCCAGCCGCGCCCCGCTGCCTGCTGGAACCAGTGACGAATCGCGTCTTCACCGGAGTGGCCGAACGGCGGATTGCCGATGTCATGGGCCAGGCAGGCCGATTGCACGACCATGCCCAGATCGCTCGGGTCGCACCAGTCGGGCAGGGCACTGCGCAAGGTTTCCCCGACGCGCATGCCCAGCGAGCGCCCGACGCAGCTGACTTCCAGCGAATGGGTCAGACGGGTGTGGATGTGGTCGTTACTCGATACCGGATGCACCTGGGTCTTGCGGCCCAGCCGGCGGAAGGCGCCGGAGAAGATGATGCGGTCGTGGTCTTTGTGGAACGGGCTGCGGCCCAGCTCTTGCGGGCTGTGCAGCGGTTTTCCAAGGCGTTCGCGGTTGAGCAGGGTCTGCCAATCCAAGGCTTGTTCTCTCCGTCGGTGACTGGGATGACTGTTGCCCTAGCTTCCCGGTTCAGCCACGCCCCTGCAAGCGGAACTACAAACCCGCGGCATCAATATCGATCAGCAGCAGGCGCTCGCCGTTATCGAAGAACTGGCCGGCGGTCAGGCAATACTGGTTGCTGGTGGCGTCGCGGTAGGTGCTGGACAGGGTCAGGCGCCGCTCCTCCCAGCCTTCAGCGAGCAAATGATAGAAGTACGGACGCCATGACCAGTTGTGGCCCAGGTAGCGGTTGTCGGCGACCCAACGGTTATGCCGCCACTCAAGGTTGGGTGTGAGTTGGGTGCCATGGCGGTCGCACTGGTAGAACCGCAGCAACCACGGAAAAGCCTCCAGTTGCGGCAGCGCACTGAGCGGTGCGTGGGCCTGAGCCCAGGTCTGGAGGATCGCCATCAGTTCGCCGAGCTGTTGACGCATCTGCATCAAGCGCCCGCGTTCGGCCAGTTTCTGCCGCACGTAACGCTGGCGCAGTTCAGCGAAGCGCTGCACGAAGGCATCGGTTGGATAGAACGCCTCCTGCGCCCGGGCGAACAGGAAGCCCTGGACGAAGCGCGAGCCGCATTCCAGGGCGAAATTGAGCTGGGCTTCGGTTTCCACGCCTTCGGCAATGATCCAGCAGCCGGTTTTCTCGGCCATTTGCGCCAGAGCCTTGACCACGTCACTACTCGGCCCGCCCAGCGCGGCAGCCTGAAACAGGCGCATGTCGAGTTTGAGAATGTCCGGCTGCAACGCCAGCACCCGATCGAGCTGCGAATAACCGGCGCCGAAATCATCGATGGCGATCCGCGCACCGGCCTCGCGGTAGCGCGCCACCACCTCGGCCAGACGCTGACTGTTGCCACCCAGTTCAGTGATCTCGAACACAATGCGTTGCGGATCGACGCCGTGTCGGAGCATTTGTTTGAGGCTGGGCAATGGCTGATCGGCGCGCAGGCGGCTGATCCAGCGCGGCGACATGTTCAGGCTGAGAAACCACTCGGCGGGGGCTTCATGCAGTCGACTCAGGGCGTTGTCGCGAATCTGGCGGTCGAGGCGGCGCAGGCCGATGGCAGGTGTGCGCGGGTCGGCGAACAACGGCCCGACCGAGGCCAGTTGGCCGTCGGGCTGGCGCAGGCGACCCAATGCTTCGACGCCTGCGATACGTCCGGTAGCGGTATCGATGAAAGGCTGAAAGCAGGCGAGCGGTTGCCCGTCGATCACGGGGCCTCCTTAGTCGTTGTTGTTCTGGATGAACCCGCCGACCGGGTAGGCGCGCGGGATTGAACCTCTTGGTGAAGAGGTTCAATCCCGCGGATATTGCAAGAATGCAGCCAGATGCGCCGGCTTAGCGTTTGCTTGAACTCTGCATCACCAGCCTGATCAGCGGCCCGAGGCTGGTGCCCAAGCGAATCAGCCGGGTCAGGCCACCGACGCCACCGCTTTTCGCGCCCTTGCCGGTGATGAAGCCCAGCAGGGTCACGGCGGCGACGCCCCACAGCGGCGCGTGTTTGATGCCGAAGCCGCCTTGCAGGTTTTGCGTCATGCCGCGCATGCGCTGCAAGGGTTGCAGCACTTGCCCGGCTTCGTGGCGGATTTCCTGACGATGCATTTCCATGCGCAGGCGGATCAGCGCCTTGCGCATTTCCCGGCGCGAGCTGTTGTGTGGCAGTTCAGGCAGGCTCATGGCAGTAGGCGCTCCCGATCATTGGCCAATTCTTCCAGCGTGCCGTGGAAGGGCGAGGATTCATCGAAGACTGCTGCCTTGAGGCGTAACCCGCAGAAAGCGGCCGCCAGTGTGTAGAACACGCACAGGCCAATGATCGCGGCCAGACGATAGGTATCCCAGAACACGATCAGCACCAGCGTCGACAGACCGACCAGCAACAGCAGGGCAAACACCAGCGCCAGGCCGGCGAACAACAACAGGCTGACGGTGCGTGCTTTCTGCTCCTGCAATTCGATGCCGAAGAGTTCGACATGGCTGTGCAGCAAGCCGAGAACAGCGGCGCCCAGACGCCGCGTGGAGGAAGTAGTGCCCGACCCCAGGCCGGATTCGCCGATCGACATGATCAGCGCCGCGTGGCCAGCAGGCCAATCAGAAAGCCTACCCCGGCAGCGATGCCCACCGATTGCCAAGGGTTGGCCGACACATAGTCTTCGGTGGCGGTGACGGCAGCCTGGCCGCGATCACGCAGGGTGTCTTCGGTCAGCTTGAGGGTTTCCCGGGCGCGCAGCAGGCTGTCGTGGATCTGATCACGCAGCTCATCGGCCTGATCGCCCGCCAGGGACGCAGTGTGTTCGAGCAACCGCTCGGTGTCGGCGACCAGAGTCTGGAAGTCGTTCATCAGGATTTCTTGAGCAGTCTTTGCCTTGATGCTGGCCATGGGTGGATCTCCGTAAGTGACGTCTGAAGCGTTCGAGTATGAGCCTTGCGCGAAGGTTCAGTACAAATGACTGGTACAGCTTTTGCTATGTCGTGGTGCGTCCTGTTGCCGCCGTGCGCTGTTGGCGGGCGGGCGTGCAGCAAAACCTTAACTCAAATAATCCTGGTTCGTGTCAGGACATCAACCTTGTGCGCCAAAGCGGTTCATCGCAGCTTCACTGCGCGGACCGAGCGGTCGCAACTTGGTGCATGAATTGTCCGCGCGAACCGCTTTGGTGCCTTTTTAGCCTTCAGGTCTGCCTCTTTATGGAAAATCTGCAAAGCGCTGTGGATACGCTGGTTCACAGCTCCAACACGTTGTTCATTCTGATCGGTGCGGTGATGGTGCTGGCGATGCACGCCGGTTTCGCCTTCCTTGAAGTCGGCACGGTGCGTCAGAAAAACCAGGTCAATGCACTGTCGAAAATTCTCAGCGACTTTGCCGTTTCGACTCTGGCCTATTTCTTTATAGGCTATTGGATCTCCTACGGGGTGACCTTCATGCAACCGGCGGCGGTGCTGAGTGCCGACCACGGTTATGGGCTGGTGAAGTTTTTCTTCCTGCTGACCTTTGCTGCGGCGATCCCGGCGATCATTTCCGGCGGGATTGCCGAGCGTGCGCGATTCGTTCCGCAGTTGTGTGCGACGGCGCTGATTGTGGCGTTCATCTACCCGTTTTTCGAAGGCATGATCTGGAACGGTAACTACGGTCTGCAGGCCTGGCTGACGGCGCGCTTTGGCGCGGCGTTCCATGATTTCGCCGGATCGGTGGTGGTGCACGCGATGGGCGGCTGGCTGGCGCTGGCAGCGGTGCTGCTGCTCGGTCCGCGCAACGGGCGTTATCGCGATGGGCGCCTGGTGGCGTTCGCGCCGTCGAGCATTCCGTTTCTGGCGCTGGGTTCGTGGATTCTGATTGTCGGCTGGTTCGGCTTCAACGTGATGAGCGCGCAGACCTTGCAAGGCGTCAGCGGTCTGGTGGCGGTCAATTCGCTGATGGCCATGGTCGGTGGCACGGTGGCGGCGTTGATCGTCGGGCGCAATGACCCGGGCTTCCTGCACAACGGCCCGCTGGCCGGGCTGGTGGCGATCTGTGCCGGTTCCGACCTGATGCATCCGGTGGGTGCGCTGGTGACTGGCGCGATTGCCGGTGCGCTGTTCGTTTGGTGCTTTACCGCCGCGCAAGTCAAATGGCGTATCGACGATGTTCTGGGCGTGTGGCCGTTGCATGGTTTGTGCGGGGTGTGGGGCGGGATCGCGTGCGGCATCTTCGGCCAGACTGCGCTCGGCGGTCTGGGAGGTGTCAGCCTGATCAGTCAGTTGATCGGCACTGCGCTCGGTGTGGTTGTCGCGCTGATCGGCGGATTCGCCGTCTACGGTTTGATCAAGGCCTTGCACGGCCTGCGCCTGAGTCAGGAGCAAGAGTATTACGGCGCCGACCTGTCGCTGCACAAGATCGGCGCGGTCAGTCAGGACTAGGCTTCCTTGTCTTCGGCGCCGGGGTAGAAGCCGTGCAGCAGGCGATAGCGGTCGATGCGCACTTGATCAATCTTCTCCTGCACCTGATGCGCCGGCAGCCCGAGCATGATCAAGGCGTGGGAGGCGAGCATCAGGCTCGATTCCAATAGTTCCGGCACCACTTCGGTGGCGCCGGCGGCCTTGAGTTCGGCCCATTGGCTGTCGTCGCGGGTGCGCACCAGAATCGGTATCCGCGCATTGAGCCGGCGCGCTTCCTTGAGGATCTGCAGGCTGACATCGCTCTGATCCACGGCAATCACCAGCAGCCGCGCGCGCAACAATCCGACCGCGGTCAGCAGGTCGCCGCGCGACGAGTCGCCGTAATGCACCTCGCTTTCGCCGGACGCGGCTTCCTGCACGCGCACCGGATCGTTGTCCAGCGCGATATAAGGCTGCTTGGCATTGCGCATAAAACGGCCGATGGATTGGCCGACACGGCCGTAGCCACAGATCACCACGTGCTGATCCAGCCCGGCGTTGAGGGCGCTGATTTCCTCGATTTGCGCCTCCTGATTCGGCTTGCGGTGCAGGCTTGCAGCAATGCGTGGCGCGGCGCGCAACAGCAGTGGCGTCAGCAGCATCGAACAGAAGGTGGCCGCGAGCAGCAGCGCGCCCAACTCGGCAGGCAGCATCTGGTTCTGTTGCATCTGCGCCATCAAGGCGAAGCAGAACTCCCCGCCCTGCGCCAGGGCCAGGCCGCTGCGCCAGGCAGTTTCGTGATCGCTGCCGCGCCACTTCACCAGTAGCGCGACGACAATGCCTTTGATCAGCATCAGGCCGAGGGTCAGGCCGAGAATCAACAAGCTGTGACTGACGAACAGTTGCAGGTCGATCAGCATGCCGATGCTGACGAAAAACACCCCGAGCAGGATGTCGCGAAACGGCCGGATATCGGCCTCGATCTGATGGCGATAGTGGCTCTCGCCGAGCAGCATCCCGGCCAGAAATGCGCCAAGGGCAGGGGACAGGCCCAGCAGGTGCGTCAGCCATGCGGTGAGCAACACAATGACCAGCGCCAGCAGCACGAACAGTTCCGCCGAACGCGACGCGGCCACTTCATGGAACATCCGTGGCAGCAACCAGCGGCTGGCCAGCAACAGACCGAAAAACAGCACCACGGTCTTCACCAGCGTCAGCGGCAACGCCCAGTACCAGGCTTGCGCGCTGCTCCCGGCGAACACCGGCACCAGGGTCAGCAGCAACACCGCGACCACGTCCTGAAACAGCAAGACCCCGACCGCGTTCTGCCCGTGACTGCTGAACACTTCGCCCAGGCTGCTCAACTCCTTGGTGACAATCGCCGTCGACGACAACGACAGCCCGGCGCCAAGCAATAGCGCCGGGACCAGCGGCATACCCAGCAGGATCAGCACCAGCCCGAGCAATCCGGTGCTGAGCAACACTTGCTGGCTGCCGAGGCGAAACACCACTTTGCGCAGCGCGATCATTTTCGACAGGGAAAACTCCAGGCCCAGCGAGAACAGCAGAAACACCACGCCCAACTCGGCCACATCCGGCAGGTGTTCGCTCTCGTTGACCCAGTTGAATGCAGTCGGCCCCACCATCAGGCCCACGCACAGATAGCCCAGCACTGGCGGCAAGCGCAGTCGGCGGAACAGGGCAATCATCACCAGGGATGAGGCGAGGATGATCAACAGGTTGGCAAACACAAGACACTCCGATGTCAGGCTCTGGCTTCTCAAGCGTAGAGGCAAAAAGTCCGGGAGCATCGCCTGATTGGCTTTTTTGCGGGCTGATTTGCGTCAGGGTTTTGCGAGTTCCCGGCTGTGCCTGGGTCTTTGGGCAGCTGTCGCTCGACGGGTTTTCGAGGCAGGCCTAGAATGAACGCTCACTTTTCCGGTTGAGCGATCATGCCTCCTGAATGTCAGTTGTTCGGCACCTTGGGATGCCATTTGTGTGAGGTGGCAGAGGCCGAGTTGATGCCTTTCGTCGAGCACGGTCTGCTGGTCGAACTGGTGGATATTGCTGACGATGAATCCTGGTTCGAGGCTTACAGCCTGCGAATTCCGGTACTGCGCCGAGTTGATACCGGCGCGGAGCTGAGCTGGCCTTTCAGTGCCGATCAGGTGGTGGCCTTCCTGCGCTGAGCCTGTTTCTTCGGTGACGCGGGTGGCTTTCCGCCGGTCGCTACCGTGCATCCTTCCCTTGGCACTTTGCGGTTTATTCGGTTACTGTATGTTCATACAGTAATTGGATGGGCCTGCTGCTTTTGATGGCTTGAGCAGGTGAATCCGGCAGTCAGAGGGACGAACCGTGGTCAATGTCGAACAGTTGAAGAACAGCGTGAACCGGATGTCGGTTGACGTGGTGCGTGAGGCGGTCCTCGAGTTGCGCCTGGACGGGCTGGTCACGGAGGGCAAGACGCCTTTCAACAAACTGCATTTCAACACCTGTTTTGCCGAGATCGAAGCGCTGTTCCAGCGTGCCGGTTATCACAAGCAACTGGATGTGGTCGGTTATCAGGGGTTGTTGTACGCCTTGTATGACCCGGGACGCTGGGAGGCGGTCGATGTGCTGCGCTGGCTCAAGGAGTTCACCGAGGCTGCGGCGCTCAAATCGATTCCGGCCTGAGACGGGCCGGATTCCGCACTAGGTTCGTTGCGCTCAGTGTTGGATAATGCCGTCCTGCATTGAGGGTTCGATTTCCGTATGTCCACACCAACGTTTTCCGCTGCGCAGAATCAGGCCAGCACCCTTTACCTGCCTCCGGGGGCCTGGCTTACCGTACTGGATTGCCTGTGTCAGCATTTCAGTGCGATCAGTCGCGAGCAATGGCTGGACCGGATCGCCCGGGGCCGGGTGCTGGATGGGCAGGGACAGCCGATTGCGCTGGATCTGCCGTACAAGGAAGGGCTGCGTATTCATTACTTCCGTGAAGTGCCGGATGAAAAGCCGATCCCGGTGCATGAGTCGATCCTCTATGCGGACGAGCATCTGGTGGTGGCGGACAAACCGCATTTTCTGCCTGTGACGCCGGCCGGTGAATACGTCGAACAGACGTTGCTGCGTCGTCTGATCCGCCGCCTCGATAATCCGCATCTGGTGCCACTGCACCGCATTGACCGGCACACGGCAGGCTTGGTGATCTTTTCGGCTAACCCACAAACCCGCTCCGCTTATCAGTCGCTGTTCCCTACGCGGCAGATCGATAAACGCTATGAGGCGATTGCCCGTGCGCTGCCGGAGCTGGAATTTCCCCTTGTACACAAAAGCCGTCTGATCGATGGCGAACCGTTCTTCCGCATGCAGGAAGGGCCAGGCGTCGCCAATACTGAAACGGCTGTAGAAGTCCGGGAAAAGAACGGTGATCTGTGGCGCTACGGCCTGTATCCGGTGACTGGCAAGAAGCATCAGCTACGCGTACACATGACCGCGCTGGGGGCGAGTATCTGCAACGATCCGTTCTACCCGGATGTGTTGAAAGACGTTGAGGATGATTACGCCAATCCGCTCAAGCTGCTGGCGCAGGGGTTGCGCTTTATCGACCCGGTGACCGGCGAGGAGCGCGAATTCGAGAGCCAGATCACCTTGCAATGGTGACGCCACTCACTTTGCAGCGCCCATGAAAAAGCCCGCATCAATGCGGGCTTTTCTGTATCCGGTGTCGACGTAAAGATTACAGCTCTTTAACGGTACGAACCTGATCCTTGTTGATGCGGGTCTCTTTGCCGTCCAGTTGCTTGAACTCGTAGAAGCCCGAATCGTCATCGTATTTCGGGGTGTCGACGGCCTGGATTTCGCGACCGTCATTCAAGGTGATCACTGTTGGCGACGAGCAACCAGCGAGGGTAGCCAGGCCCAGTGCGAGCATGAAAGTGGCGAGGGTCCGTTGAGTCATGAGTGTGTCTCCGAATGGGAATACTTTTGGTTACTGAGCTTGAGACGTGTACAAGGCGTGAGAGTTCCTTGAATGCTGTCAGTCTGACACAGTGTTATGTGTATTTAACAGTTCGGGGGTGTTCAGGTTGGCCAGTCGCGGGTCATTGTCCGGGCATTGCAGGGCAGTCGCACCGAGGTTGCGCATGACCCTTCCGGGGCTCCGTTCACCGGCGCTCCAGGCGTTTTCGAACATGGGCAGAAGCGCGACAGGGATCACGCAAAGCAGGGGTTCCCAGTGGTCGTCGTGACGCAACATTAAAGGTTTTTCAGGAAACTGGCTGGCGGTTTCACGCATGTCCCGCAATAGCGCTGCGTCAATTCGCGGAACGTCGCAGGGCAAGACCAGCAAGTGTGACAGACGGGCGGCCCTGAGGCCGGCAAGGATCCCCGCCAGCGGACCGGGGAAATCGCTCTGTTCATCGCTCACCAGTTGATCGGCGTACGCGGCATAACGCTCGCGATTGCGATTGCAGGAGATGATCAGGTCGTCGGTCAGCGGCCGCACCTTGCTGTGCAAGTGCGCAATCAGCGGCTCGCCCTGCCATTCGATCAGCCCCTTGTCCTGGCCGCCCATGCGCTGGCCGCGTCCGCCCGCCAGGAGCAGAATGGAACAAGGGGGCAGTGTACTTTTGGTCATGGCAGTTCTCCGGCAGGGCGGCGAAAAATTCAGGCGCTGTGATATAACACCGAGCTGTTTCTCCTACAACTGGACGAGCCTGATGAAAGCCAAGGCCGATGTACCTTTTGCGCCGCTGAACATTGCGGTGCTGACTGTCAGCGATACCCGAACCCTGGAAACCGACACCTCAGGCCAGGTCTTCGTCGACCGCCTGACGGCTGCCGGTCACCGTCTGGCCGAGCGGGTCTTGCTCAAAGATGATCTCTACAAGATTCGCGCGCAAGTTGCCCACTGGATTGCCGAGGACGTGGTGCAGGTTGTGCTGATTACCGGTGGCACAGGCTTCACCGGACGTGACAGCACGCCGGAGGCAGTCGCTTGCCTGCTCGACAAACAGGTCGACGGTTTTGGTGAGCTGTTCCGGCAGATTTCGGTGGCCGATATCGGCACCTCGACTGTGCAGTCGCGGGCACTGGCCGGTCTGGCCAATGGCACGCTGGTGTGCTGCCTGCCAGGTTCGACCAATGCGGTGCGCACCGGTTGGGACGGGATTCTGGCTGAACAGCTGGATTCGCGGCATCGCCCGTGCAACTTCGTTCCTCACTTGAAACAGGCGGCGCCTTGTGAATCCCGTGGGTAAGCCGGGCAAGACCGGCAGCCTGATGCCTGTCGAGGAAGCGCTGGCCCGTCTGTTGCAAATGGCCGAGGCCACGCCGATTGTCGAGCGCGAGTTTCTGCCATTGGCCGAGGTGCAAGGGCGGGTGCTCGCCGAAGACCTGGTTTCGACCCTGGATCTGCCGCCTTGGCCAAACAGCGCCATGGACGGTTATGCCCTGAATCTGGCCGACTGGACCGGCGAACCGCTGCCGGTCAGCCAGAAAGTCTTTGCCGGGCAGGCGCCTGTACCCTTGAAGCCCGGCACTTGCGCGCGAATCTTCACCGGCGCGCCAGTGCCCGCCGGAGCCGATTGCGTGGAAATGCAGGAGAACGCCGAGGTTCAGGACGACGGCAGCGTGCGTTTCATCGAAACCATGAGCGTCGGCCAGAACATTCGCCCGCAAGGCCAGGAAACCACCGTGGGTGAGTTGATTCTGGCGGCAGGTACGCGACTGGGACCGATCGAACAAGGTCTGGCGGCGTCGCTGGGATGTGCCGGGCTGAATGTGGTACGCAAGGTCCGAGTGGCGGTGCTGTCCACCGGCGATGAGCTGGTCGAGCCGGGCCAGCCGCTGGGGCCGGGGCAGATCTACAACAGTAATCGGGTGGTGTTGTGCAGCTGGCTGCAGCGCCTGGGTTGTGAAGTGATTGATGCCGGTATTCTTCCGGACGATCTGGCGACCACGCGCGCGCGCCTTGGCGACTTGCAGGGTTTCGACCTGATTCTCTCGACCGGAGGCGTGTCGGTCGGTGAAGCGGATTTTCTTGGCATCGCGTTGCGGGAAGAGGGCGAGCTGGCGCTGTGGAAACTGGCCATCAAACCGGGCAAGCCGCTGACATTCGGTCATTTTCGCAAGGTGCCCGTCATCGGTTTGCCGGGTAACCCCGCTTCGACACTGGTGACCTTTGCTCTGCTCACGCGGCCTTACTTGTTGCGGCGTCAGGGTGTACAGGATGTCGAACCTCTGAAGTTTACGGTTCCGGCAGATTTTGTCTGGCCTGTTGCCGGCAATCGTCGCGAATATCTGCGCGGTCGTCTTGAGCAGGGTCGGGCAATTATCTACCGCAATCAAAGCTCCGGCGTGCTGCGCAGCGCGGCCTGGGCGGATGGGCTGGTGGAAGTGCTGGAGGGCCGTACGCTGGTAAAGGGTGATGAGGTTGGATTCATTCCGCTGAGTGACCTGCTCGGCTGACGCGCGGCTGGTAACTGCAGGCTCGACCGATACTGCGTCGATGCCTGCATTTCTCTGTCAATGGCTCATCAGCGTGACCAGCTGGTCGAACCGGCTATTGGCAACCCACCCCAGCAATCCCAACACCACTGCCGTTGCACCTGCCGAATAGGCGAGACGGTGCTTGATGGTCTTTACATCACCACGCACTTCGTCCATATCGCGACGAATGTATTTGAGGTGGGTTTCCAGTTCGGTCACACGCGGTTCCATGTCAACTTCTCCAGCGGTTCTGGCGCTTTTCTTGAAATCGGATTTGTGACTGGCGCGACTTTCATTGAGCGGGGGGACCGAACTGGTGTGAACTCTGGCTTCATGGCTGAGCATCGGAATGTCCATTGGCGGTTGTAAATGTAAGCGCGTCGGCCTTCCCGTCCTTCCAGCTGTTACTAGCTCCGAGGGTGTATCCACTCATTACCTGCACATCCTTGTGTTGTTAAATCGAAAATTGATACCGCCTGCACACGGTGAATCAATGAGCGGGCCCGGTCAATTGAGCCGATTCCTCACATGTTGTAAGAAAAAATACCGTCGTGTAGGACGCGAGAGACCAGTCGCCTGAATTAAATGGAATTAATGCGGCTTTTTTGCGTGCGCCAGTGGTCAAGATGTTTCATACCGATTCAATCGTGGGGAGTAACCGTTATGAGTGAACGCAGGGCGCTGTTGATTCTGCATGGCAAGCAGGCACTCAACGAGGCGGTTCGCGCCGCCGTCGAAGCTAAACGCAAACAAGGCTGGGAGTTGGCGGTACGTCTGACCTGGGAGGCCGGTGACGCTCAGCGCCTGGTGGAAGAGGCACTGGCGGGTGGCTATCGGCAGATCATCGCCGGGGGCGGTGATGGCACCTTGCGCGATATTGCTGAAGCCCTTGCCGCGCATGCGCACAAGGCCAGTCTGGTGCTGTTGCCGCTGGGCACGGCCAACGACTTTTCCCGTGCGGCGGGGATCCCGCTGGAGCCGGCCGAGGCGCTTGAGCTTCTGGATGTACCGCCGCGGGACATTGATCTGGGCGCTGTCGGCGGACAGATTTTCCTCAATATGGCGACCGGCGGTTTCGGTAGCCAGGTCACGGCCAATACGTCTGAAGATTTGAAAAAAGTGCTCGGTGGGGCCGCCTATCTGTTCACCGGTCTGTCGCGCTTCAGTGAGTTGCACGCGGCCTACGGCGAACTGCAGGGGCCGGACTTTCACTGGAGTGGCGAGCTGCTGGCGCTGGGGATCGGCAACGGCCGCCAGGCGGGTGGCGGACATGAGTTGTGTCCGCAGGCACTGGCCGATGATGGCCTGCTGGATATCAGCATTCTGCCGGCTCCGCAGGAGTTGGTGGGGACACTGAAGACCCTGCTAAGCGACGGTTTCGGCCTCGACAATATGTTTGTCCGGGCCCGCCTGCCCTGGGTCGAAATCAAGGTTGCCGAAGGCCTGAGCATCAATCTTGACGGCGAGCCGCTGGAGGGCGACAGCCTGCGCTTCGAGGCGCGCCCGGGAGCCTTGCGGGTGCACTTGCCTGAGCATTCGCCGCTGCTGGGCGCTGATCGGTCGATCAATCGTCCAGGCTGATGATCTGCTCGCGCACTGCGAACAGTACCAGGCCCGCCACATCGTAGATCTGCAGGCGCTTCATGATCTGCGAGCGGTGGGTTTCGACGGTCTTGATGCTCAGGCCCAGGCCGTTGGCGATCTCCCGGGTGGATTTGCCGCGTACGATCAACCGCAGGATTTCCAGCTGACGGGCCGTCAGGTTGTGAGAGTCGGCCACTTCCGGCTGGTTTTTCTGCGTGCGGGTCAGCGCCTGATTGATCACGGTGTGGGCGATCGCCGGGCTCAGGTAGCGCTCGTTGTTGCGCAGGGCTTCGAGGGCATGTTCCAGCTCGGTGGCCGTGGTGTCCTTGAGCAGATAACCATGTGCGCCGGACTCCAGCGCCTGCATGATCAACGCCGGATCGGTGTGCATCGACAGAATCAGCACCTTGCTTTGCGGGCGCACCCGCTTGAGCCGTTGCAGGGCTTCCAGGCCACCGGTTTCCTTCATCGAGATATCCAGCAGCACGATGTCGGGCGCCAGTTGCTCGACCATTTCGAGCAACTGCGAGCCATCGCTGGCTTCGCCAACGACCGCGTAACCGGGAATGTCGAGCACCAGAGCGCGCACGCCGGCCCTGATCAGCGAGTGGTCATCCACCAGAAGTAAGTTACAAGTCAACGCATAACCTTATTCGTACTGGCCCGTTCGAGTGCACGGGGCGCCCAGGGGAACAGTGCTTCGATTTGAGTGCCTTTGCCCGGCTCGCTGATGACGTTCAGCGTGCCGCCCAACTGTTCGATCCTTTCGGCCATCCCGGCCATCCCGCGTTGTCCTTCGCGACCCGGATCCGCGGCAGGCGCAAAGCCTTGGCCATCGTCGCTGATCAGCAGCGTCAGACCTTTTGGCAGGCGTTGCACGCGGATCAGCAGGTTGCTGGCCTGTGCGTGGCGCAGAATGTTGGTGACCGCTTCCTGAGCAATGCGAAAGGCGGCGACCGCCATTTCTTCCGGAATACCGTTGAGCCGCTGCTGGCAATCGAGGCTCCAGTGCACCGACGTGTTCGCCAGGGTCTTGAGCAGGTGCGCTCGCAGGCTGGCCTCCAGCCCGAGACTGGTCAGTTGGCGCGGATTGAGAATGGCGGAAACGTCGCGCACCTTGTTGAGGGTTTCTTCAAGGGTGTCGCAGAGTGTCGAGCATTGCGCTTGCAAGTCGGGTGGCAGGCGTTTTTTCAGCCATTCGCTTTGCAGCCTGGCCGCTGTCAGTAACTGCCCGATGTCGTCGTGCAGTTCCCGGCTGAGACGGTGGCGTTCGTTTTCCTGGACTTCCAGCAAACGGTCGGCGAGTTCCTGAGGCTGGAACTTGATCGATTTGCGCGACAGTCGATATTGCACCCAGACGCAAGCGGTGGCAGCGATATTCAGCAGCAACAACCCCAGTGAGAGTGGTGCCGAAAAACCATAGGTCAGCAGGCAGCCGACGGTGGCGGTGACACACAATACGAGTGTGAACCGGCGTGCATTTTCCCGGGACGGTGGCCATGTGGTGATTGACTTGAGGCTGGCGTACATAACGGATGGAGCCAATGGATGTTCGCTGCGGGTAGACCGGCCGGTGGCGGGCCGATCTCTGTCTGAAAATGCTGTCAATTATGTTGTTGGTTTTAACCAGGTTCAGTGAACGATGTTTGACCGCCAACTTCGGTGGGTGACTGTCAGTGAATCACTGTGCCATTAATTGAGAGCAACTAATGGTCGGCATAATACCACTTAAGATACCGTTGGTCGCGTTTGCCATATATGTCCAATGAGTCAGGAAAGACGCCATGTTGGACGTGGGTTCCATAATGGAAAAAAGGCGCTTTATTGTGTTCGACAGATATCGATGTTACTCGAAGTTGATCATTACTCGGACACAGGTAAACCCTGAGGCCGCGGGAAAATTTCCGCTGGTGTCAGGTGTGATTATTTAATTCGAATTGTCGCTGGCAGGTATGAACTATTCATTTGCGACATTCTGCGCTTCGGATCAATGACCTTGACGTGTTCAGGGCCAGCCCTGAATCAGGCCTGACGTTCCGAATAAGACATGAGTGGTAGCGTTCGAGTCGCCAGTGGCGGCCGAAATTCGCTCTGACCGACCTGAAATGCGAAGGCTTCGATCAGGGAGGTCTGTTCGCTGGTGTCCAGGCTCAACTGGCCGGTGTTGTGATCGACCAGCTCGATCTGCCAGGCCATCAGGGTGAAGCAGTCTTTGAGCGCATCCAGGGCCTGTGCATGCAGATCGACAGGATCCGGCGCGTGGTCGAGCAGGCTGTGAATATGCAGGGAGAATTCGGAGATCGCCTCCAGTGCCAACGCTTCAGCCCGGCTCGCAAGTTTGAGCAGAGTGCTGCACATGCAGTCGATGGCGTCCTTGTCATTGCTGATCAGTTGCAGGTGGCTCAGGCATTCTTCGGACTTGGCCAGGAGCGTTTCAGCTTCGACGAGAAATTCGGGAAAGCGTTGTGCCCAGTCTTTACGGTCGATTGGCATGCTTATCTCCACAGCGTCATGTCTGATGAGGGAATGCCGTGTGTGTCGACGATCATGCACCGTCGGGAGATCGCGCCCCGCCGTGCAAGTGCACTGGCTGAGGTTTTCCAGAGGGTGGGGTTCCACTGACCTGCGATCGCACACAATAGCCTGACTCCGTTCATGCAATGAGAATGGCGTCACATTAATGGCTATTGGATATTGCGAACATCAGGTTGGGCCTGATTGTTACTAGGGGATTCCCTTACGCGCGGGAACCTGTGGCGCAAACGGTGGTCGCGCCAGGAGAGAATGTAGCAGATGAAAACACCGGGCCAGTAAACCATGATGTTAATGTGACATCAATGCCCGTATGTGGCATTTTGATGGTGAATTTTTTGGGGATCAAGAATCGCCATAAACAGCCGATAACCCCTCAATAGTGAATTCATCAGAACAAGCCCAGGAGTCATTGATGGCCGGCATTCTCGACACGGTAGACCAACGCACGCAACTGGTGGGTGAGAATCGCCTGGAAATTCTCATGTTTCGCCTGGCCGGACGCCAGTTGTTCGCGATCAACGTGTTCAAGGTTCAGGAAGTTCTGCAGTTGCCGAAGCTGACACTGATGCCGCAGCGTCACCCGTTTGTCTGCGGCGTGGTCAACCTGCGTGGGCAGACGCTGCCGGTGATCGACCTGTCCCAGGCGATCGGCATGCGTCCGCTGGTGCCGGGCCCGAACAGCACCATCATCGTCACCGAGTACAACCGTTCGGTACAGGCTTTCCTCGTCGGTGGCGTGGATCGCATCGTCAACATGAACTGGGAAGCCATCCTGCCGCCGCCGACCAGCGCCGGACGCCAGCATTACCTGACCGCGATCAGCAAGGTCGACGATCAGCTGGTGGAAATCATCGACGTCGAGAAAGTCCTTGCCGAAATCGTCCCGTACAACGCCAAGGTTTCGCGCGACAAGCTCGACGATCCGGTACTGGAGCGTGCCCGTGGCCGCGAAGTGCTGCTGGTGGACGACTCCAACGTAGCGCTTTCGCAACTGCGCGACACCCTCGGCCAGCTCGGCGTGAAAATGCACATCGCCAGCGATGGTCTGAAAGCGCTGAACATGCTCAAGGCCTGGGCCGATACCGGCGTGAACATGACCGACAAGCTGCTGATGGTGTTCACCGACGCGGAAATGCCAGAGATGGACGGTTATCGCCTGACCACCGAGATCCGCAACGATCCACGCCTGCGTGGCCTGTACGTGGTGCTGCACACTTCGCTGTCCGGCAGCTTCAACGATTCGATGGTGAAGAAAGTCGGCTGCGACAATTTCCTCTCCAAGTTCCAGCCGGACAAACTGGTCGACGTGGTGCGTCAGCGTCTGATGCTCGATGAAGTGCCTGCCTGACCACAAAACCACACCGCCCCTGTAGGAGCTGTCGAGTGAAACGAGGCTGCGATCTTTTGATCCTTAAAGTCAACGTCAAAAGATCGCAGCGTGCCGCAGCTCCTACCTTGTCGTGCAGTGCTCGAACTCAGGCTTTGATTCGCAGATAAAGCTCGTATAGGGTGGCATTTTTGCCCATCAGGAAGCTGGACATGTTGCGTCTGAGCGCGCTCTATCGTTACCCGTTGAAATCCGGCAAGCCCGAGATTCTGCAATCGATTGGCCTGGACAAACTCGGCCTTGAAGGTGACCGACGCTGGATGCTCGTGGACGAGGCCAGCGGCCGCTTCCTGACGCAAAGGGCCGAGGCGAAAATGAGTCAGCTGTCGGCGCTGTGGAATGCACAGGGCGGGCTGACCCTCAGTGCGCCGCAGCATGCCACGCTGGATATTCCTTTGCCGGAGGACGATGCCGAGTTGCGCGGCGTGACCATCTGGCGTGACACCCTGCGCGTACCGGATGCCGGGGATGACGCGGCCCGCTGGGTCAGCGATTTCATCGGCAAGCCGACCCGTCTGGTGCAGGTGCCACTTGATCGAGCGCGCATGACGCAGGCCGGTTACGGCCGCGAGGATGACCAGGTGGCATTCGCCGACGGTTTCCCGTTGCTGCTGATCGGCGAGGCATCGCTGCAGGATCTGGTGCAAAAGGTCGGACGACCGTTGGAGATGTTGCGCTTTCGACCGAATTTGGTGATCGAAGGCAGTACGGCGTTTGCCGAAGATGGCTGGAAGCGCATTCGCATCGGCGATGTCGAGTTTCGGGTGGTCAAACCGTGCTCGCGCTGCATCCTGACCACCATTGATCCACAAACCGGCGAGCGCAGTGCTGATCGCGAGCCACTGGCGACCTTGCAGAAATACCGCGCCCAGGCCGATGGCGCGATGTTCGGCCAGAACCTGGTCAACGACAGCAATGGTCGTCTGGAAGTCGGTATGCCGGTGGAAATCCTCGAGTAACCGAGGCCGGAAATGAAAAATGCCCGTGTCCATGGACACGGGCATTTTTTTTGCCGGGAAAAGCCGTGGGCTTAGCCGCGGTATTCGCACAGGTAAGCGGTATCAACGGCGACTTTCAGCTGGAACTTGCTGTTGGCCGGAACGTTGAACTGGCTGCCGGCGGCGAAAGTTTCCCAGTCGCTGCTGTCCGGCAATTTGACGGTCAGCGCGCCGGAAACCACGTGCATGATCTCGCGCTGAGCGGTGCCGAATTCGTATTCGCCCGGGGCCATGACGCCGATGGTCGCCGGACCTTCAGCGGTGCCAAAAGCGATCGACTTGACGGTGCCGTCGAAGTACTCGTTGACTTTGAACATGGGCGATTCCTCTCGAAAAGGGCAAAAAAAGGGTTAAAAAAGGCTGGCCAGTATGCACAACGCTCCGGGCGCCGTCACCTGCCCGGAGCGTGTCCGGCGCGTTCTCGCCCTGACTTCAGAGTGGCAAGACCAACGGCAGCAACCGCGCGGTATTGCGCGCATCTTCCAGGGCCCGGTGCTGTTGACCGCTGAACTGCATGCCGGCCAGTTGCAACGCACCGTTCAGGCCCAGTGGCCGCTCCAGGCGGCGGGCTTTGGCGAAGCGCTGTTTGAGGTTCATGTGCGGTACCCGGCTGAGCAGGCTGTCGAGTTGCAGGCGCTGCCATTCCTGGAGCAACTGCTTGCGGTCGTAATCGCCCCAACTGGCCCAGCCTTCGAGGCGCGTCTGATGTTGCCCAAGCCAGCGTTCAAACGCCGGCCAGACTTCGCTCACTGGCTGTGCGGCATCGATGTTGGCCTGGGTGATGTGCGTGAGTTCACGACAAAACGGCGTCAGCAACGGCCGCCGGGTCGGTTTGACGAACCGCTGAAAGTGATCCTGCTCGCGACCGGCGCGATCGACCAGCGTCGCGCCGATTTCGATGATTTCCATTTCCGTAACCGGCCAGCCACCTTCATCTGTGGTGGCTTCCAGATCAATGACCAGCCAATGGGGCATCGCAGGTTTCCTGATTTACGCGTCCTGATAGATCAGAGCGTAGTCAAACCTTGCGTTTGCGCCTGGCGACTCACTCGACCTGCAACAGAACCTGACGATTTTTTACCTGATCGCCGACCTTGACCTGCACCCGCTTGAGCACGCCGTCGATGCCGGCCTTGAGCGGATGCTCCATTTTCATTGCCTCCAGCACCACCAGCAATTGACCCTTGCTGACCGGACTGCCTTCGCTGACCAGCACGTCGACGATGGCACCGTCCATCGGCGCCTTCAGTGTCCCTGAGCTGACGCAGCTCTGACTGCTGATCAGCGCATGAGTTCGATCCTCCAGGCGCAGGTTGCCGGGGTGGGTGAACAGCCAGAGTTCTTCGCCATCGATCCGGTAAGCGTGACGTTGGCGCAGGCCGTCGACTTCCAGCGTCACCGAGCGTTCGTTGCAATTGATGACTTTCAGCTCCCTCGAATGCCCCATCGTGTTTACGGTGAAGATGCCGTTTGTGCCCGCAAGCAGTTGTACAGTCCAGTCCTGTTGTTCAAAGCTTAAGCGGTAATCGAGCGGCGCGCCCGCATTGTTGCGCCAACCCTTGAGCGGCGCACGATGCGCCTGCGCGCCAGACTGATAAAACAGCACGGCGGCGATGGCCAGTTCCTCGGCGGTGGGGGCGCAAGTGTGCAGGCATGGGTGGTCAGTGAAATGCTGAGCAATGAACGCGGTGCTGAATTCACCGCTGATGAACTGCGGATGTTGCAGCAGGCTGACCAGCAAACGCTGGTTGCTCTGGACGCCGAGCAGCACGCTGTCCTGCACCGCGCGTAACAGCTTGCGGCGCGCCTCTTCGCGGGTGGCGCCGTGGGCGATCAGTTTGCCGAGCATCGGATCATAGAACGGGCTGACCCACTGGTCTTCGCGCAAGCCATGATCGATCCGTGCCCCCGGAATCAACGCCGGTTCCCAGGCCTGTACACGACCGGTCTGCGGCAGGAAATTCTGCGTCGGATCTTCGGCATACAAACGCACTTCCATGGCGTGGCCATTCAGCGTGACCTGATCCTGGGTCAGCGGCAGCGGCTGCCCCTCGGCGACGGCCAGTTGCCAGGCGACCAGATCCTGCCCGGTGATCAGTTCGGTCACCGGGTGTTCGACCTGCAGACGGGTATTCATTTCCAGAAAATAGAACTGCCCGCGGGCATCGAGCAGAAACTCGACGGTGCCGGCACCGACGTAATTCACCGCGCGGCCAGCCTTCAATGCCGCTTCGCCCATAGCCTCGCGCAACTCGCGGGTCATCACCGGGCAGGGTGCTTCCTCGATGACTTTCTGATGGCGGCGCTGCACCGAGCAGTCGCGCTCGCCGAGATAGATCAGGTTGCCGTGACGGTCGCCGAACAGTTGCACTTCGACGTGTCGTGGTTCGATCAGCGCCTGCTCGAGGATCAGCTCGTCACTGCCGAAACCGTTCAGCGCTTCGGAGCGGGCGGTGCGCAATTGCGCTGGTAAATCTTCGCTGCTGTGCACCAGACGCATGCCACGCCCGCCGCCGCCGGCACTGGCCTTGATCATCAACGGGTAGCCGATGCGCTCGGCTTCGCGCAACAACGTTGCGTCGTCCTGCGCGGCACCTTGATAGCCGGCGATGCAGGGAACACCAGCGTCGAGCATGGCGATTTTCGACAGGCGCTTGCTGCCCATCAGTTCGATCGCCTCAGCACTCGGGCCGATAAAGGCCAGGCCGGCTTCTGCGCAGGCGCGGGCGAAGCCGGCGTTTTCCGAGAGAAAGCCATAGCCGGGATGGATCGCGTCGGCACCGCTACGCCGGGCGGCGTTGAGGATTGCCGGGATGTTCAGGTAAGACTGCTGCACCGGAGCAGGGCCGATATTCACGGCTTGATCGGCCATCTGCACGTGCAGGGCATCGGCGTCGGCATCGCTGAATACGGCGACGGTGCGATAGCCGAGGGCCTGGGCGGTGCGCTGGATGCGGCAGGCGATTTCACCGCGGTTGGCGATCAGGATTTTGTGAATGGCGGGCATGGCTGTTCCCTCGGAATTTGCGGTGTCGGTGCTGGCCTCTTCGCGAGCAAGCTCGCTCCCACATTTGGAACGCTTTCCATCTGTGGGAGCGAGCCCGATCGCGAAGCTGTTAAGACGCCCACTTCGGTTTACGCTTTTGCACGAAGGCCATGGTGCCCTCGATCCCTTCGGCACCGGTCACCGCTTCGCTGAACCAACGCGCCGCATCATCCAGCAATTCATTCGAGGGCTGCCCGGCACTGGCGAGCAGCAGTTTTTTCGTCGCCGCGTTCGCTTCCGGTGCGCAGCACAGCACATGATCGAGCACTTCATCGAGGCGCTCGGCCAGTGCCTGCGGATCCTGCTCGACGAAATGCACCAGCCCCAGCCGCCGCGCCTGATTGCCGTCGAAGCGTGCAGCAGTCAGCGCCAGACGGCGGGTTTCGGTCAGGCCGATGCGTTGCACCACGAACGGCGCGATCTGTGCCGGCAGCAAGCCAAGGCTGGTTTCCGGCAGACCGAACTGCGCCTGATGATCGGCCATGGCGATATCGCTGACACACGCCAAACCGAATCCGCCGCCCAGCACTGCGCCCTGCAGCACGGTGATCAGCACTTGCGGTGCGTGCTGCGCTTCTTGCAGCAGCGCGCCGAAAGCGCGGTTCAACTCGCGATAGGCATCGGCGCCCTGGGCGCGGGCATTGGCCATGTCCTTGATGTCGCCACCCGCACAGAAATGCCCACCGGCACCGCTGAGGACCAGAGCGCGAACACCGCGGTCATCGCGCACCGCCGCCAGCACCGCACGCAGTTCGCTGACCATCTGCAGGCTCATCGCATTGCGGCTGTCCGGGCGATTGAGGGTGATGTGCAGCACGCCGCCGTGCAGTTCCAGCAGCAGAGTCTGGCAGTCGGGCAGGGGGCTCATTTCTTTTTCCCCGGCAGGATGCCCATCAGTTTGCAGATGATCCCCAGCATGATTTCGTCGGCGCCACCGCCGATCGATACCAGCCGCACATCGCGATAGGCGCGGGCCACCGGGTTGTCCCACATGAAGCCCATGCCGCCCCAATATTGCAGGCAACTGTCGCTGACTTCACGGCCGAGACGGCCGGCCTTGAGCTTGGCCATCGACGCCAGGCGCGTGACGTCCTGGCCCTTCACATATTGCTCGGTAGCCTGATAGACCAGCGCGCGCAGGCATTCGATTTCGGTCTGCAATTCGGCGAGGCGGAAGTGGATCACCTGATTGTCGATCAGCGCATTGCCGAAGGTCTTGCGCTCCTTGCAGTACTCGATGGTGCTGTCGACGCAATACTCCAGACCCTTGATCATGTTCGCCGCGCCGAACAGGCGTTCTTCCTGGAACTGCAGCATCTGCATCATGAACCCGGCGCCTTCGTGGCCGATGCGGTTGCGTTGCGGCACACGCACGTTGTCGAAAAACACCTGGGCGGTTTCCGAGCTGCGCATGCCGAGCTTGTCCAGGTGCGAGCTGAGGCTGATCCCCGGGGTGTTCATCGGCACCATGATCAGCGACTTGTTGATGTGCGGCTTGTCGTCCGAGGTGTTGGCCAGCAGACAAATGAAGTCGGCACTCGGTGAATTGGTGATCCACATCTTGCTGCCGTTGATCACGTAGTCGTCGCCGTCCTTGCGCGCGGTGGTCTTGAGCCCGGCGACGTCGGAGCCGGCACCGACTTCCGAGACGCCGATGCAACCGACCTGCTCGCCGGTAATCGCGGGACGGAGGAACTCGTCGCGCAATTCATCGGAGCCGAAGCGCGCCAGCGCCGGGGTGCACATGTCGGTCTGCACGCCGATCGACATCGGAATGCCGCCGCAATGGATGGTGCCGAACTCCTCGGCGGCGACGATCGAATAGCTGTAGTCGAGGCCCATGCCGCCGAATTTTTCCGGTTTGGAAATCCCCAGCAGCCCGAGGTCGCCGGCCTTGCGGAAAATCTCGTGAATCGGAAAGCGTCCGGCCTTTTCCCATTCCTCGACGTGCGGGTTGATTTCGTGCTCGACGAATTGGCGGACGGTGCGGCGCAGTGCTTCGTGTTCCGGGGTGAAGATCATTTTTATTGTTCTCCTTGTTTTCCGAGGCAGTCAGAAGCGGCTGACGCCGAAGCTGTTGGGTTGCAACGTGCGAATGTCGGCTTCGTGGCAGATATCCAGCAGGTAACCGAGCAGGGTGCGTGTATCGCGTGGGTCGATCAGGCCGTCGTCCCACAGGTTGGCGCTGCCGTACAGCGCGGTGGACTGGCTGTCGAGTTTCTGCGCGGTGACCTGTTCGAGCATGTCGAGCATTTTCGGATCCGGCACCAGGCCTTCCTTGAGCTGTTTGGCCTCGGTGACGATGCGCAGCACCTTGCCGGCCTGCGCGCCGCCCATCACCGCGGTGCGGCTGTTGGGCCAGGCGAAGATGAAACGTGGATCGAGACCTCGTCCGCACATCGCATAGTTGCCGGCACCGTAGGAGCCACCGACGACCATCGTCAGTTTAGGCACTCGGGCATTGGCCACCGCTTGAATCAGTTTCGAGCCGTGTTTGATCACGCCTTGCTGCTCGGACTCGGTGCCGACCATGAAGCCGGTGGTGTTATGGAAAAACAGCAGCGGCGTCTGGCTCTGGTCGCACAGCTGAATGAACTGCGCGGCCTTGCTCGCCCCGGCCGGCGTTATCGGGCCGTTGTTGCCGATCAGGCCGCAGGCGCGACCGTGGATTTTCAATTGGCCGCAGATGGTTTGCTGATCGAACTCGCCCTTGAATTCAAGGAACTCCGATTCGTCGGCAATCCGCGCAATGATTTCGCGCACGTCGTAGGGTTTTTTCGGGTCATCGGGAATCAGCCCGAGCAGTTCGTCGATCGGGTACAGCGGCTCCTTGTATTGCGGTTCCGGCAGCCACGGCAGTTGTTCGTTCCACGGCAGCATGCGCAGGATTTCGCGTACCAGGCGCACGCCATCGGCATCGTTCTCGGCCAAGTACTCGGCGGTGCCGGCAACCTGCGCGTGCATCTCGGCACCGCCCAGCTCTTCATCGGTGGCGACTTCGCCGGTCGCGGCTTTGAGCAGCGGCGGCCCGGCGAGGAACAGCTTGGCTTTGCCGCGCACTACCACCACGTAATCCGACAGCCCCGGTTGATAGGCGCCGCCCGCCGTCGCCGAGCCGTGCACTACGGTAATTTGCGGCAGACCCATGGCCGACATCCGCGCCTGATTGGCAAAGCTGCGCGCACCTTCGACGAAAATTTCGGCAGCGTAGTTGAGGTTGGCGCCGCCGCTTTCGGCCAGGGTGATCACCGGCAGTTTGTTTTCCAGGGCGATCTGTTGCAGGCGCAGGGATTTTTTCAGGCCGGTGGGGGAAATCGTGCCGCCCTTGATCGCGCTGTTATTGGCCACCACCATCGCCCGTATTCCCGACACGTAACCGATGCCGGCGATCAGACCGCCACCGGCAGCGCTGCCATCCTTGTCGTCGTGCAGTTTGTAACCGGCCAGGCTCGCCAGTTCAAGGAACGGTGCACCGGGGTCGAGCAGCAGATTCAAGCGTTCGCGGGGCAGCAGTTGTCCGCGCTTGTCGAATTTGGCCTTGGCTTCGGCAGCCTTGTTCAGCAGGTTCTGTTCCAGTTGCTGGACGTGCTCGATGGCCGTGAGCATCGCCGCGCGGTTGCGGGCGAAGGCTTCGCTGTGCGGATCGAGTTCGGACTGGATCTGCGGCATGGCTTACTCCTTGTCCTTGAGCACGTCGGGCAGGTACGCCCGATGGAAACCGTTGAACGACTCGCTGTGGGTTGCCTTGTGCAACGGCCATGCGCGGCTGCCGAGACTGGCGGCGCCATCGATTTTCAAGGTGCTGCCGCTGATGAACGCCGCCGCCGGACTGAGCAGGAAAACAATCGCCGCACTGACTTCCGATTCGGTGCCGATGCGCTTGAGCGGTACGTGTTCGCGCAGGGTCGGGATCACGGCTTTGAAAGCGCCTTCATAAGTGTCCATGCCGCTGGACGCGATCCAGCCCGGCGCCACCGCATTGACCCGCACCCCGGCGTAACCCCATTCGAACGCGGCAGTCTTGGTGAAGTTGTCCATCCCCGAACGTGCTGCGCCGGAATGGCCCATGCCCGGCATGCCGCCCCACATGTCGGCGAGCATGTTGACGATGCTACCGCCGTGCTTGCTCATCGACTGGTTGAACACTTCCCGGGCCATCAGGAAGCCGCCGACCAGATTGGTACGCAACACGGTTTCGAAACCTTTCTGATTGATCGAGGCCAGTGGCGACGGGTACTGGCCGCCGGCATTGTTGACCAGACCGTGGATCGGCCCGTGCTCGGCGATCAACTCGGTGACCAGCTGCTTCACCGCGTCTTCGTCACGGATGTCGCAGGCTTGCCAGTGCGCGCGGCCACCGTCTTCGCTGATTTCGGCGGCGACTTTCTGCAGCTTCTCTGGCTTGCGCCCGACCAGCAGCACATTGGCTCCGAGCGCTGCCAGTTCATGCGCGGTGCAACGCCCGATGCCGCTGCCGCCACCGGTGACGATGAGAGTCTGACCGCCGAACAGATCGGCTTTGAAAATCGATGCGTAAGCCATGAAGCCCAACCTCTAGTCGAGTTGTTCGGCGATGCTCTGCGGCACCGGGATCTGGATTTCCAGCAACTGCTGGGCAAAGGCCTTGCCCTGTGGATCGATACGCAGACTCGCGACACCGCCGCCACCGAGAGCGTTTTCCAAGAGGAAATTCAGGCTGTGGGTGCCGGGCAGATACCAGCGTTCGACCCGACCGTGAATCGGGTCCAGTACATGGCGCATCCAGTCGACGATCACTGCCGGAGTCAGCGCTTCGGCGATCCATGGCAGGTATTCCGGGCGGCGCGGCAAGACGCCGATGTTGCTGTGATTGCCCTTGTCGCCGGAGCGCGCCACGGCCAGTTTCACCAACGGCACACTGGCGTCGGCGCGGCCCTGGGGTTTGGGTGGCTGCTCGGGGATTGGCAGATCGTGGCTGTCGAGTGGTGTTTGCGCGGGCAGAGCGCAGGGATGTTGTTCACCGGCCATGGCGACTTGCAGGGTGCAGGCGGTTTTATCGATCAGGAACGAGAACAGGCGAATCAACGGATACACCGTCGGCCGTCCGCCGACGATGCCGGTCAGCCCCGGCGCCATGCCAGTGGCGGCCTGGGCGATTTCCCGGGAGAACAGCACCAGCGCATGTTTCAGCGAATGGCGCACGGCGAGTTTGATCACCACCTCGCGGCTGTCGCGACGCTGGCCGTGCGGGCCGTAGGTGGCTTCGCTGCCGAGCAATTCGATGTCGACTTCGCTGTAGGGCGGCCAGCCGCGCTGGCTGAACATTTCGGCAGTCTTGTCGATGATTGCCTGACTGACACGCCGGGCTTTGTCCACCGCATCGATGCCGGCGATCAGGCAACTGGCGGTGCAGCGAAAACCGTCCGGGTACGTGGCACTGACCTTGTATTTATCGCTGGGTGGCAGGCCTTTGGCACCGTGGACATGCACGGCGTTTTTGCCTTGTTGCTGCAGTTTCACCTGAGTGAAATCGCAGACCACATCCGGCAACAGATAGGCCTGTGGATCACCGATTTCATAAAGCATCTGCTCGCCAACGGTCAGTGGCGTAACGAGACCGCCGGAGCCTTCGGGTTTGCTGACGATGAACTGGCCGTCGGCGCTGACTTCGACGATGGGGAAACCGATGTGTTCGTAATCCGGCACGTCGCGCCAGTCGGTGAAGTTGCCACCGGTGCATTGCGCGCCGCATTCGATGATGTGCCCGGCCAGCGCGGCCTGGGCCAGTTTGTCGTAGTCGTGCCACGCCCAGCCGAACTCATGCACCAGCGCCGCGCTGACCACCGCGCTGTCGACCACCCGGCCGGTAATGACGATGTCGGCGCCCAGGCGCAGAGCCTCGACGATGCCTGGTGCGCCGAGGTAGGCGTTGGTCGATACGCACATCGGCGGCAGCGGCGCGCCGTTGAACATTTCGTGGATGCCCTGAGCGGCGAGTTGCTTGAATTGCGGTTGCAGGTCATCGCCGAGCAGCACGGCAATTTTCAGGCTGACCCCGGCCTTGTCGCAGGCGGCTTGCAGAGCGGCGGCACAGGCTTTTGGATTGATCCCGCCGGCATTGCTGATGACGCGGATTTTCTGTTCAGCCAGTTGCGGCAGCAGCGGCGCGAGCACCTCAACGAAGTCCCCGGCGAACCCGGCCTGCGGGTCCTTCATGCGCGCGCCGGCCATGATCGACAGGGTGATTTCGGCCAGGTAATCGAACACCAGATAATCCAGCTGCCCGCCGGCCACAAGTTGTGCGGCGGCGGTCGAGGTGTCTCCCCAGAATGCGCTGGCGCATCCGATGCGGACGGTGGTTGGCATTTTTATCTCCGACTCAGGAACCTGCGACAGAAGTGTCTGGAGGCTACCAAGCAAGCGCTTGGTTTGTAAACAGCTGAAATATCTCTGCCCAAGCGCTTGCTTGGTTGCGGCCCCGGGCTTAAATTGCGCGCAACCCTGCGCGTTCAGGGGGGCAACAGACTGATCGACTGTAGGAGAGAACGGGTGGACGAGCAAAAAGCCCTGAGGGTCATGCGCGAACTGGTCGACCAGGGCCAGTTGACCGACCCTGACAGCGCCCGCGGCAAACTGCTGCAAGTGGCCGCTCACCTGTTCCGCAACAAAGGCTACGAGCGCACCACGGTGCGTGATCTGGCGGGGGCGGTAGGGATCCAGTCCGGGAGCATTTTTCATCACTTCAAAAGCAAGGATGAAATCCTCCGGGCGGTGATGGAAGAAACCATCCGCTACAACACCGCGCTGATGCGCGCCGCGCTGGCCGAAGCCAGCAACGTGCGCGAGCGGGTACTGGCGCTGATTCGCTGCGAGTTGCAGTCGATCATGGGCGGCAGCGGCGAAGCCATGGCGGTGCTGGTCTACGAATGGCGCTCGCTGTCCGAAGACGGTCAGGCCAAAGTGCTGGCATTGCGCGATGTCTACGAAGACATCTGGCTGCAGGTGCTGGGCGAAGCCAAGGAGGCCGGCTTCATCCGTGGCGATGTATTTGTAACCCGACGTTTTCTCACCGGCGCGTTGTCCTGGACCACCACCTGGTTCCGTGCCGGCGGCAGCCTGAGCCTTGATCAGTTGGCCGATGAGGCACTGATTCTGGTGCTCGAAGAGCGTTAACCCACGTTCCAACAGGTCAGGAAACTGGCTAACTGGGCGAAACCGCCTAGCTTGAATGCATTGATCGGTATTTTTTCGGGGAGTGGGGTGTTTTGAAGTCTTCGCCAATTCGGACGACCGCAGGGCTTTTGCTCGTAGCGCTGACGGTATTTTGGGTGTTGCCCGCGCAGGCAGCGCAACTGGTTCGAGTGGGCGCCGCGCACTTTCCGCCTTACACCATCCGCCCGGAAAGCGGTGCTGACACCGGTCTGCTGCCGGAATTGGTCGAAGCGCTGAATGCGTTGCAGACGGAGTATCAGTTTGTCCTGGTACCGACCTCGATTCCCCGGCGTTTCGGTGACTTGAAGGAAGGGCGCACCGACATGGCGATTTTCGAAAACCCGGAGTGGGGCTGGAAGGACATTCCACACACCACGGTCGATATGGGTCTGGAAGATGCCGAGATTTTCGTCGCGCAACGCAAAGATGCTCGCCAGGAGAACTACTTCGCCGATCTGAAGGGCAAGCGCCTGGCGCTTTACAGTGGATATCACTATGAGTTCGCCAACTTCAATGCCGATCCCAAATACCTGGCTGATACGTTCAATGCCTCGCTGACCTATTCCCACGACAGCAACTTGCTGATGGTCCTGCGCGGGCGGGCCGACATAGCGCTGGTGACGCGCTCGTACCTGTTCGATTATCTGAAGCGCAACGAAAAGGTCAAAGACGAGCTGCTGGTGTCGCAGCGCATCGATCAGATCTACCACCATTACGCGATTTTGCGCCCGAACGCACCGATCACCGGCGAGGCGTTCAGCAAGTTGCTGCAGGGTTTGCGCGACAACGGCCAGATGCTGAAGATCTTCGATCCGTACAAAATAGCCGTGGTACCGGTGCCGCACCCCTGAGCAATTTTCGCCCCGGCGGCTAAATTTCCGCTCTCGGCTCACGTCCCATCGTTGAACTGTCGCCGATTATCGTGAGCCCGACCCATGTCCAATCTGAATGACCTGACTGCCCTGGCCTTGCCTTCGGGCAGTGAACTGGTAGCCGATGCAACTGAAAGCCGTCTGAACCTGAGCCTGGACGGGCAACCGCTGATTCGCCTGCGTCTGAATCGTGACGGCACCGGATCGATTCAGCTCGATGAGCGTTTTGCCCTGCCGCCGGGCCTGGCGCTGTGGGCTGCCTGCTACTGGTTGTTCGCCCGTGAGCCGGAGCGTCAGCAATTGCTCTGGCAACTGGATCAGCCGCCCACCGAAGCCTTGCGCAGCGGCTTGCTGGTTGGCACCGACGTGGCCGGCGAATACCGTTGCGAGCGCACCTTGTTCTGGCAACTGCCGCAGCCATGGCTCGGTACATCGCTGAGCGGCAGTTATCCGCAACAAATGGTGATCAGCCAGGGCAAGCGCCATCCGCTGCGTCCGGTCAAGCCGCGCGGTGAAGTCTATCGACGCTTCGATGCGCGTCTCGGTGCGTGGATTTCCCTGCGTACACTGGAGATCGAGCAGGATCTGGCGCGATTCAATCGCTGGCAGAACAGCCCGCGTGTTGCCAGTTTCTGGCAGGAGGAGGGCAGTCTTGAGCAGCATCGCGAATACCTCAGCAAGCTCGACGCCGATCCGCATACGCTGACGCTGATCGGTTGTTTCGATGATCAACCGTTTGCCTATTTCGAAGCCTACTGGGCCAAGGAAGATCGGATCGCGCCGTTCTACGACGCCGACAATTACGACCGTGGCATTCACATGCTGGTGGGGGAAGAGAATCACCGTGGCCCGCACAAGGTCGCGAGCTGGTTGTCGGCGCTGGTGCACTATCTGTTTCTGGATGATCCGCGTACCCAGCGCGTGGTCGCCGAACCGCGTGCCGACAACGCGAAGATGATCGGCCACATGCAGAATCAGTGCTTCCACTGCGAGAAGGAATTCGACTTTCCGCACAAGCGTGCGGCGTTGATGATTCTGGGGCGTGAGCGGTTTTTTGATCGGTGCAAGCTGGCGTAAAAGCCAAAGATCGCAGCCTTCGGCAGCTCCTACATGAAATGTATTCCTCTGTAGGAGCTGCCGCAGGCTGCGATCTTTTTTTCTGCGATGAACCGGGCTTAACGACGCCCCATCGAGGCCGCATCCCCGCGACTGCCCGACACCTTGCGGCAATGCACCAGCGCATCACGAATCATGAAGTTGACCAGGGTCGGCGAGACGCCGAGTTCCTTGGCGATGTCCTTTTGCGGCACCCCGTGCAGGCGGTACATCTCAAAGGCGTAGCGGGTGCGGCTGGGCAGTTCGGTCAGCGCGTCGGCGATGTGTTCCAGCGTCGAGAAATTGATGTGCGAGGTTTCCGGCGATGCGCCCTGAATGACCACGTTCAACCCTTCCTCTTCCGGGCCTGCGTATTTCTGTTCCAGCGCCTGTTTGCGGTAGTGATCGATGGCGAGGTTGCGCACGATCTGGAACAGATAACTCAATTGCGCCTTGATCGACGACGTGATCGGCGGGGCCGACTGCAAGCGGAAGAACGCATCCTGCACCACATCTTCGGCGCGTGAACGGCAGCCGGTAATGCGCGCTGCAATCTTCACCAGAATCAGTCGATTGTCGACGAAGGCCTGAAGTAGCGGTGAATCGCACCTGCTTGTGGATACTTGTTCCGTCATGGAAATCACCTTGCTGCCAATAGGTTAGTGGGACGCCGGGGGACGAGGCCGTCCTACACATCGAGCGACAAATTATGTTGAATGATAATGATTGTCAATTGAGAAAGAGAACTAATGCTCCGTAAAGGTGCGAATCGAGAACTGCGACACACCGCCACACCCCAGCCCCGTTGGCGATCCAGCCTGCCGACTAATTATTTCAAGACGTCATCCGTTCTCATTGGTGAATGGTTCCGGGTATCGAGCCCCGGCCAGACAGCATTCCGCAGCCTTGCGCGGTCGGCACAGACCGCGCCCTGCACGCCCTCGACCGGCGTGACGCAGCAACCCGATTCCACTAGCAAGCCGAATTCAGGCAGGAAACCTCATGACCGACGCGTTCGAACTCCCCAGCACTCTGGTCCAAGCCCTCCAGCGCCGTGCGGCACAGACGCCGGATCGCCTGGCCCTGCGCTTTCTCGCCGAAACCGAGGAGCAGGGCGTGGTGCTCAGTTATCGCGAACTGGATCAACGCGCGCGCACCATTGCTGGCGCATTGCAGGCCCAGGCTGAGTTCGGTGATCGCGCGGTGCTGCTGTTTCCCAGCGGTCCGGATTACGTCGCGGCGTTCTTCGGTTGCCTGTATGCCGGGGTGATTGCGGTGCCGGCCTATCCGCCGGAGTCCGCCCGGCGTCATCATCAGGAGCGCCTGCTGTCGATCATTGCCGACGCCGAACCGCGTCTGCTGCTGACGAGTGCCGACCTGCGCGATGCCTTGCAGCAAATCGACGGCGCGCCACCGTTGCTGTGCGTCGATACTCTCGACAACGCCCTGGCCGAGCGCTGGGTTGAACCGACCTTGCCCGCAGAACACATCGCCTTCCTGCAATACACCTCCGGTTCCACCGCGCTGCCCAAAGGCGTGCAGGTCAGCCACGGCAATCTGGTGGCCAACGAGCTGCTGATTCGCCACGGTTTCGGCATCGATGTGAACCCCGACGACGTCATCGTCAGCTGGCTGCCGCTGTACCACGACATGGGGCTGATCGGCGGATTGCTGCAGCCGATTTTCAGCGGCGTGCCGTGCATCCTGATGTCACCGGCGTACTTCCTCGGTCGCCCGTTGCGCTGGCTTGAAGTGATCAGCCAATACGGCGGCACCATCAGCGGCGGGCCGGATTTCGCCTACCGCTTGTGCAGCGAGCGGGTCAGCGAATCGGCACTGGAGCGCCTCGACCTGAGCCGCTGGCGCGTGGCCTATTCCGGCTCCGAACCGATCCGTCTCGACACCCTCGAACGCTTCGCCGAGAAATTCACCCCGTGCGGCTTCAGCGAAGACAACTTCATGGCCTCCTATGGTCTGGCCGAGGCGACCCTGTTCGTCGCCGGCACACCACGGGGCACCGGCATTCCTGCGCTGCGTGTCGACGATCTGGCGCTGGCGCAAAATCGCGCCGAGCCGGGCGACGGCAGCCCGATCATGAGTTGCGGCATCAGTCAGCCGGAGCATGCGGTGCTGATCGTCGAGCCGAACAGCCTGCAAGAACTCAATGACAATGCGGTCGGCGAAGTCTGGGCCGCCGGGCCGAGCATCGCTCACGGCTACTGGCGCAACCCCGAGGCCAGCGCCAAGACCTTCGTCCAGCACGCCGGTCGCACCTGGCTGCGCACTGGCGACCTGGGCTTTATCCGCGAGGGTGAACTGTTCATCACCGGTCGCCTGAAAGACATGCTGATCGTGCGCGGTCACAACCTCTATCCGCAGGACATCGAGCAAACCGTCGAGCGTGAAGTGGAAGTGGTGCGCAAAGGTCGCGTCGCGGCATTCGCGGTCAATCAGGGCGGTGAAGAAGGCATTGGCATCGCCGCAGAAATCAGCCGCAGCGTGCAGAAAATCCTGCCGCCCGAAGCGCTGATCAAAGCCATTCGCCAGGCAGTGGCCGAGGCCTATCAAGAGGCGCCGAGCGTGGTGGTGCTGCTCAACCCGGGCGCGCTGCCGAAGACTTCCAGCGGCAAGCTGCAACGCTCGGCGTGCCGCAATCGTCTGGCCGACGGCAGCCTCGACAGCTACGCGGTGTTCCCGTCCGCCGAGGTGCAAAATACCGAATCGACCCTGGCGGCTTCCGAGCTGGAAGCCCTGATTGGCAAGATCTGGGCCGAGCAACTCAACCTCAAACAGGTCAACGCCGACGACCACTTCTTCCTGCTCGGCGGCAACTCGATTGCCGCCACGCAAGTGATCGCCCGGGTGCGTGAAGAGCTGGCGCTGGAGCTGAACCTGCGTCTGTTGTTCGAAGCCCCGACCCTGTCCGCCTTCGCCGCAGCCGTGGCACAGCAGCAACAGGACGGCGGCAGCGCCCAAGGCGCAATCAACACCTTGTCGCGCGGCGAAGCACTGCCGCAATCGCTGGCGCAAAACCGACTGTGGATTACCTGGCAACTCGACCCGCACAGCAGCGCCTACAACATCCCCGGCGCCCTGCGTCTGCGCGGCGAGCTGGACGAAGACGCGTTGCGCGCCAGCTTCCAGCAACTAATTGAGCGCCACGAGTCACTGCGCACGCGCTTCTTCGAGCGCGACGGCGTAGCGCTGCAACAAGTCGACGCCGCACCTGAATTCAACCTGCAACTGATCGACATCAGCGACCTGCCGGCGCACGAGCGTGAAGCCCGCGCGCAACAGATCCGCGAGGACGAGGCGCGCACCCAGTTCGATCTGGAAAAAGGCCCGCTGCTGTGGGTGACACTCGTACGCCTCGACGATGAAGATCATCAGCTTCTGGTGACCCTGCATCACATCATCGCCGACGGCTGGTCGCTGAACGTGCTGATCGACGAATTCTCGCGCCTGTACGCTGCGGCATCCCAAGGCCAGCGTGCGGAACTCGCGCCGCTGCCGACCCAATACGCTGACTACGGCAGTTGGCAGCGCCAATGGCTGGCGCAAGGCGAGGGCGAGCGACAACTGGCGTACTGGAAAGCCCAACTGGGCGATGAACATCCGGTGCTGGAACTGGCCACCGATCATCCGCGTTCGGCCAAACAATTGCACAGCGCCGCGCGCCACAGCGTGCGTCTCGGCGTCAGCCTCAGCGATGCGATCAAGCAGACGGCGCAGGCGCATCAATCGACGCCGTTCATGCTGTTACTCTCGGCGTTCCAGAGCCTGCTGCACCGCTACAGCGGTCAGCGCGATATCCGCATCGGCATCCCCAACGCCAACCGTCCGCGCCTGGAAACCCAGGGTCTGATCGGCTTCTTCATCAACACCCAGGTGCTGCGCGCCGAGGTTGATTCGCGGCTGTCATTTGTCGAGTTGTTGGCGCAGACCCGTGAGGCCGCGCTCGGCGCTCAGGCCCATCAGGATCTGCCATTCGAGCAACTCCTTGAAGCGTTCCCGCAGGCCCGTGAACAAGGTCTGTTCCAGGTCATGTTCAACCACCAGCAGCGCGACCTGAGTGCGCTCAAGCGCCTGCCGGGGTTGCTCGCTGAAGAACTGCCGTGGCACAGCCGCGAGGCCAAGTTCGACCTGCAACTGCACAGTGAAGAAGATCGTAACGGACGCCTGACTCTGTCCTTCGACTACGCCGATGAACTGTTTGACGCGGCGACCATCGAGCGTCTGGCGGAACACTTCAGCAATCTGCTGCGCGCTGTCTGCGAACAACCGCAACAGGCGATCGGCGACCTGCCATTGCTGACTCCGTGCGAGCAGGAACAGCAACAAGCGTGGAGCGTCGCCCCGTGCACCCCGGCGCAACAATGGCTGCCGGAACTGCTCAACGAACAGGCGCGGCAGACCCCGGATCGCACCGCGCTGGTGTGGGACGGCGGCAGTCTCGATTTTGCCGAATTGCACGCCCAGGCCAATCGCCTCGCGCATTATCTGCGCGACAAAGGCGTCGGCCCGGACGTGTGCGTGGCGATTGCCGCCGAGCGTTCGCCGCAACTGCTGATCGGTCTGCTGGCGATCATCAAGGCCGGTGGCGCATATGTGCCGCTGGATCCGGATTATCCGGCCGAACGCTTGGCTTACATGCTCAGCGACAGCGGCGTCGAACTGCTGCTGACCCAGACCGCATTGCTCGACCGCCTGCCGGCCAGTGACGGCGTCAGCGTGATCGCGATGGACGCGCTGCATCTGGAGAACTGGCCGAGCCAGGCGCCGGGTCTGCACCTGCATGGCGACAACCTCGCCTACGTGATTTACACCTCCGGCTCCACCGGCCAACCGAAAGGCGTTGGCAACACCCACGCTGCATTGGCCGAACGGCTGCAGTGGATGCAGAACAGCTATCGCCTGAATGACAGCGACGTGCTGATGCAAAAGGCGCCGATCAGTTTCGACGTGTCGGTGTGGGAGTGCTTCTGGCCGCTGATCACTGGCGCGCGTCTGCTGATCGCCGGCCCCGGTGAACACCGCGATCCGCATCGCATCGCCCAGTTGGTTCAGGAATACGGTGTGACCACGCTGCACTTTGTGCCGCCGCTGCTTTCGCTGTTCATCGACGAACCGCTGAGCGCCGAATGCACCAGCCTGCGCCGGGTGTTCTCCGGCGGTGAAGCGTTGCCGGCGGAACTGCGCAACCGCGTGCTGGCGCAACTGCCGGCGGTGCAACTGCACAACCGTTACGGCCCGACTGAAACCGCGATCAACGTCACCCACTGGCATTGCAACGTGGCCGATGGCGAGCGTTCGCCGATTGGCCGTCCGCTGGGCAACGTGGTCTGCCGCGTGCTCGACAGCGATCTCAATCCAGTGCCGGCCGGTGTGCCAGGTGAGCTGTGCATCAGCGGCATCGGCCTGGCCCGTGGTTACCTCGGTCGCCCGGCGCTGACCGCCGAACGTTTCGTGGTCGATCCGCTGGGCGAGCAGGGTGCGCGTCTGTACCGCACCGGTGACCGCGCGCGCTGGACGAGCGATGGCGTGATCGAATACCTCGGACGTCTCGATCAGCAGGTCAAACTGCGTGGTTTCCGCGTCGAGCCGGAAGAAATCGAAGCGCGCCTGCTGGCGCAAAACGGCGTCGCCCAGGCCGTGGTGCTGGTGCGCGAAACCGCAGCCGGTGCGCAACTGATCGGCTACTTCACTGCCGCCGACGCCAGCGAAGATCAGGACGCACAGATCGCCCGCCTGAAAACCGCACTCGCCGCCGAGCTGCCGGAGTACATGGTCCCGGCGCAACTGATGCGCCTGGACGCAATGCCCCTCAGCCCAAGCGGCAAACTCGACCGCCGCGCCTTGCCGGAGCCGCAGTGGCAAGTGCGCGAACACGTCGAACCGGTCACCGAGCTGGAACAACAGATCGCCGCAATCTGGCGCGAAGTGCTGGGCCTGCCACGGATCGGTCTGCGTGACGACTTCTTCGCCCTCGGCGGGCACTCGTTGCTGGCCACACAAATCATCTCCCGCAGCCGTCAGGCCTGTGACGTCGAGCTGCCGTTGCGCGCCTTGTTCGAGCACAGTGAACTCGGTGACTTCGCCGAACAGATCCGGCTGATCCAGGCCAGCGGCCAGACCAACCAACAGCCGCCGATTGCCAAAGTCGATCGCCGCCAGGCGGTGCCGTTGTCCTATTCGCAGCAACGCATGTGGTTCCTCTGGCAGATGGAGCCGAACAGCCCGGCGTACAACGTCGGTGGCATGGCGCGCCTGCGCGGCGTGTTGCACGTCGAGCATTTCGAGGCGGCCTTGCAGGCGTTGATCCTGCGTCACGAAACCCTGCGCACCACCTTCCCGAGCGTCGATGGTGTGGCCCGTCAGCAAGTGCATGCCGAAACTGGCGTGCGCATGGGCTGGAAGGATTTCTCGAAACTGCCGGCTGACCAGCGTGAGCAGCAGGTCCAGCAACTGGCCGATGACGAAGCGCATCTGCCGTTCGATCTGGAAAGCGGGCCGCTGCTGCGCGCCTGTCTGGTGAAGACCGCCGAGCACGAACACTACTTCGTGCTGACCCTGCACCACATCGTCACCGAAGGCTGGGCGATGGACATCTTTGCCCGCGAACTCAGTGCGCTGTACGAAGCGTTCGTCGATGACCGCGACTCGCCGCTCGAAGCGTTGCCGGTGCAGTACCTCGACTACAGCGTCTGGCAACGGCAGTGGCTGGAGTCTGGTGAACGTCAGCGCCAACTCGACTACTGGACCGCGCAACTCGGTCGCGAACATCCGTTGCTGGAACTGCCCGGGGACCGTCCGCGGCCACCGGTGCAAAGCCATCAGGGCGAGCTGTTCCGTTTCGATCTGAGCGACGATCTCGCCGCCCGCGTCCGAGCGTTCAATGCGCAAAACGGTCTGACCCTGTTCATGACCATGACCGCCGCGCTCGCCACCTTGCTCTACCGCTACAGCGGCCAGACCGACCTGCGCATCGGCGCACCGGTGGCCAATCGGATCCGTCCGGAAAGCGAAGGGCTGATCGGCGCATTCCTCAACACTCAGGTGCTGCGTTGCCAGCTCGACGGCCAGATGTCGGTCGGCGAACTGTTCGAGCAAGTGCGCCACACCGTTATCGAAGGCCAGTCGCATCAGGACCTGCCGTTCGATCATCTGGTCGAAGCGCTGCAACCGCCGCGCAGTGCGGCGTACAACCCGCTGTTCCAAGTGATGTGCAACGTGCAGCGCTGGGAATTCCAGCAGAGCCGCATGCTCGCCGGGATGACCGTCGAGTACCTGGCCAACGATGCGCGGGCGACCAAGTTCGACCTCAACCTGGAAGTCACCGACCTCGACCATCGCCTCGGTTGCTGCCTGACCTACAGCACCGATCTGTTCGATGAACCGACCATTGCGCGCATGGCCAAACATTGGCGCAACCTGCTGGAAGCGTTGATCGCCGATCCGCAACAGCGTCTGAGCCAATTGCCGCTGCTCGACCCGGCTGAACAACAGCAGCTGCTCGACAGCCTTGGCGTCGAACCGGGCGAACGTCGTCTCGACCAGTGCATCCATCACCTGTTCGCCGAGCAGGCGCTGGTGCGCAAAGATGCCCCGGCCCTGACCTTCGCCGGACAGACCCTGAGCTACGCCGAACTCGACGCCCGCGCCAATCGCCTGGCCTGGGCCTTGCGCGAGCGGGGCGTCGGCCCGCAAGTGCGCGTTGGCCTGGCGCTGGAGCGTTCGCTGGAAATGGTCGTCGGCCTGCTGGCGATTCTCAAGGCCGGCGGCGCTTACGTGCCGCTGGACCCGGAATATCCGCTCGACCGTCTGCATTACATGATCGAAGACAGCCGCATCGGTCTGCTGCTCAGCGACCGGGCGATGTTCAACGCCCTCGGCGATCTGCCGTCGAGCGTGGCGCGCTGGTGCCTGGAAGATGACAGCGCCGCGCTGGCCGATTACCCGGTCAGCGAGTTGCCCTTTATCAGCCTGCCGCAGCATCAGGCCTATCTGATTTACACCTCGGGCTCGACCGGCAAGCCG
This sequence comes from Pseudomonas sp. GM30, assembly GCF_000282275.2. NCBI lineage: Bacteria > Pseudomonadati > Pseudomonadota > Gammaproteobacteria > Pseudomonadales > Pseudomonadaceae > Pseudomonas > Pseudomonas sp. GM30. The sequence continues at coordinate 40,682 of NZ_AKJP02000031.1, read as the reverse complement.
AAGGGCGTGGTGGTGTCGCACGGTGAAATCGCCATGCATTGCCAGGCGGTGATCGAACGTTTCGGCATGCGCCCGGACGACTGCGAACTGCACTTCTATTCGATCAACTTCGACGCCGCCACCGAGCGTCTGCTGGTGCCGCTGCTCAGCGGCGCGCACGTGGTGCTGCGGGCGCAAGGGCAGTGGGACGCGGAAGAAATCTGCGGTTTGATCCGCACCCATCGGATCAACGTACTCGGTTTCACTCCGAGTTACGGCAGCCAGTTGGCGCAGTTCCTCGCCACACAAAACGACATCCTGCCGGTGCGGATGATCATCACCGGCGGCGAAGCGCTGACCGGCGAACACCTGCAACGGATTCGCGCAGCGTTCAAACCAAGCCTGTTCTTCAACGCCTACGGCCCGACCGAAACCGTGGTCATGCCGCTCGCCAGTCTCGCCCCGGAAGTGCTGGAAGAGGGCGCCGGCAGCGTGCCGATCGGCAGCGTGATCGGTGACCGCCTGGCGTACATTCTCGACGCCGATCTGGCGTTGGTGCCGCAAGGCGCGACCGGTGAGTTGTTCGTCGGCGGCGCCGGTCTGGCCCAGGGGTATCACGACCGTCCGGGCATCAGCGCCGAGCGCTTTGTCGCTGACCCGTTTGCCGCCGATGGCGGGCGCATGTACCGTACCGGCGACTTGGTGCGCCAGCGTGCCGACGGTTTGGTGGAATACTTGGGGCGGATCGACCATCAGGTGAAGATTCGCGGTTTCCGTATCGAGTTGGGCGAAATCGAAACCCGTCTGCTCGATCACCACTCGATCCGCGAAGCGGTGGTGCTGGCGCTGGATGCGCCGAGCGGCAAGCAACTGGTGGGCTACCTGGTCAGCGAAGTTGCCGAGCAAGGCGAAGCGCAACAGGCCGAACTGCGTGAAGCACTGAAGTCGCACCTCAAGGCACAACTGCCGGATTACATGGTGCCGACGCACCTGATCCTGTTGGCGAGCATGCCGCTGACCGCCAACGGCAAACTCGACCGCCGCGCCTTGCCGGCGCCGGATCCGGAGCTGAATCGTCAGCACTATGTCGCCCCGAGCAATGAGCTGGAGCAGACCCTGGCACAGATCTGGTGCGAGGTGCTCAACGTCGAGCAGGTCGGTCTCAATGACAACTTCTTCGAACTCGGCGGCGACTCGATTCTGTCGATTCAGGTGGTCAGTCGTGCGCGGCAGCAGGGCATTCATTTCAGTCCACGGGATCTGTTCCAGCATCAGACGGTGCAGACCCTGGCCGCTGTCGCCAGCCGTAGCGAGCAAGTCACTGCCGAGCAGGGACTGGTGCTCGGTGAGTCGGCGATGACGCCGATTCAACACTGGTTCTTCGACAGTGATATTCCTGAGCGGCAGCACTGGAACCAAGCCTTGTTGCTGGAACCGACAGTGGCGCTGGAACCGCATCGTCTGGAGCAGGCGCTGCTGGCCGTGATCGAGCAGCACGACGCCTTGCGTCTGCGCTTCACCGAGGCCAACGATCAGTGGCACGCCACTCATCAACCGGTCTCCGATGCCGCCGTTTTGTGGCAAGTGCGTGTAACGGCGATGGACAAGTGCGCAGCGCTGTTCGCCGATGCCCAGCGCAGTCTCGATCTGCAGAACGGCCCGCTGCTGCGCGCCTTGCTGGTCGATGGTCCCGAAGGTCAGCAACGTCTGTTCATTGCGATCCATCACCTGGTGGTCGACGGTGTGTCGTGGCGCGTCTTGCTCGACGATCTGCAAACCGTGTACCGCCAGCTCGAAGCCGAACAGTCGGTAAAACTGCCGGCGAAAACCAGTGCCTTCAAGGACTGGGCGGCACGTTTGCAGGCCTACGCCGGCAGCGAATCACTGCGTGAAGAACTGAACTGGTGGCAAACCCAACTGGCCGGATCGAACGCCGATCTGCCGTGCGAAAACCCGCAGGGCGGACAACAGAATCGTCACGCGCAAACTGTCAGCGTGCGCCTGGATGCCGAGCATACCCAACAACTGCTGCAACAGGCACCACGCGCCTACCGCACGCAGGTCAACGACCTGCTGCTGACCGCGCTGGCCCGCGTGCTGTGCCGTTGGAGCGGGCAGCCGTCGGCATTGATTCAACTGGAAGGCCACGGCCGTGAAACCCTGTTCGACGAGATCGACCTGACCCGCACCGTCGGCTGGTTCACCAGCGCCTACCCGTTGCGCCTGACCCCGCACAACATCGAAGAGGCCGCCGGGCAGGGGGCTTCGATCAAGGCGATCAAGGAGCAACTGCGCGCGGTACCGCACAAAGGCCTCGGCTATGGCGTGCTGCGTTATCTGGCCGATGACCTCAGCCAGCGCAGCATGGCGGCGTTGCCGAACGCACCGGTGACCTTCAACTACCTCGGCCAGTTCGACCAGAGTTTTGCCAGCGATGCGCTGTTCCGTCCGCTGGATGAGCCGGTTGGTGCGGCCCACGATCCGCAGGCGCCGTTGCCCAACGAGTTGAGCATCGACAGTCAGGTGTACGGCGGCGAACTGCTGCTGCGCTGGACCTTCAGCGCCGAGCGTTATGACGCGCAGACCATCAACGATCTGGCCGACGCTTACCTCGGCGAGCTGCAAAGCCTGATCGAACATTGCCTGCAAGACACAGCCGGTGGCCTGACGCCGTCGGACTTCCCGCTGGCGAAACTGACCCAGGCGCAACTCGATGCACTGCCGGTGCCGGCCGCGCAGATCGAAGATGTTTATCCGCTGACGCCGATGCAGGAAGGCATGCTGCTGCACACCTTGCTCGAACCGGGCACCGGTCTGTATTACATGCAGGATCGCTATCGCATCAACAGCGAACTCGATCCCGAGCGTTTCGCCCAGGCCTGGCAAGCGGTGGTCGCCCGTCACGAGGCGTTGCGCGCATCGTTCTGCTGGAACGTTGGCGAAGACATGCTGCAAGTGATCCACACCCCGGGTCGCACGCCGATTGAGTACCTGGACTGGAGCGCCGTTGCCGAGGACGAGCAAGAACCGAAGCTGCAGGCACTGCTGAAAAGCGAGCGCGAGGCCGGGTTCGATCTGCTCAATCAGGCACCGTTCCACCTGCGCCTGATCAAGGTCGGCGCGGCGCGCTACTGGTTCATGATGAGCAACCACCACATCCTCATCGATGCCTGGTGCCGCTCGCTGCTGATGAACGATTTCTTCGAGATCTACACTGCCCTCGGTGAAGGACGCGAAGCACAGTTGCCGGTGCCGCCGCGTTACCGCGATTACATCGGCTGGCTGCAGCGCCAGAGCCTGGCCGAGGCGCGGCAGTGGTGGCAGCAGAACCTGCAAGGCTTCGAGCGCACCACGCCGATCCCGAGCGACCGACCGTTCCTGCGCGAACACGCTGGCGAAAGCGGCGGCATGATCGTTGGTGACCGCTACACCCGTCTCAACGTTGAAGATGGCGCGCGTCTGCGCGAGTTGGCCCAAGCCCATCAACTGACCATCAACACCTTCGCTCAAGCCGCGTGGGCCTTGGTGCTGCGCCGTCTGAGCGGTGATCGCGACGTGCTGTTCGGCGTCACCGTGGCCGGGCGTCCGGTGGACATGCCGGAAATGCAGCGCACCGTCGGCCTGTTCATCAACAGCATCGCGCTGCGGGTGAAAATGCCTGAGGAAGATCAGCGCAGCAGCGTGCGGCAGTGGTTGAGCGGGCTGCTCGACAGCAACATGCAACTGCGCGAGTACGAATACCTGCCGCTGGTGAACATCCAGGAGCAGAGCGAATTGCCGAAAGGCCAGCCGCTGTTCGATAGCCTGTTCGTGTTCGAAAACGCCCCGGTGGAAGTCTCGGTGCTGGACCGTGCGCAGAGCCTCAACGCGACTTCGGACTCCGGACGTACCCACACCAACTTCCCGCTGACGGCGGTGTGCTACCCGGGGGATGACCTCGGTCTGCACCTGTCGTATGACCAACGCTACTTCGACGAATCGACCATCGAACGCATGCTCGGCGAGTTCAAGCGCCTGCTGCTGGCGTTGGTCGAAGGCTTCCATGGCGACATGGCTGATCTGCCGCTGCTGGGGGCCGAGGAACAGGACTTCCTGCTGCACGGTTGCAATCAGAGCGCGCACGACTATCCGCTCGAGCAGAGCTACGTGGCGCTGTTCGAAGCGCAGGTCGCGGCGCATCCGCAGCGCATCGCCGCTACGTGCCTTGATCAGCAACTGAGCTATGCCGCGCTCAATCAGAATGCCAACCGTCTCGGTCATGCACTGGTTGCGGCCGGGGTGCAGATGGATCAACCGGTGGCGTTGCTGGCCGAGCGTAATCTTGATCTGCTGGGGATGATCATCGGCAGCTTCAAGGCCGGTGCCGGTTACCTGCCGCTGGATCCGGGCCTGCCGAGCCAGCGTCTGCAACGCATCATCGAGTTGAGCCGCACGCCGGTGCTGGTGTGCAGCGAAGCCTGCCGCGACCAGGCGCAGACCTTGCTCGATGAGTTCAGCTGCGCCAACCGCCCACGGCTGTTGGTCTGGGAAGAGGTGCAGGAGTTGGCGACCTCCGCGCAAAACCTCGGCATTTACAGCGGCCCGGACAACCTGGCCTACGTGATCTACACCTCGGGTTCCACCGGCTTGCCGAAAGGCGTGATGGTCGAGCAGCGCGGCATGCTCAACAACCAGTTGAGCAAGGTGCCGTACCTGAGTTTGACGGACGCCGACGTGATCGCGCAGACCGCTTCGCAAAGCTTCGATATTTCGGTCTGGCAGTTCCTCGCCGCGCCGCTGTTCGGGGCGCGGGTGGACATTGTGCCGAACACCATCGCCCACGATCCGCAGGGGTTGCTGGTGCATGTACAGGCGCAGGGCATCACCGTGCTGGAGAGCGTGCCGTCGCTGATTCAGGGCATGCTCGCTTCTGATCGCCTGAGCCTCGACGGCCTGCGCTGGATGCTGCCGACCGGCGAAGCGATGCCACCGGAGCTGGCGCACCAATGGCTGCTGCGTTACCCGGACATCGGTCTGGTCAACGCCTACGGGCCGGCGGAATGCTCGGATGACGTGGCGTTCTTCCGGGTGGACATGGCCTCGACTCGCGGCAGTTACTTGCCGATCGGTACGCCGACCGACAACAACTTGCTGTACCTGGTCGATGGCGCGCTGGAGCTGGTGCCGTTGGGTGCAGTGGGTGAGTTGTGCGTGGCCGGGACCGGTGTCGGTCGCGGTTACGTCAGCGATCCGTTGCGCACCGCGCCGGTATTTGTGCCGAACCCGTTCGGCGCGCCGGGAGAGCGTCTGTATCGCACCGGTGACCTTGCGCGGCGGCGCAGTGACGGGGTGCTGGAGTACGTCGGCCGGGTTGACCATCAGGTGAAGATTCGCGGTTACCGGATCGAACTGGGCGAGATCGAGGCGCGTCTGCACGAACTGCCGGAAGTCCGCGATGCGGCGGTCGGCGTGCAGGAAGGCGTGAATGGCAAGCACTTGGTCGGCTATCTGGTCGCGGCGGATTCGGCGCTCAACCCGAGCGAACGCCTGGAGCGAATCAAGCAACGCCTGCGCAGCGAACTGCCGGAATACATGGTGCCGCTGCACTGGTTGTGGCTGGATCAGTTGCCGCGCAACGCCAACGGCAAACTCGACCGCAAGGCCTTGCCGGTGCTGGAGATCGGCCAGTTGCAGAGTCAGGATTACCTGGCCCCGCGCAACGAGCTGGAGCAGACCTTGGCCGACATCTGGGCCGAGGTGCTCAAGGTCGACAAGGTTGGGGTGCGCGACAACTTCTTCGAGCTGGGCGGTCATTCGTTGCTGGCCACGCAGATCGCCTCGCGGGTGCAGAAAACCCTGCAACGCGATGTGCCGCTGCGGGCGATGTTCGAGTGCAGCACGGTGCAGGAACTGGCCGAATACATTGAAGGGTTGGCGGCCGGTGACATGACCGAGGACAAGGTGGATCGCTTGAATGATCTGATGGCGGAGCTTGAAGGCTTGTAATCTCCAGCGCCTGTTACGGCCTCTTCGCTGGCAAGCCAGCTCCCACAGGTTTCACGGTGGACACAAAATTCGTGTACACACTCGATCACTGTGGGAGCTGGCTTGCCAGCGATGGCGTCAGTGAATTCAACACAAATAAACCGGCATATTCACGTACATATCCAGGGTTGACGATCATGAACCGGCAGCTCAGTCTGCCGGTTCTCTTTTTTGTCGCGGGGGTGGTGAATGCCTTTCTTCACGGTTGACGGACAAGCGCTGCATTACATTGACCAAGGCACCGGCCCGGCCGTGCTGCTGGCCGGCAGTTACCTGTGGGACACGGCCATGTGGGCGCCGCAGATCGCTGCATTGTCGCCGCACTATCGGGTGATTGCGCTGGACCTGTGGGGCCATGGCGAATCCGGGCGCTTGCCGCAGGGCACCACCTCGCTGGATGACATCGCGCGGCAGGTCGAGGCCTTGCTCGATCATCTGCAGATCGAACGGGTCACGCTGGTGGGCCTGTCGGTCGGCGGCATGTGGGGCGTGCGTCTGGCGTTGTCGGCACCGCAGCGGATCAACGGTCTGGTGCTGCTCGACACCTACGTCGGCGTCGAGCCTGAGCCAACCCGTCAGTACTATTTCTCGCTGTTCAGGCAGATCGAGGAAAGCGGCGAGATTTCCGAACAATTGCTCGACATCGTGGTACCGATCTTCTTCCGCCCGGGCATCGATCCGCAGTCGGCGCTGTATAAGGACTTCCGCGCCAAACTCGCGGCGTACACCGCGGATCGCCTGCGCGAAAGCATCGTGCCAATGGGGCGCATCACCTTCAGTCGTGATGATCTGTTACCGCGTCTGCGCGAGTTGAATGCCGCAACCACCCTGTTGCTGTGCGGCGATCAGGACAAACCGCGACCGCCGTCGGAAGCACAGGAAATGGCTGAGTTGATCGGTTGCCCGTGGGTGCTGGTGCCGGAGGCGGGGCATATTTCCAGCCTGGAGAATCCGCAGTTTGTGAATGAGGTGTTGTTTACTTTTTTGGCTGAGCGCAACCGTTAAACCGTGTCATCGTTCTTTTCGCGAGCAAGCCCGCTCCCACAGTGACCGCGGTGACCCTGTGGGAGCGGGCTTGCTCGCGAAGAGGCCCGATCAGGCAATAAAGAAGCCGGACTCACTTTGGCCCGAGAATCTTCGCCAGTTTCTCCGGTGAAGGCGCCCCTTGCTGCTGTTGCAGCTCCCCCTTGTCATCCATGTAGAAAATCGCCGGTGTCGCCTGCAGTTCCAGGTCTTCCATCAACTGCATGTTGGTGGCCAGTTTGGTCTGCACCGCTTTTGGAATGTCTTTCAATGGCTTGAGGGTGCTGGCCTTGCCGGCTTTCTCGTGGTCTTCCAGGGCCTTGGCCGGATCTTTCGCCGCCATCAACGCCGCGGATTTCGCCGGGCTGTCTTCGCGGATGATCCCGACCATGATGTGCCGCAGCTGCACCTTGCCGGCCTTGACCCATGGCCGCGCCTGTTCCCAGAACATGTTGCAGTACGGGCAGTTCGGATCGCTGAACAGGTACACGGTACGCGGCGCATCCTTGTTGCCGTCCTGAATCCAGTTGCTGGCTTCGAACTTGCCCCAGATTTCCTTGGCCATCGGCGCATAGACCAGTTTCTGCAACGGCTCGCTGCTCAGATCCTTGCCGTCGGCGTCGTACAGATTGCCGAGCAGCACGTGTTTCCCGTCCGGCGTCAGGTACAACGCCATGCCACGGTTCTGGTACTGCGCCGCATAACCACGCAAGCCGTCCGGGGCGTCGAACTGGCCGACGATTTTTGCGCCCTTGGCTTCGATCTGCTTGATCGCGGCGGGCAATTCTTCGGCGGCCTGCACCGACGGCAGGTGCAGCAGGGCAGTGCCCAGAGTCAGCGTCAGCAGGTGGCGGAGGCGGGGCATGGCAGTTTCCTTGCAGAGGTGGCCGGTGCGGCGGTTGGATTCGGGATGTCGAAATTTTCCAGGGCGCGGGCCAGGCTGGCGTTCGACAGTTCGCCCAGATGACTGCTCAGCAAGCGACCGTCAGGGCTATAGAACAGCGTAGTCGGCAACGCCATGGAGCCCACGGCCTGACCCAGTCGACCGCTGCGGTCGAACAGCACGTTGTTCAGGCTCAGACCCTGGGTTTCCAGGAAGGTGGCAACGCTTTGCATGCTTTCGGCCTGATTGACGAACAGAAAGGTCAGGTCCGGGCGTTGTTGCTGAGCGTTTTCCAGCACCGGCATCTCGCGCCGGCACGGCGGGCACCAGGTCGCCCACAGGTTGATCACCAATGGACCGCCCTGATAGTCGCTGAGCTGGATGGTCTCGCCGGCGGCGTTGCGCAGGGTGATTTCCGGCAGGCGCGTGCCTTGTTCGTAGATGTTCAGCGACAGGGTCGCCAACAGCCAGAACAGCACACCGCTGGCCACGCCAAAACCCAATGGCCGACGCAGGCCGGGGCGGCGCCAGCCACGATAGAGAGCGGCGAGCAGCAGCACGATCACCCCCGGCCAGGCGAGGAAACCGCCGTCGCGCAGGTCGATGATCTGCCACGGATCGTTACGATAGTGACCCCAATACAGGGCGACAAACGCCACGCGTGCCGCGAGCATGCCCAGCAAAAACAGGCTGAACAGCGCTGACTCGGGATTATCGCCACCACGCTTGGCCACCCGCCAGCCGACAAAGGTCGCCAGCGCCAGGGCACTGATCAGCAGCAGGTGGTTAAGCGCGATGGCAAAGGTGCCGAGGGTGAACGTCAGCATTTAATTGGCGTCTCGGGTAGTGGCCCAGCGTTGCAGGAACGTCTCGGCATCCACCTCACCGGTGATGCGCTGGCTACGTCGTTCTTCGCCGTCGGTGCCGATCCAGACAAAACTTGGTGGCCCAGGGACTTTGTAGCGGCCGAGCAGCTCGCGGCTGGCGGCGTTGTCAGCAGTGACATCGAGGCGCAGCAGGCGCACGTCGCTCAGCGCCTGCATGACCTTGTCCTTGCCGAACACCTGTTTTTCCATGACTTTGCACGACACGCACCAGTCGGCGTAGTAATCGAGCAGCACCCACTGGCCCTGAGCCTTGGCGCTATCCAGTTCGCGCTGCAGGGCTGCCGGATCCTTGATCGTGGTGAACGCGTAATGCCCGCTCGGTGTGGCGCTGGCGACGCGGCCGGCGCTGTACACCTGCAGTGGCTGATACGGGTCGTCGCTGCCACCGGCGGCACCGATCAGCAACAAGCTGCCCCACAGACCGAGCAACAGCGAACTGGCGCCGAACAACTGGGCGACGCGGCCGAAACCTTCCGATTGCTTCCACGCACAAAACGCAGCGATCAGCAGCAGCGCGCCACATAGGCCTAGCCACAGCGACGAGTCCAGCACCGGGCGCAGCATCAGCAGCGCGGTCGCGAGGAACAGGAAACCGAAGATGCCCTTGAGCAGGTTCATCCACGCGCCAGGCTTTGGCAGGAAGCGATTGCCGACGGTCACCAACAGCAACAGCGGCACCCCGATACCGATGCCCAACGCAAACAGAATCAATCCACCGTGCAGCGCATTGCCGCTCTGCGCGATGTACAGCAAAGCGCCGGCCAGTGGCGCGGTCATGCACGGGCCGACCAGCAGACCGGACAACGCACCGAGCACCCCGGCACCGATCAGGCTGCCACCGCTGCGACTGCGCGAGGCGTGCTCGAGACGATCACGCAAGGCCACCGGCAATTGCAATTCGAAGAAGCCGAACATTGGCAGTGCCAGCACCACGAACACTGCAGCGAAGGCACCGAGCAGCCATGGATTTTGCAGCCATGCCTGCAGGTTGGCGCCGAGCAGCGCGGCGATTACCCCCATGGCCGCATACACCAGCGCCATGCAGATCACATAGCTGCTGGCCAGGGCGAACCCACGGCGCGGGGTGGCACCACTGCCGACAATCATGCCCGCCAGAATCGGCAGCATCGGCAACGAACACGGGGTAAATGCCAGCAACAGGCCGAGGCCGAAGAACACCAGCAGGCTCCAGCCCAGCGCCCGTTGTTGCAGGCTGCTCGCCAAGGCCTGGTCCGGCGCTTCGGCACTGGATGTTGGCGTTGCTTGACCACCCAGATCGATGACCCGGGTCTGCGGCGGGTAACACAGGCCGGCATCGGCGCAGCCCTGATAACTGACCTTGATCTGACCGCTGGCCGAGGCCGGGACTTTCACCTCCAGCCCTTGGCGATACACCGGTTGTTCACCGAAGAATTCGTCACTGTGCGACTCGCCCTTGGGCAACGCCGGCTGCTGCTCTGCCGTCAAACCGTCGAATTTCAGGCGTTTCTGGTACAGGTAATAGCCGTCGGTGATTTGCCAGAACAGCTGGGTTTCCCCGGACTCAAGGCGTTCGGAGGTGAGCACGAAGGCTTTGTCGACCGGCAGAAACTCCGGTTTGGTCTCGAATGGGTTGTTTCCCGCCTGGGCCAGGCCGGAGATCAGCAGTGCAAACAAAAGAAAAAAATGACGCATGGAGGAGCCTTGTCCCTGTGCAAGTGTGGGCACAATGGTGGATGGCGATTAACCGATGATTAACCGTCACGCCCTTGTCGCTGTGGCGTTGGGCGCCATAATGTCAGCTTAATCGGCCAACGGCCTAATCGGCTTTTTTCTACGGGACGGATCATGCACGTACTGGTTTGCGAAGACGATGAACTGATCGCCAGCGGTATCGTTGCCGGTCTCACGGCGCAGGGCCTGACGGTCGAGCACGTCAACACCGCCTCGAAAGCACGGGCGATGCTCAAGGTCGCCGAATTCGACGTGATGGTGCTCGATCTCGGCCTGCCTGACGAAGATGGCCTCAAGTTGCTGCAACAACTGCGTCAGCAGGGCCTGGAAATTCCGGTGCTGATCCTGACCGCACGCGATTCGGTGACCGACCGGGTCGATGGCTTGCAGGCCGGGGCCGATGACTATCTGCTTAAACCGTTCGATCTGCGTGAGCTGTTCGCCCGTCTGCAAACTCTATTGCGCCGGGTCGCCGGACGCAGCGTCAACCTGATCGAACACGGCGCGCTGACCTACGACCCGAGCAGCCGTGAAACGACTCTGGCCGGGCAACCGGTGGACCTGTCGCGGCGCGAGCAGTCGCTGTTGCAGGCGCTGTTGCACAATCGTGGCCGGGTGCTGTCCACCGAGCAGTTGAAGGACAGCGTCTACGGCTTCAACGACGAGTTGGAGAGCAACGCGCTGAACGTGCATATCCATCACCTGCGCAGCAAACTCGGCAAGGGCATCGTTGAAACCGTGCGCGGTCTGGGCTATCGCCTCGGGCCGGCCGATGGTGGAGAACAACAGAAATGATGAGTCTGCGTCTGCGCCTGAGTCTGACCCTCGGCGCCGCGTTCGCCCTGATCTGGGCGCTGGCTGCGGCGTGGATGCTCAGCGACTTGCGCAATCAGATGATGTTTTCCCTCGACCAGCGGCTGGTGGCTTCGGCGCGCATGGTCGCCGGGCTGCTGGAGCAACTGCCAGCGTTGCCGAGCAAGGGCGAGGGCACCCATTTCAGCGCCGAACAATTGAACATTCCCGGTGGCATGGCCTGTCAGGTCAGCTCGTTGCGCGGGGAAATCCTGGCCCGCAGCCACAGCAGCCCCGAGCAAACCCTGGAAGCGGAAAAAATGGGCTTCCATGACCAGATGATCGATGGCGCGCCGTGGCGCAGTTTTACGCTCGCGCGAGGCGATGTGCGGATCACCACTGCCGACCGGCAGATCGAGCGCGAAGCGCTGAACATGTCAATCCTGCTGGCGGCTTCGGTGCCGGTTGGCGTGGCGTTGCTCGGTTGCCTGTGCCTGTTGTGGCTGGGCATCGGCCAGGGGCTGGCGCCGCTCAATCGCCTGCGCGAAGCCTTGATGCGGCGTAACGCCGACTCGCTTGAGCCATTGCAGTTGCAGGCGTTTCCCAGTGAATTGAAACCGTTGCTCGATACGCAGAACCAGCTGTTCCAGCGCATCGGCAAGACCATCGAACGCGAGCGTCGCCTGACCGGTGACGCCGCCCACGAACTGCGCAGCCCGCTGACCGCGATCAAGACCCACCTGCAAGTGGCGCGGATGACCGAAGGCAGTGCCCGCGATCAGTCGCTGGCCCGGGCCGAGGAGGGCGCCGACCGCATGCACCGCACCCTGGAGCAACTGCTGTTGCTGGCGCGGGTCGAGGGCAGTCTTTCGTTCGACGACGGCGTGCAATGCAGCGCCGAGCAGGTGGCGAAACTGGCGATGCAGGATGCGGCCGGTGGTGAACGCCAGCGCATCAGGTTGCAATTGCCCAAGCAGCTCTCCAGTGCGCCCGTGCAAATGCCGGCGGTGCTGTCGATTGCCGCGTTGCGCAATCTGCTCGACAACGCCCTGCGCCATACCCCGGCAGACGCCGAGGTGGAGCTGAGTCTGGAAACCGTCGGCCAGCGCGCCCGCTTTGTGGTGCGCGACCACGGCCCGGGGATTGCGGCGCAAGATCTGCAGCACCTGACCCAACGCTTCTGGCGCAACGGCCAGAGCACCGGCTGCGGACTGGGCCTGGCGATTGTGCAAGCCATCGTCCAGCGCTGCGCTTGCACCCTGCATTTCGACAGCCGGCCGGATGGGCTGCGCGTCGAGCTGACCATGCCGCTGCAATCCATCTGAAAATACCACCCCCTGTAGGAGCTGCCGCAGGCTGCGATCTTTTGATTTTGTTTTTCAAGATCAAGATCAAAAGATCGTCCGAACGCGGCCCGAACCTGCGGCAGCTCCTACAGGAGATTTGTGTAGGTCCACATCAAATGTAACGTCTGTGCGTTGGTGCTTTGGCGATTGCGGCGTTAAGGTCGGGGCTGCTCTGACTCAATGGATTGAGGGAACGTGCCATGGAAGCATCGATTTGCATCTGCCCGGCGAAACCCGCCGACGCCGGCCTCATCAGTCGCATCATCGAGCGATCGATTCGCGTCGGTTGTGCGCTCGATCATCGCAACGATCCGCAGCAGGTCAGCCACTGGATCGGCCGGCAATCTGCCGACGTCATCAGCGCGCACCTTGCCGATGCGCATTGCTACCTGAATATCGCCTTGTTGCAGGACAAACCGGTGGGTGTCGGCATGGCCACGACCAGCGGCGACATCGGCTTTTGCCATGTGCAGCCGGAATGGTTTCGCCGTGGCGCAGGACGCGCCCTGATGACTGACCTGGAAGGCTGGCTGCGGATTCGTGGTGTGGCGCAGGCGTGCATCGCCAGCACCCGTAGCGGCGCGGCCTTTTATCGACATCTGGGCTACCGCGAGTTGGCGCCGGCCTTCAGCGATCAAGGCTTGCACCGTGTTGCGCTGCACAAGCCATTGGTGGTGCCCGACTGACAACTCGATCAGGGGGCTAAATCCTCGCCCCGCTTAAGCGTTTCCAGAACAGGAAAACCTGCATGTGCGCCCCGCGACCGGAACGCGCACCTGTGCGGTGTGCTGTTTTGGTCACTATCCATAGCGTATTGAGGGGTCGAGAGATGTCAGTCGCCACCAGCCTTATCGAAGAGTCGTCGGCCCGGATCACCTCCGCGCCGGCGGAAACCCTGTATCAGTTCAACGAATCACCACTGCTGGCCCGGCAGAGCCAGCAGGAATCCAACGCCCGCAGCTACCCGCGACGCATTCCGCTGGCACTCAAGCGCGCCAAGGGCCTGTACGTCGAAGATGTCGAAGGTCGGACCTTCATCGATTGCCTGGCCGGTGCCGGCACGTTGGCTTTGGGCCACAACCACCCGGTGGTGATCGAGGCTATTCAGCAAGTGCTGACGGATGAGTTGCCGCTGCACACCCTCGACCTGACCACGCCGGTCAAGGATCAGTTTGTCCAGGACCTGTTCGGTTTGCTCCCGCCAGCACTGGCGGCCGAAGCGAAAATCCAGTTCTGTGGCCCGACCGGCACCGATGCGGTGGAAGCCGCGCTGAAACTGGTACGCACCGCCACCGGGCGCAGCACCGTGCTGTCGTTCTCCGGCGGTTATCACGGCATGAGCCAGGGTGCGTTGAGCCTGATGGGCAGCCTGGGGCCGAAAAAGCCGCTGGGCGCCTTGCTCAGCAACGGTGTGCAATTCATGCCGTTCCCTTACGACTACCGTTGCCCGTTCGGCCTCGGTGGCGCGGCCGGTGTGAAAGCCAACCTGAGTTATCTGGAAAACCTGCTCAACGATCCTGAAGCCGGCGTGCAATTGCCGGCAGCGGTGATTGTCGAAGCGGTGCAGGGCGAGGGCGGGGTGATTCCGGCCGACGTCGAGTGGCTGCGCGGCTTGCGTCGGATCACCGAGAAGGCCGGTGTGGCGCTGATTGTCGACGAGATCCAGAGCGGTTTCGCCCGCACCGGCAAGATGTTTGCCTTCGAACACGCCGATATCGTCCCGGACGTGGTGGTGCTGTCCAAAGCCATCGGCGGCAGCCTGCCACTGGCGGTGGTGGTCTATCGCGACTGGCTCGACACCTGGCAACCGGGTGCCCACGCCGGCACCTTCCGTGGCAATCAGATGGCGATGGCTGCCGGTTCCGCGGTGATGCGCTATCTGCTTGAGCACAAGGTCTGCGAACACGCTGCGTCGATGGGCGAACGCCTGAGCGAACACCTGCGCATCCTGCAACGCGACTTCCCGCAACTGGGCGACATTCGTGGTCGTGGCTTGATGCTCGGCGTCGAACTGGTTGACCCGAACGGCGCGCCGGATGCGCTCGGTCACCCACCCGCGTTCGCCCGTCTGGCACCGCTGGTGCAGCGCGAATGCCTCAAGCGCGGACTGATTCTCGAACTGGGCGGCCGGCATGGCGCGGTGGTGCGCTTCCTGCCGCCGCTGGTGATCACCGCCGCCGAAATCGACCGCGTTGCCGAGATCTTCGGCCGGGCCTTGGCCGCCGCTACCGCCGCCGAGTAAATTTTTCGCAGCGCCGAACGTTCTTTCTACATACCCGGCTGTACCCCGTGTGCAGCCCACCCTTACAACGATGGAGAACCAGCATGACGTCAGTATTCGACCGCGAGGACATCCTCTTTCAGGTCGTGGTCAACCACGAAGAGCAATACTCGATCTGGCCGGATTACAAAGCCGTGCCGGAGGGCTGGCGCACCGTGGGCAAGAGCGGCCTGAAGAAGGAATGCCTGGCCTATATCGAAGAAGTCTGGACCGACATGCGTCCGCTGAGCCTGCGCCAGAAGATGGAAGGGCAGGCGGCTGCTCAGTAATCTGCCAGGCAAAAACAAACCCGCTGAACTGGTGACAGTCAGCGGGTTTTTTCATGGCTGGCATTTGTGTTGACTGGCAGTGCCTCATCGCGAGCAGGCTCACTCCTACATTTGAAATGTAGTCCCCTGTAGGAGTGAGCCTGCTCGCGATGAACGATAACGCGGTGTAACTGAAGCTACGCCCCGCTCAACCCCTTGAGCAACAAATCGACATTCCCCTCCAGCTCCGCCACCGGATCTTCGGCATCGGTGCTCAACACCAGCAGTCGACTCCCCGATTCGGCAATCGCCGCTTTCACCGCTTCCGACGGCTGACGATGATGCAGCACCAGCGCCACATCGTTGTCCTTGAGCGTCGCTGTGAGCTTCTTCAAGTCTTCGGTAGTCCACTCGGCATCCGGCCGTGGATCCTGGCCGATCAGCTCCAGATTCAGGCTGCCGATCAGGTAACCGAAGTGATCGCTGAGGCTCATCACACTCAGGTTGTCGGCTTCGGCCAGGCGCGCTTCGCTGTCGGCGCTGAGTTTGAGCAGGCGCTGTTTCAACGCTGCCAGATTGGCCTCGATCTTCGGTTTGGCCGACGGCGCCAGGCGCACCAGGTCCGCCGCCATCACGTCAGCCATCCGTCCCATGTTGTTGCCCGCCAGCCACGGCTGACTGTTCAAGCCATCGACCTTCAATCCCGGCTGCACGGCAATCCCTGGCAGGGCGCCATCCACCGGGCGCGCCGCGTCGACTTCGACAATGCGAATGTTGCTGCGCCGCGCGATCGGGTACAGCGGATCATCGGCCCACAGCGAGCGCACGCCGATCACCGCGTCGGCATTGCTCGCCAGTTTGCCCAGCGCCGGCGCGCCGCGACCGGTGAAGTACGCGGTCTGACGGCTGCCCGGCAGATTGGCCGGGGCCGCACGCTCCAGGCTGACATCGGTGCCTTTGAGCAGCACTTCACCCAGACCGTAGGTGATGGGCAACGAGGCCAGTACGCGAAGTGGTTGAGGGTTTTCAGCCGCCAGCAACGGGCTGCCGACCACGCCGCACAGGGCCATGGCCAGGGTCAGTTTTCGCAGTGAGAAAGTCATTTATCCAAGGTTCCCTTTCAGACTCGGGACAACCCCGCGCGCGATGGCGGCGAGGGCGAAGGCGATGCCGGCGACCAGGATGATCGCGGCGCCGGAAGGGATCGGCAGATCGAAGACGATCGGCGCGAGAATCCCGCACAGCGTGCTGACGGTGGCAATCAGCACCGAACACCAGAAGAAGCCCTTGAGCGACTGGCTGAGCAACCGCGCGGCCGCCGCCGGAATCACCAGCAACGCGCCGACCAGAATCGCGCCGATGACCTTCACCGCCGCGACGGTGATCAGCGTCACTAGAATCACGAACAGATAATCCAGAGTCTTCACCGCGACGCCGCGCACCGCCGCCAGTTGCGGGTTGAAACTGGCGAGCATGATCCGGTTGTACAGCGGCAGCGCCAGGGCCATGACCAGCGAACCGACGATGGCCAGCACCAGCAGGTCGTTGCCATTGACGGTGAGCACCGAACCGAACAGCACGTTCTCCAGAATGTGCACGTTGATCTTGCCGGCCAGAATCAACAGCAGGCTCGCGCCAAGCGCCAGTGACACCGAGAGAAACACGCCGATCAGGGTGTCGGGCGCCAGGCCGGTGCGGTTGCGCAGGTAGTTGAGCAGGATGCCGAACAACAGGCAGTAACCGAACAGGCTGCCGTACGGCCCGGTGTAGGGTTCGCCGAGCAGAATGCCGATGGCCACGCCGGTCAGCGCCGCGTGCCCGACCGCTTCGGAGAAGAACGCAAAGCGCTTGACCACCACCAGCGTGCCGAGGCCGCCGAGCACCGGGCCGATCAACAGGCCGGCGAGCAATGCGTTGACCACAAAGCCGTAGGCCAGCGCCTCCGGCAGGTAACCGGACGACGCCCAGCCCTGAACCATCAAACGAAAGGCTTCGTAACTCATCAGACCGCGCTCCGTGGATGGGTGGAAAACAGACTCAGCAGCCGATCCGGGGTCAGCGCCTGTTGCGGCGTGGCGTCGAACAGCACGCGGCGGTTGAGGCCGGTGACCCGATCGGCCAGACGCTTGACCGCTTCCAGATCGTGCTCGATCCACAGCACCGTGATGCCGGCGGCGCGCCAGTCGCCGAGCAGGCGTTCGAACACCTGGATCCCGGCTTCGTCGAGGGCTGACATCGGCTCATCCAGCACCAGCAATTGCGGGGCCGGGATCAAGCTTTGAGCGAGCAACACGCGCTGCCGTTCGCCACCGGATAGCGCGCCCATGCGCCGCCTGCGTTTGTCCTGCATGCCGACCCGTTCCAGCGCCTCGCCGATGGCGTTGGCGTAATGCTTGCTCAGTCCGAGAAACGCCGGGCGGCGCTGACACATGGCGGCCATGAAATCGTCGACGGTCATCGGCAGGCCGCGATCGAACTCCAGCGCCTGCGGCACGTAGCCGATGGTGCCGGGTTGGCCGGGCCAGTGCAGGCTCAGTTGACCCTGATGCGGCATTTGCCCGAGCAAGGTCTTGATCAGCGAACTCTTGCCGCCGCCGTTGGGGCCGACCAGGGCGTGCACGTCGCCGGGCTGGACCTGGAAGGTGACGTTGTCGAGGATAGTCGTGCGTCCGAGCGTCAGAGAGACTTGCGCAAAATCCAGAGTCGGCCCCAATCCTTGTGGGAGCGAGCTTGCTCGCGAATGCGGTGTGTCATTCGATAAAGATGTTGGCTGACCCGGCGCTTTCGCGAGCAAGCTCGCTCCCACAGGGGATGGCGGGGTGTCAGAGAGGGTGTCTTTTGCTGTCATGCCCCGGACTCCTGAATCGCCCGCACCACGGTGTCGAGGTTGCCGGTCATCTTGTGGGAGCGAGCTTGCTCGCGAATGCGGTGTGTCATTCGATAAAGATGTTGGCTGACCCGGCGCCTTCGCGAGCAAGCTCGCTCCCACAGGGGATGGCGGGGTGTCAGAGAGGGTTTCTTTTGCTGTCATGCCCCGGACTCCTGAATCGCCCGCACCACGGTGTCGAGGTTGCCGGTCATTTCCTTTTCGTACTTGTCGGCGCTGTATTCGCCATAGGAAATGTGCGACAGCGGGTACAACTTCACCCCGGACTCACGCTGGATGGTTTCGACGTAGGTGGAAGGGAAATCCATCTCCGAGAAAATCACCTTCACGTCGAGCTCGCGCAGTTGGTCGATGGTCTTTTTCAACTGGCTCGGGCTCGGTTCGATGCCGTGGGCCGGCTCGACCACGGCCGTCACTTCCAGGCCGAATTCGCGCAGCAAGTAGTCGTAGGCCGCATGCACAGTGGCAACACGCAATTCGGCGTTAGGTGCCTGGGTCAGTTTCGCCAGAGCATCGGCGCGCATCTGCCGCAGGCGTTTGCCGTAGGCGCGGGCGTTCTGGGTGTAGGTCTTGGCGTTGTCCGGGTCGAGCTTGCCCAGCTCGCGAGCGATGTTGTTGACCTGAGCAATCGAGGCGCTGATCGACAGGAAGGTGTGCGGGTTGACCACTTTGCCGGCGCCGCGCGCAGCGGTACCGGTGGCGGCCAGCAGCGGCACGTTTTCGTTGGCTTCGATGGTCTTGATGTTCGGCGTTTCGCTGGCGGCGATCATGCGGTCGGCGAAGTCGTCATGGCCGACCCCGTTGAGCACGATCACATCCAGCCCGCTGATGCGCTTGATGTCTTCGGCGCGTGGCTCGTAGGCATGCGGGTTGAAACCGGCGGGAATCAGCGGCACCACCTCGGCCTTGTCGCCGACGATATTCGCCACATAGCTGTAATACGGATGCAGGGTGATGCCGATGCGCAGGCGTTTGCCCGGATCGGCGCTGGCCAGCGGGCTCAGCAGGCACGCGCACAGGCCTAACAGCAGGGTGCGCAGGAGGGGACGGCGAGTCAGGGAAATAAGCATGGGCAAGCGGTCTTCTCTCGGGTGAAGGCGAAGGTTCAGTGGCGATGCTCGCGGGTCACGCCGGCATCGAACTGCGCGACGATCTGTTTCCAGCCAGCGGCGGACAGCGCGGCATCGGTCAGTTCGGCGGGCGTCCGCAGTTCGGCGGCGCGGTTCAGCCAGATGTCCGGCGCGGCAGTGGCGTCGGCACTCAGCCGCATCACGAACGAACCGGCAACGGCGGGCGCCTGGCTGTGGCCGAAATAGGCCGTGTCCGCCAGCAATTGCCAGGCGTGACCGCCACGGCTGATCGAGCTGGCGTCCTGGGCGAACGGGGCGAAACCTTCTTCAGCCAGGGTCTGTGGTGTCGGCAGGCTTTGCTGTTCCTCACGCAGCAGACGGATTTCGTCGAGGGTCACCCGCAGGTCGGCGTAGATGCCTTGCTCGGCAGCGCTGAGATCGCGCCGTGCATCGAGCTGATGACTGGCGACCGGTTCCGGTTCATGGGACACCCCGCGCCAGGCTACCACCGAGCCGGCGACCGCGAGGATCAGCAAGCACAACAGCAGAACGTTAAGGGTTTCATGCCCGGCACCGGCCGGGCGGACGACTTGGGTGGTGGGCGTGCTCATGGGGCCTCGATGTCGGCTTGGTCGATTTCCACAACGTGGCCGGGGCCGGCGTCGAACAGCACATAAAACTCGGCCGCCGGTTTCTTGAACGTCACGGTCGAGTCGGCGCCGAGCTTGCCCGGCAGCAGAATGGTTTCGTCGTAACCGATCACATCGAGGGTCACCCCCGGCGCGCCGCTGCCGTCGGAGAAGCCGCCGGTGCATTTGATCTGCTCGGCGTCGACGGCCTTGCATTCGCACATCGGGTTATGGGCCAGGGCGCCGGCGCTGAAACCTGCGCACAGCATCAGCAACGCGGCGCGCAACCGCAGGCGGGAAGGGCGTTGAACGCGGTTCATGGTTTGGCTCCTTGTTGGTTCAGCCAGGCGAGGGTCGCGGGGGAGGCCTGGCTCAGGGGAATCGAGGCTTGGTGCATGCTGCCGTCCCAGCCTTCCATGGTGATCCACAGTTCGGCATCGGCCTTGGTCTTTTCCGCCACCGGCAATTGCGCGCCCATGCGATACGGCGTGCCGAAGAAAATCACCCCGGCGGCGCGCAGGCTGCGCGGTTTGCCGATGCGCAGGTAGGTGGCCTTGACCTGTTCGACACAGGCATCGCAGAGGGCGGCATTGAAGTCCTTCATGTAACCGGCGGGGCCGCTCAGGCGCGGTGCTTCGTTGCGCAGTTCGGCCAGGCGCAGGCTCCACGGGCCGACCTGGATCTCGCCGACCTCATGCTCACCAAGGCCGACGTCACCGCGAAACAGCGCGGCATCGGCGAAATACTTGGGCATGAAGCCCAACGGAATCAGCAGCAACAGGACGTTCAGATGAAAGCGCCATTTGTGCCAGAAGCGGCGCAGGGCGGACGGTTGGGCAGTGCGGTTGGACGGGCTCACAGGCTGACCTCCGCCGGTTCACGGCTGACGCGTGGGCTGCGGGCCTTTTTATTCTCGCGCTTGAGCGCGTTGGCGGTGGCCAGCGCGGTGCGCTTGGTCCAGATCAACAGGCCGCTGAGGACCATCATGCTCAGCAGCAGGCCGAAGAAGAACCAGATCAGTTTGATCCACAGACCGCCGAAATCACCGGTGTGCAGCGGGCGCATCGACTCGGTGACGAACTCCAGCGAGGAACGGTCAGTCAGCAGTCGGGTGGCGGCCATCTCACCGTTGTACGGATTCAGTGTGGCGGTCTGGAACATCAGCGGATACCAGCCGCGCCCGCCAACACTGAGGTGGCTGTAGGCATTGCCCGGCAGGCTGACGAAGCTGACTTCCAGCCCGGGGATGTGCTGTTCGGCGATTTTTACCGCGCGATCAAGGCTGATCCGTGGGGGAGGACTGGCGTCGCTCGACATCGGTACGCTTTCCCGGGACATGGCGGGAATGATCGGCTCGCTGCTGATGGACACCTGGTTGTCGGCCAGAATGGCCTGAATCAGAAACCAGGTGCCGGTGATCGAGATCACCGCGATGAACCAGATCGACCAGATGCCGCTCAGTCGATGGAAATCGCCCCAGAAGATCCGCGCGCCGTGGCGAAAACGCAGGGTGGGTTTGAAGAAGCCTTTCCAGAAGCGCTTGTACACCACCAGCCCGGTGACCAGCGAAGCGAGCATCGGCAGGCCGAGGAACGACACCAGGTACCAGCCCCAGCTGAAACCGTTGGTGAACGGCACCAGCCACCAGCCGTGCAGGGCACGGGTGAACGCCTTGAAGTTGAAGTCCGGCGCCGGGCCTTGAATCACCCCTGTGTAAGGGTTGACGTAGACCGTCTGCGAGCGGCCGTCGGGGTAGCTGACCTCGACATCGAGGGCGAAGTGCGACTCGTCGGGACGGCTGATGCTTTCCACCAGCGTCTGCGGTTCAGCCTGTTTGATCGCGGCCAGCACTTGATCGTAACTGAGCCGCGGTGCGTCATCCGACGGCTGACTGGCGCGCATTTGCGGGTTGGCCAGCCAGACGATTTCCTGGCTGACCACCGCCAGCGTGCCGGTGACACAGACGATCAGGACAAAAAACCAGATCGGCAGCGCGAGCCAGCTATGCACCAGGAACCACAGTTTGGAACGGGATTTCTTCGACATGATTGCGCGTCTTGATTTCGATGAAGGGCACGCGGCTACGGGCTTCGCAGCGCGGGTGTCCGCAAAAGGCGCGGTCGTGGCTGTTGCCTGTGCGAACGGCCTGCATCTTTATAGGACGGATGAGCCGGACAAATCCCGAAAGGTGATATGAAAGCAAATGTTTCGCAATTCCCCCAGTCACCACCAACCCCTGTGGGAGCGAGCTTGCTCGCGAATGCGGTAGATCATTCAACATTGATGTCGACTGACACGACGCCTTCGCGAGTAAGCCCGCTCCCACAGGGGCGTCGGTGATCAGCCAATTAAACACGATTCATAAATGCTGCTCTCACTGCCTGGCAATTGATGCGATCAAGGCGCTCCCTATGATGGAAAACAGCGCATTCCCTTAGTGAGCACCCTGATGAGCCCCAGAACCCTCTACGACAAACACATCGATTCGCACACCGTGTGCCGCCTCGACGATCAGGGCCACGTGCTGCTGTATATCGATCGCCAGGTGATCAACGAATACACCAGCCCGCAGGCGTTCAGCGGTCTGCGCGCCGCCGGACGCAAGGTCTGGCGGCCGGGTACGGCGTTGGCGGTGGTCGATCACGTCAACCCGACCACCCCAAAACGGGTGGCGGCGATGCCTGATGCCGGCGGTGCGCGGCAGGTGTCGTATCTGGCGGAGAACTGCCGGGATTTCGGCATCGAACTGCTGGATATTCTCGATAAACGTCAGGGCATCGAGCATGTGATCGCTCCGGAGCAGGGCTTCATTCTGCCGGGCATGGTCATCGCTGCCGGTGACAGCCACACCACCACGTACGGTGCGCTGGGGGCGTTCGGATTTGGCATTGGCACCTCGGAAATCGAGCACCTGCTGGCCTCGCAAACGCTGGTCTACAAGCGCCTGAAAAGCCTGCGCGTGACGGTGGATGGCGAGCTGGCGCCGGGGCTGACGTCGAAGGACGTGATCATGGCGCTGATCGGCCGCATCGGTGCGTCGGGCGCCACTGGTTATGCGATCGAGTTCTGCGGATCGACCATCGATGCGCTAAGCGTCGAAGCGCGCATGACCATATGCAACATGGCCGTGGAGGCCGGCGCACGCGGTGCGTTCATGGCACCGGACGAAAAAGTCTTCGCCTATCTCAAGGGCAAACCCCGGGTGCCACAAGGTGAGTTGTGGGAGCGCGGCGTGGCAAAGTGGCGTGAACTGCGCAGCGATTCCGGGGCGGTGTTCGACCGCGAAATTCACCTCGACGCCAGTCTGCTGGAACCGATGGTCACCTGGGGCACCAGCCCCGATCAGGCGGCGCCGATCAGTGCGCAGGTGCCGGACCCGCAAAGTATCGACGATCCGATCCTGCGACAGGACATGCGCCGCGCCCTGCATTACATGGGGCTGGAGGCGGGCATGGCGTTGCGCGATATCGTCATCAGTCATGCCTTTATCGGCTCCTGCACCAACGCGCGGATCGAGGATCTGCGTGACGCCGCCAGCGTGGTGCGCGGTCGGCAGGTGGCCGGGCATGTGCGGGCGATGATCGTGCCCGGCTCTAGCGAAGTGCGCGCTCAGGCCGAGGCCGAAGGGCTGGCGCAGATCTTTATCGAGGCCGGTTTCGAATGGCGTCAGTCCGGCTGCTCGATGTGCCTGGCGATGAACGATGACGTGCTAGCGTCAGGCGACCGCTGCGCTTCCAGCACCAATCGCAATTTCGAAGGCCGCCAAGGCGCCGGAGCGCGCACTCATCTGATGAGCCCGGCGATGGTGGCTGCCGCCGCGATCAGTGGCCACCTGACCGACATCCGCCACTTTGGAGAACGTCCATGAGTCTGCAACCCTTCTCGCAAGTCAACGGCCAGGCCGCGCCGCTGCTCGCGGCCAACGTCGATACCGACGTGATCATGCCCAAGCAATTCCTCAAGGGCATCGACCGTCAGGGCCTGGATCGTGGGCTGTTTTTCGATCTGCGCTTTCTCGCCGACGGTACGCCCAACCCGGAATTCGTGCTGAACCAGCCAGCCTGGCAGGGCGCAAGTTTTCTGGTGGTCGGGGCGAATTTCGGCTGTGGTTCCAGCCGCGAACATGCGGTGTGGGGGCTGCAGCAAATGGGCATTCGCGCGCTGATCGGCAGCAGTTTTGCCGGAATTTTCTACGACAACTGCCAGCGCAACGGGGTGTTGCTGATTACCCTCGACGAGGCGCAGGTGGAGCGCATCGGCCGGTTGGTGAGTCAGCCTGAAACGGCCCGGATCAATGTGGATCTGGAGGCGCAGCAGATTCGTCTGGCGGACGGTGAAATTGTGGATTTTCAGATTGATGGCTTGCGCAAGACCGCACTGTTGCTGGGGCTGGATGCGATTGGCAGTACCTTGCAGCGGCGCGAGCAGATCGAGGCGTTCGAACGCGAACACCTGGCGGCCAACCCATGGCTGGCCTGACACACGTCTAACTCTGTGGGAGCTGGCTTGCCAGCGATGAGGCCAGCACATCCAGCATTTATGTCGGCTGGGCTGACGCCTTCGCTGGCAAGCCAGCTCCCACAAGGTTTTGTGGTGTTTGGGTTACAGAGAAAGATTCTTGAAATGCCCCTGCAAAAACTCCACACACGCCCGCAGTTTCCCGGAGTTGGCCAGCCGCGTCGGGTACACCGCCCAGACATTGGCGCTCTGGCTGTAATCGGCCAGTACCGGCAGCAGTCGGCCCTGGTCCAGCAACGGTTTCACATCCCACAAGGAACGCAGCAACACGCCGCGTCCGTCGAGCGCCCATTGCAGGACGATCTCACCGTTGTTGGACGATAACGGCCCACTGACCCGCACGCTTTCCTGCGTGCCGTCGCGATCAAGATGCCAGACGCCGAAGGCGTTGTCGCGCTCCTTGATCACCAGGCAGTCATGTTGCTGTAGATCGTCCAGAGTCTGCGGTGTACCTCGGCGCTCAAGGTATTCGGGCGCAGCGCACAGCACCCGGCGGTTGCTCACCAGTTGCCGGCCGATGTGCTGGCCGGGCAGGTCGTCGCCGACGCGGATTTCCAGATCGAAGCCCTCGTTGACGATGTCCACTGCACGGTCGAACAGGTCCAGGCGAATCTGCAACTGCGGGTGAAGCTCGGCCAGCCGCGAAACCGCAGGCGCCACGTGGTTACGGCCGAAGCCGAAACTGCTGCAAATGTGCAAGCGCCCGCGCGGGCTGTCGTGGGCGTCGGCGAGGTCGTCGCGCAGTTGCTGGAAGTCATCGAGAATACGCAAGGCCCAGCGCTGCACCCGCTCGCCGTCCTCGGTCAGCGATACGCGGCGACTGGTGCGGTGCAACAGGCGAGTGCCGAGGGTCGATTCGAGAATCTGGATGCGTTTGCTGACGTAGGCCGGGGACAGGCCCAGCTCATCGGCAGCGGCGGCGAAACCGTTCTTGCGGATCACGGTCAGCAGCACGCGCAGGTCTTCGGGCAGGGGCACGGGGTCTTGGTTCTGGGACATGGCGGAACGGGCACTGGCGGCACAAGCCGCCAGCATAGCATCGGCGGGGAACGCTCGATTCAGCGCAGGAAATCCAGCGCCTCGGCGAGCAACAGTTCGGGCACTTCCTCGGCCAGATAATGCCCGGCGGGCAACGCTTTGCCGCTGACGTCGGTTGCCACGTGCTGCCATTCCTTGAGCGGATCGAAGCAACGGCCGACCGTGCCTTCGGCGCCCCACAACACCCGCAGCGGCAGATCAAGATGATGGCCGGCAGCGAGGTCGGCACGGTCATGTTCCAGATCGATGCTGGCGCTGGCGCGATAATCTTCGCAAATGCCCCGGGCACTGCCGGGACGTTGCAGGCAGCGCAGGTATTCGCCGATCGCTTGCTCGGTGAAAGGCGCCAGTCCGGCGCTGCGGCTGCCCATTACGCTGCGCAGGTAGGCTTCGGGATTCGCCTCGATCAGGGTTTCCGGCAACGGTGCCGGGCGGATCAGGAAGAACCAGTGCCAATAGGCGCGGGCGAAGGCTTCGTTGGTCTGGGTGTACATCGCCAGGGTCGGGGCGATGTCCAGCAGCATCATCCGCTGTACGGCAGATGGATGGTCCAGGGCCAGGCGATGGGCGACCCGGGCGCCACGGTCGTGGGCCAGAATCGAGAACTGTTCGAAGCCCAGCGCCTGCATCAACTCGAGGTTGTCCCTGGCCATTTCGCGTTTTGAATAGCTGCGGTGCTGCTCATCGGCGGCGGGGCGGGCACTGTCGCCATATCCGCGCAGATCGGCGGCGACCACGGTGAAGTGCTCGGCCAGTTGTTCGGCAATCTTGTGCCAGATCACGTGGGTCTGCGGGTGCCCGTGCAACAGCAACAGCCCCGGGCCGCTGCCGCCGAGGCGATAGGCGATGTCGACGCCGTTGACGTGGCGCTGGTCTTTGACGAATCCGGCAAACATCGGGCTGATCCTTGTTCAGGTGCGGGTGGGATGCATCCTGAAAGTGTTCGACATCCGAGGCAAGGGTTGAAGCGTGGTGTGGTGGTTCATGAAGTGTGATGTGTGTCGTCAGGGCTGGCCCCTTCGCGGGCAAGCCCGCTCCCACAGTGTTTTTCTGTGTGACACCCATCGTATAAACACCAGAGATCCCTGTGGGAGCGGGCTTGCCCGCGAAGAGGCCAGCCCAAACCCTGAAGATCTCAACCCTGACTGAACATCTCCATCGCCCGCTGCTTGATCTGCTCTTCTGTCAGATCCTCCTTGCGCGTCGCCAGAAACCACAGGTGCCCATAGGGATCCTTCAGCGTCCCGCTGCGATCGCCATAAAACTGATCCTTGACCTCCGACACTGCTTTCGCCCCGGCATCCAGGGCTCGTTGGAAGGACTTGTCGACATCGGTGACGTACAGATGCAGACCAACGGCCACGGCGTTGTCCGGATCGCTCAACGGCCCTTGATCGCACGGCGTGCCGAGCATGATCGCGCTGTCGCCAATGCGCAGTTCGGCGTGGCCGACGCGCCCGTCGGGCATGTCCAGGCGCATGACCTGCGTGGCGCCGAAGGCTTTCTTGTAGAACTCGATGGCTTCGGCAGCCTTGAGGATGCCGAGGTACGGGGTAATGCTGTGATACCCCTCGGGAATGGGTTTGACGCTCATGACGTTCTCCCTGTTTTTGTTTTCGAGGTATGGCTCCACCGGATTTGTGGAAGATTGACTATAGAACTGTCTGCGCGGCCAGGATTTTTCCCCGACGAGCAGTCAGCCGAGAAAGTGTGCCCCCGGCCCCTGCTCACCGAGCACATCGCCCTGGTTGCGCAGTGGGCAGGCTTCCATCGACAGACACCCACAACCGATGCAACCGGTGAGCCGGTCGCGCAACAAGGTCAGTTGATTGATCCGCTCATCCAGTTCGCGGCGCCATTGCTCGGACAGGAATTTCCAGTCTGCCGCTGTCGGCGCGCGGTCATCCGGGAGGGTTTTCAGCGCCTCGCCAATCTCTGCCAGCGGAATACCCAGGCGCTGCGCGACCTTGATCAACGCCACCCGGCGCAACACTGCCCGTGGGTAACGGCGCTGATTGCCGGCATTGCGCTGGCTGGTGATCAGGCCTTTGGCTTCATAAAAGTGCAGGGCAGTGACCGCGACTCCGCTGCGCGCGGCGACTTCGCCCACGGTGAGCTGTTTTTGCAGGTTTTCCGGGGTGATCATTTTGCAAAAGGGCTCTTGACCTTGACTTAACTAGAGGTTTTACCCTGCAGGACTTCGAGTCGCAAGACTCGGCTTACGATGAGTGGGGACTTCTCATGCAAACCTCGACGAAAAATCGCAGCTTTACCCAATTGATTGAATTCGAGATCGAACCGCGCCAGCAACCTGCATTGGTCTGTGCGCTGGCGCAACAGAGCGAACATCTGGCGCAGCGCTATGCAGGTTTTGTCAGCGCCAGCGTCCAGGTCAGCGACGACGGTCGGCGGGTGCTGAGCTTGCTGCAGTGGCAGAGCCGCGAGGCCGGGGAGGCGGCGTTCTGTCGCTATGAAAGCGGCGAGCAGGATTTCTGGCAACTGATCCGCGCCCATCAGGCGAAGACCGTGACCTTCAATTCATTTCAGGTGTTGAGCAGCATCGCCCGCAGTCATGACGATGCGCTGCACTGCAACCTGGTCGGCTAGATCGACAACTGGATCAGGCGTTCACCGTGCAGGTTCTCCGTGAGTCGCCGCTTGTTCACTGCCAGTTCGCCGATCTTGATCAGCCGCGTGCGCGTGACATTGCGGCTCAGACCGAGCAACGCGGCGGTGTGCACCTGGTTGTAATGGCAGAAGCGATAGGCGGCGCGCAGCAGGGCGTCTTCGACCTTTTCGTGGAGGGCGCCGGCCTGTTGTTCGAAGAGCTTCTGGAAGGCTCGCTCCAGCAGCGCTTCCGGTGAATCGTCGGCGCTCGACTGCTGTTCGTCCGGGCGCTCGATGCGCAGGTTAGACAGGCGCAGATCATCGCGCTCGATCACGCCGTTGCGGCAGATCAACAGGGTGTGATGGATGACGTTTTCCAGTTCGCGGATGTTCCCCGGCCAACTGTAGCTGCGCAGTTTCTGTTCGGCACCGGAGCTGATGCTGACCCGTCCGTAACCGAGGCGCTGGCTGTAGGCCTCGATGAAATGCCGGGTCAGCGGCAGGATATCGCCGGGCCGTTCGCGCAGCGGACTGAGTTCCAGATTGACCACGTTCAACCGGTAGAACAGGTCTTCGCGAAAGTTGCCGGCATTGATCGCCTTTTCCAGTTGCACGTTGGTCGCCGCCAGCACCCGCACATCGATCGGAATGCTCTTGCGCGAGCCGAGGCGCACCACTTCGCGCTCCTGCAACACGCGCAGCAACTTGACCTGAATCGCCATCGGCAAATCGCCGATTTCGTCGAGGAACAAGGTGCCGCCATCCGCCTCTTCGAACCAGCCGGCCTTGGCGCTGAGCGCGCCAGTGAAGGCGCCTTTTTCATGACCGAAGAGTTCGGCTTCCACCAGTGATTCGGAGAACGCGCCGCAATTGACCGCGACAAACGGCCGATGCCGACGGTGGCTCAGGTTGTGGATGTGCCGCGCCACCAGTTCCTTGCCGGTGCCGGTTTCGCCGATGATCAGCACGCTGGCTTCGCTCGGTGCGACCTGTTGCAGATGCGCCAGCAGGGCCTGGGATTTCGGGTCTTCGAAGACCTGCGCGGTGGCGCGGATCGACGTCGCCAGAGCGGGTGAGGGCGGAAGGGTCAGCAGTTGCATGGGCTCGCTCCATTAAAGGCAAGATCAGGAATAGAACGTCGGCACCGGCAGCGCCTGGTTCAGCGCCCAGTCGCCCAGCTCGTGGAGTTTGTAGTCGAGCGGGTCGTGCAGGGTCTGGGTGC
Source organism: Pseudomonas sp. GM30 (assembly GCF_000282275.2). Classification (NCBI taxonomy): domain Bacteria; kingdom Pseudomonadati; phylum Pseudomonadota; class Gammaproteobacteria; order Pseudomonadales; family Pseudomonadaceae; genus Pseudomonas; species Pseudomonas sp. GM30. The sequence goes on along the minus strand of NZ_AKJP02000031.1, from coordinate 11,535 downwards.
GCAGGTTGCGCCAGTGTCGGTCGAGACGCAGCGAGGCGTGGGTCGAACGTGCGCCGGTGACTTCGAACAAACGGCTGCAAATCTCCAGCCCCTGACGACTGGCGGCGACCTTGGCGGTGGCAATCGCCGTGGCCAGATGTCCGCGCTCTTCTGCAGTCAGGTTCGGGCCTTTGGCCCAGGCCTCGTCGAGCAGCGCGGCAGCCCGTTCGACCAGCAGGCGGATGCCTTCCAGCGCCACCCAGAATTCACCGTAATGGGCGAGCACGTACGGATCTTCACGCACATTGCGGGCGGTGGATTTGTGCCAAAGCCGGGTTTCGCTCAGCGTGTACTGCCGCGCTTCCTTAAACGCACCTTCGGCGATGCCGAGGAACATGTGAGTGAAGGTCAGTTGCGCGATCAGCGGACGCAGGCAAGCGAACGGTGTGCTCAACGGACCGGGATCGAGCAGCAACTCGGACTCTTCGACCCGCACCCGCTCGAACGTGGCGCTGCCGCTGTCGGTCTGGCGCTGGCCGATGTTGTTCCAGTCATCGTGCAGGGTGATGCCGCTGCGACCACTGGGAATCGCCGCGATCAGCAACTTGCCGCCGGCACTTTCGTCCACCGCCGAGGCGATCAGCATCTGCGAATCGCTGGCGCCGGAGCAGAAGCTTTTCTTCCCGGAAAACTCGCACCAGCCACCGAAGTCCTTGACCACGGTGCGAGTGTCGAGCGGGTTGAGCGCGTTGCCCCAGAACCAGTTCTGCCGCGCGGTCTGTTCGAACCACGGCTGCCATTGTTCCGGCCGCGAGAACAGGCGCACGGTGGCGAGCATCAGGTGATGAAAACCGAAAACGTGGGCGATGGAACTGTCGACCTTGGCGAACTCGCGCACGACTTGCAGGGTTTCGCTCCATGTCGCGCCGAGGCCGCCGTAGCGGGTGGGAATGCTCAGGGCCAGCAGGCCGCTGTCGCGCAGGGCATCGCGTTCGACCTTTGGCGTGCCGCCGCGCTCGTCACGTTCGACGGCGGTGAGGGCGAATTCGGCGGCCAGTTGGCGCGCGGTCTGCAGCGGGGAGAGCAGGGTGCTTTGTGGTTCGGCGGTCACGCGGTGTTCCTCATCAAATCGACGCGACTCTCTTGTAGGAGTGAGCCTGCTCGCGATGTGGTCAGCACAGTCGACATCACCGTCGCAGACACACCGCTTTCGCGAGCAGGCTCACTCCTACAGGGGCGTTTTAGGCCTTGGCTTGGGTGGGCAGCACATCGTTGGCAATCATTTCGCCAAACGGCCCGGTGAGGTTGGTGACGCCGCGTCCGGCCAGACTTGCATACGGCTCGGGCAGCAGCGGAAACACCAGTTCGGCAAAGCGGTAGGCCTCTTCCAGGTGCGGATAACCGGAGAAGATGAAGCTCTCGATACCGAGGTCGGCGTACTCCTTGATCCGCGCGGCCACTTGCTGCGGATCGCCCACCAACGCGGTACCGGCGCCGCCGCGTACCAGACCGACACCGGCCCACAGGTTGGGAGCGATTTCCAGGTTGTCGCGCCGCCCGTCGTGCAACGCCGCCATGCGCCGCTGGCCTTCGGAGTCGAAGCGCGAGAAGGATTTCTGCGCGGCCTCGATGGTCTCGTCGCTGATGTGTTCGATCAGTTTGTCCGCGGCTTTCCACGCTTCTTCGGCGGTCTCGCGCACGATCACATGCAGGCGAATACCGAACTTCACCTTGCGCCCATGCCGAGCGGCGCGTTCACGCACATCGGCGAGTTTTTCGGCGACGGCGGCGGGCGGTTCGCCCCAGGTCAGGTACACGTCGACTTGCTCGGCAGCGAGGTCATGCGCCGCGTCGGAGGAACCTCCGAAATACAGCGGCGGATACGGTTTCTGCACGGGCGGATAGAGGGCCTTGGCGTTCTGTACTTTCAGGTGTTTGCCTTCGAAATCCACCGATTCGCCCTGCAGCACCCGGCGCCAGATCCTGAGGAATTCGTCGGTGACTTCGTAGCGCTCGCTGTGGCTGAGAAAGCTGCCATCGCCACGGTTTTCGTCGGGGTCGCCGCCGGTCACCACGTTGATCAGCAGACGACCGTTGGACAGTCGATCAAGCGTCGCCGCCATGCGCGCCGAAACGGTGGGCGAAATGATCCCCGGGCGAATCGCCACCAGATAACGCAGACGTTCTGTCAACGGCACCAGCGCCGAGGCGATCACCCACGAGTCTTCGCAGGAGCGTCCGGTGGGAATCAGCACGCCGTGGTAGCCGAGGCTGTCGGCGGCTTGCGCCACTTGTTTCAGATAATTCAGGGTGACCGGGCGCGCGCCTTGTGTGGTGCCCAGGTAATGGCCGTCGCCGTGGGTCGGCAGGAACCAGAAAACATCCATGAACAGCTCCTTATGCGATTTTCAGCAGCGGTTTGATTTGCGTGCCGAACAGCGGCGCGGCGCGTTCTGCGGCCAGGCGAATCCGCGCTTTCAGCGGTTCGCTGGTGATCTGGTAGTCGGCGAAATCGGCCTCGGTGGCGTAGACCCCGATCGGCAGGGTCACGGCCTGGAAGAAACTGAACAGCGGTCGCAACTGGTGATCGAGCACCAGCGCATGGCGCTCGCTGCCACCAGTGGCGGCGAGCAACACCGGGGTGTCGATCAGCGCGTTGAGGTCGATCAGGTCGAACAGGTGCTTGAGCAGGCCAGGATAGGACCCGCGATACACCGGCGCGGCGACGATCAGCAGATCGGCTTGTTCGATGGCTTGCAGTTCGGCCTCGACCTCGGCGCTCAGCTCCTGACGCGACAGGGCACCACCCAACGGGCGGGCGATGTCACCGAGTTCGATCAGATGACTGTCGACCGGCAAATGCCCGGCCAGTTCGGCCAGCAGCGCTTGGGTCAGCACCAGGGTGCGGGAGGGACGCCAGGTGCCGCCGGACAGGGCAACGACTTTCAGGGGACGCGACATGATCAGTTCCTTTTTATCAACAGTTGCTCAGCGAGCAGTGGGTCAGTGCCAAGGCTTGAGCAAGCGCTGTACCAATTCCTGAGAGGCCCGGTTTGCTTGGGTCTTAGCGCTCTGGCGTGAGTCGGTTGTGCAGATATCGGGCGGGTTTGTTGATCTGCTGTTGCCTGGGCAACAGTTGCTGGAGCAACAGTTGTTCGCCGGTGCAGGGATTTATAGCGGCTGCTGGTTATTCCGTAAAAGAACGTTAATCGATATTTATAGATCGTTAGGAGATATGAGGGCGTTAAAGCTGAAATCCTGATAGCCACTATTGAGAGTGTTGATTTTTGCCCGGACGGGCGCGGGCGTAGCCTTTGTTCATCGACTACCACCGCCCGCCAGGACGCTCCCCATGAATCGTTTACTGACTGTTTCGCTGCTGCTCGCTGTCTCCGTACTCGCCGGTTGCGCGACCCACGTTTCCCCCGAACAACGGCCGTACACCGCCGAAGAAACCCGCGAACTGGCAATGGAAGCGCTGAACCGCAGCGGCTTGTCTTTCGACGAATATCACGCGAAGAAAGCCGCACTGCTGGGCGAGTCGCCATTCGACAAGAAAGCTGAAATGAGCGCCGGGCGAGCCATACAGCTGCACGGTCGTCCGAGTTAATCGAAAACTGTACTGCTCGAATTTTCGCGTAACTGTCCGTGGGTTTGCGCGCTGCCGTGCGATAGGGTCAACACCTGAATGACCCTGACGGATTGCCCCATGACCCTCTCGCTTGATCTGCTGTTGGGCTTTGCCCTGTTTGCCCTTGTTACCTCGATTACACCGGGGCCGAACAACACCATGTTGCTGGCGTCGGGCGTGAACTTCGGCTTCAACCGCACCATTCCTCATATGCTCGGCATCACCTGCGGCTTCTTCGTTTTGGTGGTCGCGGTGGGCTTTGGCCTGGGCGCTGTGTTCCAGACTTATCCGATTCTCTACACGGTGCTGCGCTATGTCGGCGCCGCATATCTGTTGTATCTGGCGTGGAAAATTGCTCATTCGGGCCCGGTGGGCGATGGCGTGGATAGCGAGGCCAAACCGATCAGCTATCTCGGTGCCGCCGCGTTTCAATGGGTCAATCCCAAGGCCTGGATCATGGCCATCGGCGCCATCAGCACCTACACGCCGATGCAGGGTTACTTCACCAACGTGGTGGTGATCGCTGCGGTGTTCGCCATCATCAACCTGCCCAGCGTCGGCGTCTGGGCAGCGTGCGGCACGCTGCTGCGTAACGTGCTCAAGGACCCGCGCTGGTTGCGGGTGTTCAACTGGGGCATGGCGGCGCTGTTGGTAATTTCGCTGTACCCGTTACTTCTCGAAAGCTTTCACTGACGCATTGCTTCAACCGCCGGCCCGATGCCTGTTAAGCTCGGCTTCAGGAGCGTTCCTACGCACTTTTAAATGAAGTTGTTCTTCTTTAACGGCATCCGATCAGGTATTGATGACGGTCTCGAACCCAGGCGCAGCTCACAAGGCTGCGCTGTGCCGTTTGCAGACACGAGCCTCCTGATCCCGGAACACGCTCTGCGAGTCTTTTATGAATAAACGTCCGTTGTATTTCGATTACGCCGCCACCACCCCGGTGGACGAGCGGGTCATCCAGGTGATGATCGATTGTCTGGGTTTTCACGGTAACTTCGGCAACCCGGCGTCCAGCTCCCATGCCTTCGGCCAGCAGGCCCGGCACACGGTCGAGCAGGCCCGTCGGCAAGTCGCCGAACTGGTCGGTGCGGAGGCCGCGCAGATCGTCTGGACCTCCGGCGCCACCGAGTCCAACAACCTTGCCCTCAAGGGCGTGGCCCAGGCCCGCGGCGTTGCCGGCGGCCACATCATTACCAGTCAGATCGAACACAAAGCCATTCTCGATACCGCCCGGCAATTGCAGGACGCCGGCGTCGCGGTGACTTATCTGGTGCCGGACGCCGATGGCCTGATCACTCCGCAGGCGGTCAGCGAAGCCATGCGCGACGACACCTTTCTGGTGTCGCTGATGCTGGTCAACAACGAACTCGGCACGCTCAACGATATCCCGGCCATCGGTGAAGTCGTGCGCGGCCGTGGCGCGCTGTTCCATGTCGATGCCGCGCAGGGCGCCGGCAAAGTGGCGATCGATCTGCAGCAGTGGCCAGTGGACTTGATGTCGTTTTCGGCGCACAAGCTTTACGGTCCCAAGGGGATCGGCGCGTTGTATGTCGGCCCACGGGCGCAGCAGCGTTTGCAGGCACAGATCCATGGCGGCGGTCACGAGGGCGGATTGCGCTCCGGGACTCTGGCAACCCACCAGATCGCCGGCATGGGCGCAGCATTCGCCCTGGCGGCAGCTGAATTCGATGCCGAGAAAAAGTCCATCGTGGCGCTGCGTGCACGGCTGCTCGAACAGTTGCTGAGTCTGCCGGGCGTACGCCTCAACGGCAGCGCCAGCCAGCGCATTGCACACACGTTGAGCCTGACCTTCAGCGAAGGTGAATTCAACAGTGCGGCCTTGAGCCATTCGATCGCGTTTTCCGCAACCTCGGCCTGCAACTCGGCAAGTAACACGCCCTCTCACGTGCTGCTGGCACTGGGGCACGACGCCCGGCTGGCCGGTCGCACCATTCGCCTGAGCCTCGGCCGTTTCACCACCGCCGACGATGTCGATCAGGCGGCAGCACTGATCAAAGGCGCCTGCGCCAGTGCCCCGGCATTCTGGGCGACAGGGCTTTAACCAGCCGAATTCCACGGCTACGAACAATAACGATGAAGTGATTGGCAGGAGACATGATGAGTACCCAGACTTTGACCGAAGGAACGGTTCCCCAGCGCTTGGCGCACACCCGTGAACTGATGCGCCGCGAAGGCATTCATGCGTTGCTGGTGCCATCGGCCGACCCGCATCTGTCGGAATACCTGCCGGGTTACTGGCAAGGGCGGCAATGGCTGTCGGGGTTCCATGGTTCGGTCGGCACTTTGATCGTGACTGCTGATTTCGCCGGGGTCTGGGCCGACAGTCGTTACTGGGAGCAGGCGACCAAGGAACTCAAGGGCAGCGGCATCGAACTGGTCAAGCTGCAACCGGGGCAGCCGAGCCCGCTGGACTGGCTGGCGGAGCAGACACCGGAAGGTGGTGTGGTGGCGGTCGATGGTGCGGTGATGGCCGTGGCTTCGGCGCGGACGCTGAGCAGCAAGCTTGAGACTCGCGGCGCGCGTCTGCGCACCGACATCGACCTGTTGAATGAAGTCTGGGCGGACCGTCCGAGCCTGCCGTATGCGCCGATCTATCAGCATCTGCCACCGCAAGCGACGGTCAGCCGTGGCGAGAAACTCTCCAAACTGCGTGATACCTTGCGCGAGCGCGGTGCCGACTGGCATTTCATCGCCACCCTCGATGACATCGCCTGGCTGTTCAACCTGCGCGGCGGCGACGTATCGTTCAACCCGGTGTTTGTTTCTTTTGCGTTGATCAATCAACAGCAAGCAACGTTGTTTGTGGCCTTGAGCAAAGTCGATGCCGAGTTGCGTGCGGTGCTGGAGCAGGACGGCGTGACGCTGCGCGATTACCGCGAAGTGGACGACGCCCTTCGTGCCGTGCCGAGCGGGGCGAGCCTGCTGGTGGATCCGGCGCGGGTGACTACGGGTTTGCTGGATAACCTCGACAGCGCGGTAAAACTGGTCGAAGGCCTGAACCCGACCACCCTTGCCAAGTCGCAGAAGAGCGAGGCCGATGCACAGCACATTCGCCAGGCCATGCAACAGGATGGTGCGGCATTGTGCGAATTCTTCGCCTGGCTGGAATCGGCCTGGGGCCGTGAACGTATCACCGAGCTGACCATCGACGAAAAACTCACCGCTGCCCGCGAACGTCGTCCGGATTACGTGTCGCTGAGCTTCAACACCATTGCCGCGTTTAACGCCAATGGCGCGATGCCGCACTATCACGCCACCGAAGAAGAGCACGCGGTGATCGAGGGCGACGGTTTGCTGCTGATCGACTCGGGCGGCCAGTACCTGGGCGGCACGACCGACATCACTCGAATGGTGCCGGTGGGTACGCCGACGGCTGAGCAGAAGCGTGACTGCACCCGTGTGCTCAAAGGCGTGATTGCCCTGTCGCGGGCGCAGTTTCCCAAAGGCATTCTGTCGCCGCTGCTCGATGCTATCGCCCGTGCACCGATCTGGGCGGAAAGCGTGGATTACGGCCATGGCACCGGTCATGGGGTCGGCTATTTCCTCAACGTCCACGAAGGCCCGCAGGTGATCGCCTATCAGGCAGCACCGGCACCGCAAACGGCGATGCAACCGGGGATGATCACCTCGATCGAACCGGGCACCTATCGTCCGGGTCGCTGGGGCGTGCGCATCGAGAACCTGGCAATGAACCGCGAGGCGGGGAGCAGCGAGTTCGGTGAGTTCCTCAAGTTTGAAACCTTGACCCTGTGCCCGATCGACACGCGCTGCCTGGAGCCGTCTTTGCTGACGCAGGAAGAGAAGCAGTGGTTCAACGCCTATCACGCCGAAGTGCGTGAGCGTCTGAGCCCGTTGCTGGAAGGCGCAGCGCTGGAGTGGCTGAACACGCGCACAGCGGCGATCTGAGTGGCTGAAACCCGGCGCTGCTGGCAGCGTCCGGGTTCTGTGGTTTTTCTAAGCCTGACGCAGGGCTTCTTCGACGAAATCGAGGCGGTCCTGGCCGAAGAACAACTGATTGCCGATAAACATGCTCGGCGCTCCAAATACACCGCGTTTAATGGCTGTCTCGGTGTTGTCCTTCAGGGCTGCCTTGACTGTCTCGTCGTTGGTCAGGGCCAGGACTTCATTGGGATCGAATCCGTGTTCGCTCAATACCGCAGCGACAGTTGCCGGCTCATCGAGAGGTCGTCCCTCCACCCACAATGCCTTGAACAGACAATCGATAAATGTATGAAAGCGTTCCGGCTGGCGCAGTTGGATGCCGGTGACCGCGCGCATCAGCATCAGCGTGTTGATCGGGAAGTGCGGATTGAATTTCAGCGGCACGCCATAGCGCTTGGCGTAGCGATCCAGATCCTGAAACATGTAGCGGCCCTTCGCCGGAATCATTGCCGGTGATGCGTTGCCGGTCGCCTTGAACACGCCGCCCAGCAGCATCGGGATGTAGATCAGTTGGGTGCCGGTGTCGGCACAGATCTTCGGCAGCTGGGTGTAGGCCAGATAGGTGGCAGGGCTGCCGAGGTCGAAATAGAACTCCACGGTTTTCGTCATCTTCGCTGCGCTCTCTTTATTGTTATGGAGGAGTGGGGCTTACCAGCGTTCGTTCCACGGGCGCAGATCCAGCTCAAAGGTCCAGGCGTCCCGTGGCTGGCTGTGCAGATACCAATAGTTTTCGGCAATGTGTTCGGGATTGAGAATACCGTCCTGATCCTTGGTCGCGTACTTCTCGGGAAAACTGTTGCGAATGAAGTCGGTATCGATCGCGCCATCGACCACTACATGGGCGACGTGGATATTCATCGGGCCCAACTCGCGCGCCATGCTTTGTGCCAGCGCACGGATACCGTGTTTGGCGCCGGCAAACGCGGCAAATCCGGAAGCACCGCGCAGCCCGGCGGTGGCGCCAGTGAACAGAATGGTGCCGCGCTGGCGCGTGACCATGCGCTTGGCCACTTCGCGGGCATTGAGAAAGCCGGAGAAACAGGCCATTTCCCAGATCTTGAAATACTTGCGCGCAGTTTCTTCAAGAATGCTGCAAGGCACGTTGGCGCCGATGTTGAAGACAAACGCCTCGATCGAGCCGAGACGGGTTTCGATCTCTTCAATCAACGCAATGACGTCTTCCTCCTTGCGCGCATCGCAGGCGAAACCGTGCGCTTCGCCACCCTCGGCCTGAATCGCCTCGACCAGCGGCTGCAATTTGTCGGCACTGCGCCGGGTGACGCAAGCGATAAAACCTTCTCTGGCAAAGCGCTTGGCAATCGCTCCGCCGGTAGCATCGCCAGCACCCACCACCAACACGACCTTCTTGTTATTCATGGGTAGATCCCTTTAGTAAACGATCGTTAAGTGAACGAACGTTATGCTAGGATCCGGACAACGTCAAGGCGGTCGATCAAGAGGTTAAGCACATGCGGTATTCCGCCGGTCACAAGCTGGAAACCCGAGAAAAACTGCTGAACAGCAGCGCGTTGTCAGCCAAGCGTTCGGGTTTTTCCACAGTCGGTGTCGATGGCTTGATGAAGGCTATCGGCCTCAGCGGCGCAGCGTTTTATAGCCACTTCTCGTCGAAAAACGAGCTGTTCACGGCGATCGTCGAGCGCGAACTGTGTCAGAGCCTTGAGCGACTGGGAGGGCAGGGAGCGCAGGACCGTGAACGGCTGGAACGCTGTCTTAAACAGTACCTGAGCATGGCTCACGTGGAGCAGCCTGAATCGGGCTGTGCCTTGCCGACACTGGGTGCGGAAATCGCCCGTTCAGATGATCAGGTTCGTGAGCAGGCGGAGTTGTGGATTTGTCGGCTGCATGCCAGTTGGGCACACATTCTGGAGAGCGACAGCCTGGCGTGGGCGATTCTGTCGCAATGCGTCGGCGCATTGGTGGTGGCGCGGATGCTGGTGACACCGGACATTCAACGGACGGTATTGAAATCCAGTCATGCGGAAATCGGACGTCAGTTGGCTGCTCGACAAGGCGAGCAGCCAGAGTGATTCATTTGCAAATGACGATCATGCTGCGGCTGGTATAACCGGCCGGATTAAGACCGAACGGGTAGTCGCCGGGTTCTTCCACGGCGTCCCCTGATTTGGCGATGACTTTGTAGCCCTTTGGGGCGCAAGCATTGGCGGCGCTGGTGTAGCACTTGTCCCAAGAGGACGACAGCCCGGAACAGTTGATGTGCAGCCCTTTTTTACCGTGCTTCACTTGGGTCTTGGAGGTGGCTGCGCACCCCGCTACTGCCAATACAGCGATCAGTATCAAAATTCGTTTCATTACCGTCCTTATGGTAGCCACGAGTCTGGCGCTCGGGTCTGCCTGTATTCGCCTGCGCTTTAAGCGGTTTGATATCCCTGTCCGAAAAAATCCATGCCTGGCACTGAGTTAAGGGGCCTAAACATGGCCTAAATGAACGCCAATTGCCAGACCTTCGTCAAATCCTGTTTCAATCTGCCGCAACAACGGGTTTGGCGTTACTGCCCATGGTCATGGTTGCTCCGACAGAGGCCAGAATAATGCACAGGATCGCCATCCATTGTGACAGCGTGAGGTATTCCTGCAGGAACAGCAGCCCGGACAACGCGCCAAAGGCCGGTTCGATGCTCATCAACGTCCCGAAGGTGCGGGCTGGTATGCGGGTGAGGGCGACCATTTCCAGCGTGTAGGGCAAAGCGGTCGAGAGGATGGCGACTCCGATGGCGACCGGGATCAACGACGGGGTGAGTAATGCCGCGCCGGCATGCACGATGCCGATCGGGGCGACAAACAGTGCGGCAATCATCACGCCCAGGGCTGCAGTCGTTACGCCGTTGTCGGCACCGGCTTTTTGGCCGAACAGAATGTACAACGCCCAGCACACGCCGGCACCCAAGGCATAACCGGCACCGACCAGATCAATTCCCGTGGAGGTCGCTCCGGTCGGGATCAACAGCAGCAGGCCAACTGCCGCCAAGGCAATCCAGAGAAAGTCGATTGCGCGGCGAGAGGCGTAGATGGCGACGGCCAGCGGGCCCGTGAACTCCAACGCAACTGCAATGCCAAGCGGCACAGTGCGCAACGACATATAGAAGAGGAAGTTCATCCCGCCCAGCGCCATGCCGTAAACGATCACCGTGCGCAGGGACTGAGCGGTCAGCCTGGCGCGCCACGGACGCAGCAGTAACAGCATGATCACGCTGGCGAAGATCAGGCGCAGGGTTGTCGTCCCTTGAGCGCCAACCACCGGGAACATGCTCTTGGCCAGAGAGGCACCAGACTGGATGGATGCCATGGCTATTAACAAAAGGCCAACCGGGAACAGCGTTGAGGCCAGAGAGCGAGGTTGGTCTGTCATTGCGAGGCATCATCCGAAGGTGAGATCAGGGTAATGTTTTACCTATTGGGCAATATACTGCGCATTCGCTGCCGTTGCGTCTATATAGAAGCGGGCTTTTTCGGTGCATTGATAGAAAACTGAAATTAACGGTTGACGGCAGATTCAGGAGGTCTATAATTCGCCCCACTTCCGGCGCAGTCGAAACGGAAAACTCCTTGAGATTCAATGAGTTACGCAGTTTTTGACAGCGGCTTGCTTCAGTTCACCGAAGCCTGGAAGGAGTTGAAAGAGTGGTGATGTTTGGCTCTTTTGACGGTTCGATCTTCTCGGTCGAAAGCGGAGGAAAAGAGGTGTTGACAGCAGCGTGTAACGCTGTAGAATTCGCCTCCCGCTAACGAGAGATCGGAAGCGCAAGTGGTTGAAGTTGTTGAAGAAATCTTCGAAAACTTCTGAAAATAATCACTTGACAGCAAATGAGGCTGCTGTAGAATGCGCGCCTCGGTTGAGACGAAAGATCTTAACCAACCGCTCTTTAACAACTGAATCAAGCAATTCGTGTGGGTGCTTGTGGAGTCAGACTGATAGTCAG